>NZ_RQVG01000010.1:0-95926 GCF_003992195.1 Veillonella sp. 3627 | reverse complement strand
AATTAGTAAAGCAGATAAAAACGTTATTATTATTTCTGGTATAGAATTAGATGTTAAGTTTGGTAATAAGATAAAACATATTATTTTAGTTTGCAATCCTAACTGCTCAGATGTGTTTAAAGAGGTTTTTTCTCAGGATGATAGTAGAAACTATGAAGAGTATAAATTAGAATATACTGAACTAATAAGTTGTGTAAAACGATTTAAAGTTGATGACATATTAATTATTCCTCATTTTTTAGATAAAGATAAAGAAAGGTCTATAAATATTGAAGAGAAAAATCGATTAAAAGCAGATTTATCTGGATATACAATTATTTTAGAACCTAAACTTAAAACGATGGGGATCATTAATGCTCATAATGAAATATCTCTAATAGGAAGTGATGTAAAAGAATGGAGTAATTACTCACAGGTGGCGAAAATGTTACCAGAGATAAAGTTCAATGTTGATAGCTTTAGTAAGTTTTACGAATTAGCAACAGAACCGAAGGTATTTATTAATTCTTTTATAAAGGAATGTGAGAAAATAGAATTGATTTTGCCAAATTCTAATGGATTACATATATATAAAGATGTTAATGTAATTTTTGGTGGAAAGGGAGCTGGTAAAACTATACTATTAAAAGACTATGTATATCCCAAATTAATGGAATGTGGTGAAAAAGTATTTTTTCATGAGGGGAAAGATTACGAGAAAGTTTATCTAGATATTTTGGAGCGAAGTAAATGTGGTGTAGATGTTGATATTGATTTGAAAGAAGATATAATTAAAGGATTAAATGATCTACTAAATTATAAAAAGAAGAGTCCCAGCGATTTTATTAATAAGTATATTAATTATCATAGAAGTCAGGACATATCAAAAAATGCTAAAAAAATAAAGAAGTCGGATTGCATATATGATAAAAATAATACTGATTCTATTGATGAAATCGTAGAGACATACATAAAGCATAAAGACGCTATTTCTAAGGTTGATAAGATTAATTTAAAATATAGGGATTATAATGATGAATCTAGAGAAACTTTGACATATGAATTAGAGAGTCTAAGAAAAGATGTTTATGAAAAATCATTACTAAGAGCAAAGGATATTTTTGGTGTTTCAAAAACGAGTATAATTTTGGATAATTTAAAGGAAATTGTAGATAAAAAGACGGGAAAGAAGTCTAAGCCTACCAATATAGGTTTTTATAAAATGGTTTTTGAAAGTAGATCTCTTTATGAGAAGGTAAACACTGTAAAACAGGGGTTCAAAAAACTTAAAATTTCTAAAAAAATTAAAATAGGAGTATTGCCTGATAAAGGTGAAGTTTTCTCAAGCGTTATTTTCACCGGAGGAGTCAAAACTAAAAGGTATAGATTATTTTGGAGAATTGGTTAAGAAAAGTTGTAAGGTAATCAGGAGCAATGACGAAACTTATGAACCTTCAGAAGGAGAAAAGTCTATTTTATCGATAAGCGGTTTACTTGAAGATTTATCTTATGATTGTTATATATTTGATGAAGTAGAGCGAGGACTTGGGAATAAATATATATCTGAATATATAATTCCTAAAATAAAACTTTTGAGAGATATGGGAAAAACTGTGATTTTATCTACGCATAATGCTAATATTGCTATAAATACACTGCCAACACAAACAATATTTTGTAACTATCTAGGTGATTCAAGTAAAGATATATATTATGCGGGAAATATGTATTCAAATGAGCTTATTTCTATTAAAAATAGCCAAAATTTAATTTCTTGGGAGAATGAGGCGATTAAACATTTAGAAGGCAGTGCATATATGTTTAAAGTGAGGAGAAATATTTGGAAACAAAATTAATGAATTTACAAATAGAAAGAAGTCAGGATGGTGAAAAAGTAAAATTTTTTATACCTGATTTAGATAATATTGTTATTAATATAACAGATGATAATGCAGAAGATATTGAAAACTTATTTAGTGTAATATTTACTATGATAATAGAAAGTGAGCAACTTATACAGTTTCAGGTGATAGATGAAAAAAATGATTTATTTTTTGAAGTAGCAAAAGATATGATTTTGCAGTTAAATTCTGAAATTAGGAAATCTGAGCCAGATTTTGAAAGAATAATAGAACTAAATAATGAGTTTGGTGCTGAAAATAATTAACTATAAAATAATTTCTATTATGAAAAAGGGGAGGGATAAAAAATATCTAAATATTTATGGTTTTTCTGGATATAGATATGGATGGAAATTAATAAGGAAAAATACAAAAAACTCTAGCTGAAGTAGTATATTAAGAACATAGCTTTGACTAGAGTTTTTTGTATTCGGTTGTATTGAGAACACTTTGTTGAATGGAACTACGATAATTGTTGGCTTCGGTTATGTACATATAGTTGGTTAGGATAGATTGCATCATCGAGGATAATACATAATAATGAGCACCCCAATAATGGATACAATACCGCCGATGATATCATATCGATCGGGTGTAATGCCGTCTACATAATAGCCCCATAAAATAGAGAGGGCAATGAAGATGCCACCATAGGCGGCGTATACCTTACCGAAAGGGGCTTCTTGCAAGGTAGGGATAATTCCATAAATGATGAGTGTGATAGCACCTGCCAGCATATACCATGGACTTTTATCGTCTTTCAGATGAAGCCATACCAAATAACCGCCACCGATTTCGGCAATACCGGCTAGAATGAAATAAAATATTGATAAGAGAATTTGCGACATAGTTGATACCTTCGTGTTAATTGCTTTTCATAGGATGAAATACATACGGTACGTTGTGCAAGAATTTTATAATTTCAATATACCGTGTACTAAGACCGTATGTAATATATAGTAAATGATATATACTTTCATTATATAAACTGCTTGCAATAATTTCAACTGTTAAGAGCATAAAAAAGCAACCAATCCGAAGATTGGTTGCTGTAGTATCCTATTATTTGGAGTACAATTCGACGATTAGTGTCTCGTTTACTTCGATAGGAAGTTCTTCACGTTCAGGAAGGCGAGTTAATGTGCCTTGGAAAGCGTCAAGATTTTTTTCGATGTAAGGAAGTTCGAAAGAACGAAGTTCTTGGAAGTTCACTTTGAACATTTCGTTGTCACGGCTAGCTTCACGAAGTTCGATTACATCGCCAACTTTACATTGGTAGGATGGAATGTCAACGCGTTTGCCGTTAACAAGAATATGGCCATGGTTTACCATTTGACGTGCTTGACGGATGGAGTTACCGAAGCCAATGCGATATACAAGGTTGTCCAAACGGCATTCCAACAATTTCAACATGTTTTGGCCTGTAACACCATGCATTTTTTTCGCTTTATCGTAATAGCGTACGAACTGGCGTTCTAGCAAGTTGTAGTATGCTTTAACTTTTTGTTTTTCTAATAATTGAAGACCATATTCAGATATTTTCTTTTGACGTTGGTCTTTTTTTACACGTTTTAAAGCCTTCGCGTGACCGAAAACGTTCACACCGAAGCGACGGCATAACTTAAATCGTGCTTCTCTTCTCGTTGCCATGTGATTATCACCTCATAGATTAATAAAACTTTGCACAAATCGTGCTTAATTATTATACCCTATGAAAATGAAAAAGTCAAAGGGCTATAACCATTGTCAAGGGCCGTGTATGTGCTATAATAAAGGGTACAGTATTAGTATTTCCATTGGGAAATGATGTAAGAGGAGATTCACAATGAATGTGTCCTATAATGTTAAAGAAGAATTATGTATAGAACATACACCAGGTGCAGGTGCCATCGTTATTTTTGGGGCCTCTGGAGACCTGACAAAGCGTAAATTATTACCAGCTATTTATTCCTTGTTTCAACGTGGTTTGCTTTCACCGAAGGTAGCCGTAGTGGGCGTAGCACGGACAGCCATGAGCCACGACGAGTTTCGTGAACAAGTGAAAGCATCCATATTAGGCGATCGTGAACCAAGTGCAGAAGAATTAGCATTTATTGAACGCTTTTCCTATGTGTCTGGTCAATATACAGAACCTTCTACGTATGTAGCGTTGCGAGAAGAGTTAGAGCGTGTGGCAACGGCGCATTGCACAGGTGGTAATGCACTATTTTATCTAGCCATGCCACCAGAGTTATTTGAACCTATCGTCCGTGAATTACATGGGGCGAAGCTATTAGAAGAAGTAGGTTCTTGGTCTCGAGTAATCATTGAGAAACCTTTTGGGCATGATTTAGAAAGTGCTATCGCATTAGATGAATCATTAAAACAATATATAACAGAAGAGCAAACCTATCGTATTGATCATTATTTAGGGAAAGAAACGGTACAAAATATCTTGATGCTTCGTTTCGCCAATGCTATATTTGAACCGCTTTGGAATCGTAAATATATTGAACGTGTAGAAATTACGGTGGCTGAAGAGTTAGGTGTAGAAAAACGTGCTGGCTATTATGATGGGGCAGGCGCTTTGCGTGATATGGTGCAAAACCATATGATCCAGGTATTATCTTTGATTGCTATGGAACCACCTGCCAGTTTTAATGCCGACGATTACCGTGATGAAATCGCTAAATTGATTTCGTCTATTCGTGGTTTACATCGTCAAAAATTAGGCGATATTGCAGTGCGTGGTCAATATACAGATTCTGGTAATACAGAACGTCCAGCCCCAGAGTATCGGAAGGAAGAAAATGTGCCACCCACGTCTACGACAGAAACTTATGTGGCTTTGAAACTGTTCATTGATAATTGGAGATGGCGTGATGTGCCGTTCTATTTACGTACAGGGAAACGATTGCCGAAGAAATCGAGTGAAATTGCTATTACTTTCAAACCAATTCCGCACTCCATTTTTAAACCGTTCCATGCGAAAGACTTTAACCAAAACGTATTGGTTCTTCGCATGCAACCAAATGAAGGAATGGGATTGTCCTTAGAGGTAAAATCTCCAGGATCGAAATTAAGTGTCAATACGTTAGAAATGGACTTTTCTTATAGCAATTCTAAGGAATTAGCAGATATTCCAGATGCTTATGAAAGATTGATTTTAGATGGTTTATTAGGAGACCAAACATTATTCGTTCGCAACGATGCGGTAGAAAAATCTTGGCGTTTATTTAAGCCATTGATTGAGGCATGGGAACGAAATGATGAAGAAACACCGTTATGCTTCTATCCAGCTTTCAGTGAGGGACCAAAAGAGGCAGAAGAGTTATTAGAAGGAGGATCTTGGTCGTGGCGAGAGATATAATTCATGCATTTCCTACAGGAGATGACGTGGCGAAAGCAGTGGCCGATCGTTTTTTAACTTATACAAATGAATGCATTGCAGAAACAGGCGCTTGCGTGGTGGCTGTATCTGGAGGGACTACACCAAATGCATTGTTTTCATTGCTCGATTCTGATGAGTATACAAATCGTATCGATTGGGAGCATATTTTCTTCCTTTGGGTAGATGAACGATTTGTGCCACAGTCGAATCCAGATAACAATTTTGGCCGTGCAAAAGATCGCTTATTTGGAAATATTATGGGAGCTGCTCACTATTATCCAGTACCAACGAATAATGGTACTGTGGAGGAAGCGGCAGATAAATATGAACAAGAAGTAAAAATGGTCTTGAAGCGCACAGAAAAGGAATCCATAGATTTAGTCTTACTAGGCTTAGGTGATGATGGACATACAGCGTCCCTATTCCCTAAATCGGAAGCTTTGTATGAACGTGATCGTATGGTAGTGGCTGTGAAAGATGGCAAAGTATGGGAACGTGTGACATTGACATTCCCAATGCTGGTGAATGCGAAATCTGTGTGGTTCACGGTGGTAGGCGCTTCTAAAGAGGCGGCCTTAGCTCGTGTGCTTCGCCAACGTAAAGAATATGAAGAATATTCTTGGGAGGATCGAGTAGACCATTGTTTACCAGGTGCGGTATTAACTCATGAACCAGTAGAATGGTATGTAGATGATTCTGCGCATAAAAATTAATTGATTTGAAATGCGAGGTATTAGGTATGTTTAATTTTGGTACACAAGAGTTATTTCTTATTTTAATTATTGCCCTTGTTATCTTTGGACCTAAAAAGTTACCTGAAATTGGTAAGGCCATTGGTAAAAGTATTAATGAATTTAAAGATGCTGTTAGTGGCGATAAAAAAGTAGTTAAAGAAGAACCTGCAAAAGCGGAAACCATTGATGTAGAAGCTGGTGCTACTAATAGTCATAAACAAAATAATTAGGATGTGCTATAATGAATTTAGTCATATTTCTGCTCCTTATTTAGGGGCTAAAAATAGTCATAAATAAAATAATTAGGAGGAACTATGTGTAAAGATTGCGGTTGTGGTAGCACAGGTAATGTGACTACAAAATTATTTCACGTGCCAGGCATGATGTGCGCGAACTGTGAAAATACTGTGAATGGGGCCGTTCGTGGGTTGCCAGGCGTATTAGAATCTACTGTGGATTTGAAAACAAAAGAAGTAAGAATTCGCTTTGACCATACTAAAACGGATGAAGCAACCATTCGTGCAGCCATAGATGAAACAGGTTTTGAAGTGGAATCTGTGAAAGACTATGTTCATGAACATGGTGGCATTTTGGGCGCTATTAAGAAAATATTCAAATAAGGCGTACTATCTGGTGATATGCCAGGTATATATTAGAATACAAGGAGGGGCTATCTGGATTGATTTCAAGATGGCCCTTTTATAGGAGTTAGTATGATACGCAAGTTTAATCAAAAAGAATACACCTGGGATGGAGTCGACACGTTGGTGTACAAGCAAGATAATAGCCCTTTTAAAGATGTGACCCGTCAAGTTTTGTTTGATGGAGCTTGGGATATTCCATGCCAATTCCGTTATTTTGAGGTACAACCAGGTGGGTATAGCACTATGGAGCGCCATGAGCATACGCATATGGTCATGATCTTCCGTGGGAAAGGCCAATGTTTACTAGGCGACACCGTGGAAGACGTCCAAGAAGGAGATATGATTGAAATCCCTAAATTGATGGCACACCAATTCCGTGCGAACCAAGACGATCATTTAGGCTTCCTCTGCTTGGTTAATGTGGACCGAGATAAGGTGCAAGTTATCACAGAGGAAGAACAAGCTGTGATGATGGAAAATCCTGTAATCGAGGAGTTTTTAAATAGCTAGTTAATCAGTTTACATACAACTGTCTCACAAGGAAGAAATATAAGTGATGAGGAATCTAGGCATCTAATATTGATGTTAGGAGTTATCGTTACTTATGTTTCTTTTTTATTTTAAAGTGAAATTGCATTATACAATTAAATAGCTAACATCTTCTGATATACAATAACAGAGTCTAGTTATGATCATGAGAGTGAGACAAAACTATACGATACACATCACAGCTAATAGTTGTAACACATAAAAGGACAAATATATTATATATTTAAGATAAATCCCTTTTATTAGAGCAAAAGATTTGTTATAATTGTAAAGTTCTCATTTTTTATAGAAAGTAGGTTACATATGAGTTTTATTCGTAGTATCAATCGACTGTTCAATGATTATCTAGCATGGATTGTGTTAGCTATGGCAGTTATCGCATTTTTAGTGCCAAAAATATTCATGGGGGCAGCGAAACAAACAGTTCCTTTGTTACAATTAGTTATGTTTAGCATGGGCTTAACATTAACAGGGAAAGTATTCTTAGATGTATTTAAACAACCGTGGCAAGTAATCTTGGTATCCTTGATTCAATTCTTGTGGATGCCACTAGCAGGTTGGTTAGTGGGGAACTTGTTTGGATTCCCACCAGAAATCGCCTTAGGCTTTATCTTATTGGGGGCAGCACCAGGCGGTACTGCTTCTAATGTAATGACATTCTTGGCAAATGGTAATGTGCCGTTATCCGTATCTGCCACAACAGTATCCACATTATTGGCACCAGTGTTAACACCAATCTTCATCGTGTTATATGCTGGACAAACCGTAGATATTGCATTTTGGCCGATGTTCATGTCCATCGTGAAAATCATTGCGGTCCCAATTGCGTTGGGAATTATTGTAAACTATTTTATCGGTTCTCGTATTGAACCTGTGAAAGAAGTATTGCCAACAGTAGGTGCTGTAGCCGTCTTAATTATCTTAGCTGGTGTGACTGCCGTTAGCCGTGATAATATCTTAGCGCATGGTGTGATGATTTTCTTGGCTTGCTTAGTGCAAAACGTGAGCGGTTATGTGGTGACATATTTCATTTGTCGTCTATTTGGTTCCAACGTACCAGATCGCCGTGCCATGCAAATCGAAGTGGCAATGCAAAACTCTGCCTTGGCAGCTAGCTTGGCGTTGAAACATTTTACACCACAAGCAGCCGTAGCAGGCGCCGTGTTCTCCATTATCCATAACTTTACAGGATCTATCTTTGCGGGCATTTGCCGAAGAAACGATTCTAAAAGTACACATTAATCTATAAGTTAATGTACTTTGGGTATTAGGATATTAGAAAATTAAATATCTAGTAGAAACGTCATGTACTTTCATAGCCTTCTATAGGATGAAAGTATGTGACGTTTTTTCCTTGTAAAATCCTAAAATAAAGTATATAATAGACTGTCGTAGTACGATTTGTACAAATATTAGGAATACCCTACTTAAGTAGATAAAGGAGTATAGAATGATTCGTGAAAATCTTCGCAATGTGGCGATTATCGCCCACGTTGACCATGGTAAAACAACGTTGGTAGACGCATTGCTTAAACAAAGCCATATTTTCCGTGATAATGAAAAAGTTGCTGAACGTGTAATGGACTCTAATGACCTAGAACGTGAAAGAGGGATTACGATCCTTTCCAAAAACACAGCAGTTATGCATAACGATGTAAAAATCAACATCGTGGACACACCGGGCCATGCTGACTTCGGTGGTGAAGTAGAACGTGTATTGAACATGGTTGACGGCGTATTGTTATTGGTGGACTCTTTTGAAGGCCCAATGCCACAAACTAAATATGTATTGCGCAAAGCTTTGGAACAAGGTTTGAAACCAATCGTGGTTATCAATAAAATTGACCGTCCTGACCAACGTGTTCATGAAGTTGAAGACGAAGTATTAGAATTGTTCATGGAACTTGAAGCAGACGATGATCAATTGGACTTCCCAGTGGTATACGCCTCTGCTCGTGATGGCATTGCGAAAGCATCCATGGAAGATGATTCCACAGATATGACGGCATTATTCGATGTATTGATTAAAGAAATTCCTGCTCCACAAGGCGACATCGATGGTCCATTGCAATTCATGGTAACTACCCTTGACTATGATGATTTCGTAGGTAAAATTGCAGTAGGTCGTATCGTTCGTGGTCGCATGAAAACCAATCAACAAGTGGTGTTGATGAATGGCGAAAGCACTCGTAAAGGCAAAATCGGCCGTGTGTACACATACAATGGCTTAAATCGTGTAGAAACAGATGAAGCAGGCATGGGCGACATCATCGCTTTCGTAGGTATCGATGACATCAATATCGGTGAGACTGTAGCGGATGCAGAAAATCCAGAAGCACTACCAACAATCTCTATCGATGAGCCAACATTATCCATGATGTTCTCCGTTAATAACTCTCCATTCGCAGGCCGTGAAGGTGACTATGTAACAAGTCGTCATTTACGTGACCGTTTGTTCAAAGAAGTAGAAACTAACGTATCCATGCGTGTAGAAGAAACAGATTCTCCGGACTCTTTCAAAGTATCTGGCCGTGGCGAATTGCATTTGGCAGTATTGATCGAAACTATGCGCCGTGAAGGTTACGAATTGCAAGTGGGTAAACCTCGTGTAATTTTCAAAGATATCAATGGTCAAAAATGTGAACCATTGGAGCATTTAACTATCGATGTGCCACAAGAATTTATGGGCGCCGTTATGGAAAACTTAGGTGTTCGTAAAGCTGAGTTAATCAACATGGTTGAATTAGCTGGTTACTTACGTATGGAATTCGTAGTCCCTGCTCGTGGCTTGATTGGTTTCCGTGCGCAGTTCTTAACAGCTACAAAAGGTAATGGTATCATGAACCATGTATTCCATGGCTATGCACCATACAAAGGAGATATCCCAGGCCGTACGCGCGGTGCCTTGGTAGCTTTCGAAGACGGCGAAACAACACCATATGGCTTGAACTCTGTACAAGACCGTGGTACTTTATTCTTAGGTGCTAACGTACCAGTATATACGGGTCAAGTTATTGGCGAAAATGCTCGTGAAAATGACATGGACGTAAACCCTAACAAAAAGAAACATGTTACTAACATGCGTTCTAGCTCCTCTGATGAGGCAGTTCGTTTAACACCTCCACGTATCTTCAGTTTGGAACAAGCTCTAGAGTGGATCAACGATGACGAATTGGTAGAAGTAACACCAGAAAACATCCGTATGCGTAAAGCTATTTTGGATCGTTCTGCTCGTGCGAAAGCAGCAAAAGCAGCAAAATAATTGCATACGCTATATGGAATAATTCCATTGAAAGACTTAGCTTCTATCTCTCAAAATAGAGAAACTGCGCATGGAAAGTATAAGGATGAATATAAATGTCATGTATCTGAGAGGCAGCAGATAGAAGAAAAATGAAACAAGGCTGGAATTTGTAGGGTAATTGTGATATAATAACAGTAGCTAAAACAACAAGGATTATCTAGCATTGATAACACCAAAAAAAGCACAGGGTTGCCGCCCTGTGCTTTTTCTTTGTCGTCTAAAAGTAACGACTTTGGCTAGTCACTATTTATTGTTACTATCTAGCCATTTGCAAATGTAGTAGCTAATTACATTCGCCATGATAGTAACAAACAACAAGATTAAAAAATTAAGCAATGATAACACCTCCTTCCCGTCACGGATTGGGTGATAGTGACATGTTTATTATAGCAGATTTTTCTTTCATAAAATATATAAAAATCACAGAAGGCAAATTCTGTGCTTTTTAGTTATGCAATGATATTTTGTTGTATTTTATAGGGTTGAAAGCCTATAATAGATATATAAGTAATACATTAGTAATGATATGGGAGATACAGGAGACAGGATGAAAGAACTTCGCACACTGCCAGATGGCAGCATTACTTATGAACTGCATAGAAAACGCGTGAAGAACATGAATCTTCGTGTCACCACCAGTGGCGTAGTACGAGTGTCTGCCTCCCCTCGTGTCCCCCTAGGAATGATTGAAGCCTTCATCTGTCGTCATCGAACTTTCATAGAAAAGGCGCTGCAAAATCGGAAAAATAGAGGCGGTCACCCTATGGTACAAGATGTAGATACAGAAATCATGGTGATGGGTAAGATGTATCGAGTAGTACTAGAAAAGCCTCACGCAGTATCTGCCTACTTGGAAATATCTTCGCAGGATAGTCAATTAAGCGATACTCCGTCAGATTCTCCATTGAAAGGTAGTTCATCAAAAAGGAAGGGTGCACAAGGAAGCCGATCACAAAGAAAACTGTCGAGAGGGAACGCCTCTACCTATGCAGTAACGGTGGTAGACGACATATTGTTGGTACGCTACCCAAGTAATCATGAGACCTTGGATGCTAGCAAAGTAGAACGAATGTGGCTTAGCTTTTGGAAAACCATAGGTCAGGACTTCATGGAAACACTAGCACAACAAGTGTATAGTGAGTTTCAACAAGCGGGGTATACAGTGCCGACACCGACCTTGCGATTGCGATATATGACGAGCCGTTGGGGATCCTGTATGCCTGTAAAAGAAATTATCACTATGAATACTCGATTGCTATTAGGGCCTACCGAGTTTGCTCACTATGTGATGGTCCATGAATTTGCGCACTTTATAGAGCCGAACCATTCGTCACGCTTTTATAAGGTTATGAGCTATGTGTTGCCAAATTGGGAGCAAGTGAAAGCGGAGATGAAGGTATATTATACATAAGCAAGGTTAGGTAATGTACAATTATAGAGATGAAGAGGTTCCTATGAAATATTTTAGATACGCTATTGATAGAGGGTTATTACAAGTTAAAAGTCACATATATCGTATTTCCACCTATCATTATAATTGGCATAATCATATTGAGTTATTATGGGTATTAAAAGGAGCTTTAGAAGTGTGTGTAGAGGGGCAGACCTATACATTACAACGAGATGATATGATTTTGTATTCATCACAATGTGGGCATGCTACATTGGCATTAGAAGAGGATACGATTGCTCTCGTCTTTCATGTAGAACCACAATGGTTTTTGCAGTATGATCAGGATTTTATGAAGTATCGATTTGTGTCAGTCTCCACACAAGATATAAATATTGCTGAAAGGTATAAAGAGCTTCGCCAATCGTTAGCGTATATTATGAATCATCATACTGCAGAAATAAGCATTAGTGCGCTAGAAACCATGAAGGTAGATGGTGTTATATATACAGTGTTGTCAGATGTGTATGAGATTATACTGGCTAGTCGATACGAGAATCAATTATCCACTAAGATATTGCATCAAGAAGAAAATTTTGAACGGATGGTTCATTTTATCGATGAATATTTTCGCGACCGTCTTGAGTTAGCAACGATTGCTGATGTAGGCGGATATACTGAAAGCTACACCTCTCAACTATTTAAACGGCAGCTGGGGATTACTTTTTTAGAATATGTGTCACGTATGCGATTGCGTGAGGCAGCGATACGATTAGTAAATACGGATGATATGGTTATTCATATTGCAAGTTATTGTGGGTTCCCTGACGTAAAAGCTTTTAATAGTGCGTTTAAAAAACATTTTAAACTAACTCCTTCTGCCTATCGTGAACGGGCAAAGAGAATTGAGCGTCATACAGTGTTAGAAGATTGGAAAGAATATATTAGCTCTGATGATACAGAAATTAAGGGGATATTAACAATGTATGGAAGTTACCTGACTAGAGAAAATGTGAAGTATGAGGAAAATGAATATACAAAACAAAGCCTTGTTAGTAAGGTTCAGAGGGTTAAAGAAGAATTACAGCAGCTATTGCAGACCCTAGAATGAGGTAGGTATACTTTGCTTGCATATATGCAATAATATGTATGTAGGTATATTTTTATATAATAAAAATAATGTGAATATATTAAATGATGAAAAACACTGTGTTATTACATGTAATAACATGGTGTTTTTTTATATATTCTAAGCTTAAAACTATAAAAATATAAGAAAAATCTACAGTTTTATAGTTTTGTATGATGATGAATATTGGATAGAGAGGAGTTGTGTAAATAGCTATAATGAGGGCATATATTAATACGGTGCTAGAGATTCAGGAGGAATGGAATGGATGCAGTTAGTATTACGTTATGTTATTTAGTGTTTGCCATAGTCATGTTTGTATGGGAGAAGATACCTTTATCGATTACGGCGATGTTAGTATCAGTTGGTCTAGTCTTATCTGGAGTTTTATCTCCTAAAGAGGCCTTTGCAGGCTTTGTAGATGGTAATGTTCTTTTATTTATGGCTATGTTTATCGTGGGTGCAGCATTCTTTGAAACTGGTGTGGCACAAGTGGTAGGTAGTGTAGTTACAAAAATGGCTAGCACAGAAAAAATGCTCATTGTCGCAGTTATGCTAATTACAGGATTATTATCGGGCTTCTTGTCTAATACGGGAACTGCAGCGGTATTGATTCCTGTTGCAATCGGGATAGCACAAAAATCAGGATTTAATCAATCAAAATTTTTAATCCCCTTAGTATTGGCATCGGCTATGGGTGGTAATCTTAGTTTAATTGGGGCCCCAGGAAATATGATCGCACAAGCAGGATTAGAAAAAATTGGCTTATCCTTTGGATTCTTTGATTATGCTTTAATTGGTGGACCAATTTTGTTAGTAGGTATTATTTACTTTTTGTTATTGGGATATAAATTATTGCCAGATACACCAAGTCGTGCTGTAGACTCTACCTATGATACAGTGGAAGATTATAGCCATGTACCAAAATGGAAACAATGGATGGCGACATTGGTATTGGTAGGTACTATCTTAGCAATGATTTTTGAAACTCAAATTGGTGTTAAACTGTATGTATCTGCATGGATTGGGGCACTTATTTTAGTGGCTACGAATGTGGTGACTGAAACAGAGGCGGTAAAATCCATTGATATGAAAACAATATTTTTGTTCGTTGGTTCCTTATCTATTGCTACAGCTCTTGTGAAAACAGGTGCGGGTTCTGTAGTAGCAAATACGATTATGGGGTTATTAGGCAGCAATCCAAGTCCATATATTGTGATGGCAGTGATTTTTATCTTATCCGCTGTATTAACAAACTTTATGTCTAATACGGCAGCCACAGCACTGTTGGTGCCTATCGGTTTGCAATTAGCACAGTCTATGGGAGCAGATCCCAAAGCGGTGTTGATGGCTACTGTTATCGGTGCATCTTGTGCATATGCAACCCCAATTGGTATGCCTGCCAATACCATGGTGTACAACATTGGAGGATATAGTTTTATGGACTACGTAAAAGTAGGGGTTCCTCTCATTGTGATAGTGACAATCGTGTCATTAATTATTTTGCCAATATTCTTTCCCTTTTACCCATAATTTAGGAGGTTTCTATGAATAAAGAAGAACAAGTGTTACGAATGACAAAAATCGTTAGTGATTTTGTAGGCCATGTTGCTAAAGTATTACCTGACGATGTACAAGAAAAAATTACAGAATTAGCGAATGATGAACGAAATCCGCTAGCGAAAACAATTTATGCAACTATGAAAGAAAACATGAAGTTAGCAAAAGAGTTAAGTCGCCCATCCTGCCAAGATACAGGAGTATTGCAATATTGGGTAAAAGTAGGTGCTAATTATCCATTGCTTGGTGAATTAGAAAGTATCTTGAGAAATGCAACGTATCAAGCAACACAGGAAACTCCGCTTCGACATAATTGTGTAGAAACGTTTGATGAATATAATACTGGAAAAAACATTGGTACTTTAGCACCTTATATTTTATGGGATATCGTGCCAGATCGAGATGATGTTGAAATTTTCCCTTATATGGCAGGTGGTGGTTGTTCCTTGCCAGGTAGCGGTAAGACATTGATGCCTGGAGAAGGCTATGAAGGAGTAGCAAAGTTTGTCTTAGATTTGATGACATCCTACGGATTAAATGCGTGCCCACCATTGTTAATTGGTGTCGGTGTGGCTACGTCTATTGATACAGCGGCGTTACTTTCAAAAAAAGCGTTAATGAGACCCGTGAGTTCCGTAGCACCTAATGAACGAGCAGCAAAAATGGAACAATTGCTAGAAGATGGGATTAATTCCTTGCATATTGGCCCACAAGGTATGGGTGGAGATAAGTGCTTGCTAGGCGTCAATATTGAGCATGGGGCTCGTCATCCATCGGTTATTTCTGTTGCAGTTAATGTGGGATGTTGGAATCACCGCAGAGGCCATATGGTATTTGATAAAGATGGACAATGTACAATTCTATCGCATAGTGGGGTGACATATTAATGGAAAAGAAAGTATTAACAACGCCGATTCAGCGGAAAGATTTAGAAGGTATTAAAGCAGGGGACATCATTTATTTAACGGGTCATATTACGACCTGTCGTGACGTGGCACATCGTCGGTTGATTGAATTAGGCCGTGAATTGCCTGTGGATGTACGGGATGGCGCCATCTTGCATGCGGGTCCTATCGTCAGAGATCTGGGAGAGGACATATTTGAAATGGTCTCTGTAGGACCTACCACAAGTATGCGTATGGAAAAGTTTGAGTACGATTTTGTGAAAGAGACCGGTGTACGCCTTATTGTTGGTAAAGGTGGTATGGGACCGAACACAGAACGTGCTTGTAAAGAGTTTGGAGCCTTGCATCTAGTATTCCCTGCGGGCAATGCTGTACTAGCGGCTACAGAAGTGGAAGAAATTGAAAGTGCTAACTGGCGAGAGCTAGGTATGCCAGAAACGCTTTGGACATGTCGTGTGAAAGAGTTTGGTCCTTTAATTGTATCCATTGATACAGAAGGCAATAACTGGTTTGAACAGAAAAAAGTAGAGTATAATGCGAAAAAAGAAGAAGTATTAGAATCTATCTACCAAGAAGTAAAGTTTATTAAATAATGCAACGCCTATGTAATTTGCTGTGCGAATTACATAGGCATTTTTAAGTTTGAAAGCATGCAGTAATTGATGGGTGTCAAACGCTTTCACGGTACACTGAAATATGCAAATTATGATATAATAAAAGGAATGAAAGTATATCGCGTTACGTTAGTAAGGAGGGCACATGAGACCATTTGTACATCTGCATAGTCATAGTGAATATAGCCTCATAGATGGCATTAGCCGATTGCCACAAATGGTGAGTCGTGCGAAAGAACTCAATATGCCTGCCCTAGCGTTAACGGACCATGGTAATATGTATGGAGCCATATATTTTTATAAAGAGGCCATGGCACAAGGTATCAAACCCATCTTAGGATGCGAAGTGTATGTGACCGAAGGCAGTCGTTTTGACCGCCCTGAAGGTAAGACCTATGAACGATTAAAGCATTTAATTCTCTTAGCAGAAACCATGGAAGGATACGAAAATATTGTAAAAATTGTATCTAAATCCTCTACAGAAGGGTTCTACCGCAAGCCGCGTGCTGATCGAGATTTGCTATCTACCTACAACAAAGGAATCATCGCTTTGAGTGCTTGTATTGCAGGAGAAATTCCGCAACTGATTTTACAGGACAACATTGAGGGCGCTCATCGTGCTTTGGAATGGTATCTTGAGACCTATGGAAAAGAGAACTTTTTCTTAGAGATTCAGAACCATGGAGATCCTAAGGAATTACGTGTTCAAGATGTGTTGGTAGATATGGCGGAGCAATATGGTGTGGGACTTGTATGTTCTAATGACTTTCACTATGTTTATGCAGACGATGCGGAAGCTCATGATATTAAGGTATGTATTGCTACGGGTGCAAGGCGGAATGATGTAGATCGCATGAAGTTTTTCAGTAATGAGTTTTACATGAAAAGCGGCGATGAGATGGAAGAACTCTTTGGTCATATTCCAGAAGCTTTGGATAATACCTTGAAGATTGCGGAACGTTGCCATGTAGAGTTCAATTTTGATGCACACCATTTGCCAAAATTTGATGTACCAGAAGGGGAAACAGCACATTCTTACTTGCGTAAAGTTTGTGAGTCCTATATTCCTCAATTCTATCCAGAGGTAACACCGGTATTACAAGAGCGACTAGATTATGAGTTAGGTGTTATTAGTCGCATGGGCTTTGAAGATTACTTCCTCATCGTTTGGGACTATGTTAAATATGCTCGTGAACATGGGGTACTAGTAGGCCCGGGTCGTGGTAGTGCAGCAGGGTCAGTGGTAGCCTACTTATTAGGGATTACAGGTCTAGATCCTATTAAATACGATTTGCTCTTTGAACGGTTCTTGAATCCGGAGCGGGTGAGCATGCCCGATATCGATATCGACTTCTGCTATGAAACTCGGAATAAGGTCATCGAATATGTGACAGAAAAATATGGACAAGAGCGAGTAGCACAAATTATTACCTTCGGTACCGAAGCGGCTCGTGCTGTTATTCGTGATGTAGGTCGCGTGCTAGATATGCCTTTGCCAGAGGTGAATCGATTAGCTAAGATGATTCCCAATGAGCTAGGTATCACTTTGAAAAAATCTTTAGAGGTAAAAGAACTCAAAGATCTATATGAAAGTGATGCATCGGTAAAAGAACTATTTGATCTTTGCTTGCGCTTAGAAGGCATTGCGAGAAACTCTTCTACCCATGCGGCGGGGGTCGTAATTTCAGCAGCACCATTAGATGAGTATGTGCCGGTACAAAACTCCAATGAAGATGGTTTTGTCACGCAATATGATAAAGATAATATCGAAGAACTAGGCCTATTGAAGATGGACTTTTTGGGACTTCGTACGTTGACAGTGATGGGTGAGGCACTACGCCTCATTAAGGAAAATCATGGTGTTGAGCTAGACTTGGATGCCATCCCGTTAGATGACAAGGCATCTTGTGAAATCTTATGTAAAGGGGAAACAGCAGGGGTCTTCCAGTTAGAATCGGAAGGGATTACAAAATTAGTAATGGATTTGAAGCCAGAACATTTTGAAGATTTAATTCCTTTAGTGGCCCTCTATCGTCCGGGACCATTGGGATCGGGCATGGTAGAAGATTTTATTAAGCGTCGTCATAAAGAAAAAGAAGTGACCTATTTACATCCTATATTAGAGCCTATTTTAGAGGATACATTTGGGGTTATTCTATACCAAGAACAAGTTATGCAGATTGCCTCTGCTATGGGGGGATTCTCCTTGGGGCAGGCGGATTTAATGCGCCGTGCCATGGGTAAGAAAAAGGAATCTGTACTAAAAGCACAACGAGATTCCTTTGTATTTGGTTCTGTGAACAATGGTATCGATGAGAAGCTAGCCAATGAAGTATTTGATCTCTTGCTATATTTCGCAGGTTATGGATTTAATAAATCCCACTCTGCCGCTTATGCCTATATTGCATATCAAACGGCGTACCTGAAAGCCCATTATTTCCCAGAGTTTATGGCTGCTACTATGACAAGCTTTATGGGTAATATGGATAAAATGACGAATTATATCAATGTGTGTAAAGCGAAACAGGTGGCTGTATTAGGACCAGATATCAACCATTCGGAGCGTATGTTTACCGTACAAAATAGACAAATTCGTTTTGGTTTAGGTGGTATCAAAAATGTAGGTGATAATGCTATTGAAGAATTGCTTGCAGAGCGTAAGGCCAATGGACAATTTACATCCATTGTTGATTTTTGCGAACGCATTCCGTATCGTGTGGTGAATAAGCGCTTGTTAGAAAGTTTAATCCGATGCGGGGCGATGGACTCTTTCAAAGAAAATCGTAATCAGCTATTGCAGATTTATGAACAAGCCCAAGGGATTGGTTCTAAAGGACAAAAAAATAGTGCCTTAGGAGCGGTGAGTCTCTTTGCGGAGGTAGAGGAAATGGAAACTATCCATGTTCCTAACCTGCCAGACTTGCCAAAAGAGCTGAAACTAAAAGATGAAAAGGAATATACCGGCTTTTATATTACGGGCCATCCTTTAGATGCCTATCGTGATGAATTGGAAGGACTATTTCAATTAGGGAGATTAGCAGAAAATCCAGAGGATTTTGATGGTCAAACTGTTACGATTGGTGGATTGATTACGGAAAAAGTGGATCGATTAACGAAGGCGAAACAGGAAAAAATGTGCACCTTAACCTTGGAAGATTTCACAGGCACCGTACAAGTAGTAGTGTTCCCACAAGGGTATCAAAAAAGTCATATGCTATTGCAACGAGATGGTGTGGTAGCTATCGAGGGACGCATTGATGCGGATGAAAAAGGTGTGCAATGCATTGCTAGTTCCGTACAGTTATTGAAAGTAGAATATGATAAAGTACGACAGATTCGTATTCATATTGATATAGCTCATGATACACCGCAAGTGAGCCAACAATTACAAAAGCTGTTGCAAGAATTACAAGGAGATACACCAGTCACTCTATTCTTGCAACGTCAAAAACGCAGCTTAGCGGTGAATCGTAGTTTTTATTTCACCCCATCAAAAGAATCTATTGGGCGTGTGCAAGCCTTACTAGGGGCCAATGCAGTAGAGTTACTATAAGGAGATAGAAATGAATAAAAAAACAAAGATTGTTTGTACCATGGGACCTAGTACAGATAGTTTAGAAATGGTAGAATCCTTATTGCGAGCAGGTATGAACGTGGCACGTTTTAACTTCTCTCATGGTTCTCATGAAGAGCAAGCAAAGCGTATGGAGCTCGTTCGTTTAGTCTCTACTAGAACAGGTATTCCAGTGGCATTAATGCTAGATACAAAAGGCCCTGAAATTCGCCTTGGCTTATTCAAAGAAGGCAAAGTGTGTTTAGAAGAAGGACAAGCTTTTACGTTGACTACAAGAGATGTGGAAGGAACGAAGGAGATTTGCTCCGTGAATCATGCGGGATTGCCAGAAGATGTGAAAGAGGCAAAACAAATTCTCTTATCTGATGGATTAGTGACATTGCGTATTGATTCTATCGAGGGCACGGAGATTCATACGACTGTTATGAACACGGGTATGATGAGCAATCGCAAACGAGTGGCTGTACCAGGAGTATCCTTATCCTTGCCGCCAGTGTCGGAACAAGATGAAAAAGATTTGGTATTTGGTTGTGAAATGGGTGTGGACTATGTAGCAGCTTCTTTCATGCAACGGGCCAGCGATGTAGTGGCAATTCGTCGTATTTTGGAATCCAAAGGGGCAGATATTCGTATCATTTCTAAAATCGAAAATGAAGAAGGTCTTAATAATTTAGATGATATTTTAGAAGTCTCTGATGGATTAATGGTGGCTCGTGGTGACTTGGGTGTAGAGATTCCAGCCGAAGAAGTGCCTGTATTGCAAAAAATGATGATTCAAAAATGTAATGCCGCCTCCAAGCCTGTGATTACAGCGACCCAGATGTTAGAGTCCATGGTAACCAATCCAAGACCTACAAGAGCAGAAGCTAGTGACGTTGCGAATGCCATATTAGATGGTACTGATGCGGTCATGTTATCTGGGGAAACTGCAGGGGGGGACTACCCATTGGAAGCGGTAACAACTATGGCTCGTATTGCAAAAGTAACAGAAACATCTGATTTATATGTGAATAGTAATCATACAGTACCGTTAGAAGAAGCAAAAACGACAGATGCTATTTGTTCTGCTACTGTTGAAGTAGGACGTTCTTTGGGAGCTGGTGCGATCATTACTTGTACTGAATCGGGTATTACAGCTATGAGTATTTCTCGTCATCGTCCAAACTGTCAAATTATTGCAGTCACACCACATGAACATGCTGTACGTCGTATGCAGTTATACTGGGGGGTGACACCGATTCAAGGGCCTTCGCACTCCAATTCAGATGAAATGGTACACTGCGCTATGAGTGCTGCCTTAGGAGAAGGTTTAATTCAATCTGGTGATTTAGTGGTTGTTACAGCTGGTGTGCCATCTGGCTTATCTGGTACAACTAATATGATTCGTGTTCATGTCACTGGTAATGTATTGACCAAAGGTCGTGGAGTTGGTAAACTATCTGTAACGGGACCAATCCATCACGCTGATTCTACAGAGTCTATGACAGATGGAAGTATTCTAGTAGTTCGTGATTTAGAACCTGAATATATGGAATTAGCGAAACGAGCTGGTGCTATTATTACCGCAGAAGAAGGATACACATCGACAGCAGCTATTGCAGGCATTCAATTTGGTATTCCTGTTATTTTAGGTGCTCATGAGCAATCGCAATTGACAAATGGTCAAGTGGTAACAGTCGATGGTATTCGTGGTAATGTCTATGAAGGTATTGCAAACGCAAGATAGGAGGTAATTATGGAGTATCATATTCCTACACAAGCAGATACAGTGGTAGTAGAAGAAATTGTAAATCGTAAATTGCGCAATTCTATGCTTTGGATGGTGTGGGGCTTATTGACTACAGCCATCATTGGGTTTATGGCGTTGACGAACTCCAGTTGGTTGCGCTTTGCCCATTCCAACTTTAATATCATTTTGTTAGCTGAAGTGGCGGTAGTGTTCTTATTTTCCTTCCGTCAATACACGGCGTCTAACACATTTTTGAAAGCTATGTTTTTCCTCTATTCTATTATGAATGGATTGACCTTGACCGCTATCGCGTTACACTATTCCTTTGAGGTGGTAGTATATGCTTTAACAGGGGCTGTAGCGGTATTTGGTAGCTTTGCCTTTTTAGGAGTAGTGGTAAAAAAAGATTTGTCTGGATTAGGCACATTTTTAATGGGTGCAGTGATTGCGCTACTCATTGCTAGTTTGATTATGATGTTCTTTGGTGCTAGCGACTTTGGATTATTAGTATACAGCTATATAGCCGTAGGGATTTTTTCTTTATTTACCATGTATGATGTATATCGCATTAAACGGACCATAATGGAAGTAGCTTATGAAGATGAAAGTGTTCTGGAACGTGTTGAATTGATTGGTGCTTTAGGTTTATATCTAGATTTCATCAATATTTTCATCAATCTACTTCGCGTTTTCGGTCGTCGGTAATGTATCGTTAATTTGTGAGAGCACATTTATAAAAGGGGGGAGCTATAAGCTCTCCCTTTTAGTATGCAAATCTTTCGATATATGAGATAATATATAATAGATTAACACAAGTAAGGAGGTTGTATATGGAAGCAAAAGAATGGCAAACCTTCGTCACAGTGGTGGAAGAAGGCAATATTACGAAAGCAGCAGAAAAATTATTTCTTTCACAACCTGCATTAAGCTATCGATTAAAGCAAGTAGAAGATATTTTAGGGCGTCCCTTATTAATTCGTGCTAATGATGGCATTGCGTTAACTGCAGAAGGCGAGCTGTATTACGATTATTGCCGACGTATGATTCGGTCCCGGGAGGAATTGCGACAAAATATTGGAAAGGTGACGGGAAAAATACAAGGTACCTTAAAAATTGCTGCATCCATTAATTTTGCGGACTATGAGTTGCCTCATTTACTCAATAATTTCACAAAACAGTATCCTAAGATTCGTATTGAAGTAAAGACAGGGTATAGCTCCCATGTGAATAAAATGTTTAATTCTGGAGAGGTGATGATTGCCTTTGCCCGTGGTGAATATAATCATGTGCCGAATGGTGTGCGTCTTTTTGATGAACCCTATTGTTTAGTCTATAAACATCCTGTAGATTACAAGGAATTACGAGATATTCCGATGCTTAACTATCGCACGGATGGATCCATTGCGACAGTGGTAGAAAATTGGAAGAAAGAACATAGCGTGGGGGATGTGAGACCAGCCATGGAACTGGATTCTATGGTGACTTGCCGTCACTTTGTGCGAGAAGGATTAGGTTGGGCTATTTTACCATATTTAGGACTTGGTAGTTGCCGTGAACATGGTATTTATGTAGAACCTTTGCGGATGAAAGATAATCGTCCATTGGTACGTTCTACCTATTTGTTCCATGATGAAGTAAGTACAAAGCTCATTGCAGTGAAAACTTTCATTGATTATGTAACAGAGTATTACGAAAATCATCAAATCGTTACATTACCGGGATATACAAGCTAAGAGGCTGATGTGCGTGTGGTAAGGATTTACAACTGTCAGGTATTTTTGTCCATAGATATAAGTATACAACCTAAAGGGATTTGTATATATTTGGTCAGCAAAAAATACGTCCCTGACTACGTATATAGATAGGGTTACATGTCTGGCCGAACAAGGCCTCATAGTTGATAAAGCGTATAAAGTATTACATATAAAGAGCGCAGCTAATTGAGTTGCGTTCTTTTTGTATGTGGTTTTCATTGTAGTTGGTACTTTTGTATATTACTATGCTTGAGCTTTTACAATGTATAGATTTTGCTAATGCTAATATTTGATTAGTTTAGAATACTATTAACAGACTGTTAATGTATATGAAAGTAGCAATTATTATAGATATATATCATGAAAATAGGAACAATTTAGTAGGAATAACATAAAAACCGCATGATACCTATGTTTATAATGTATTCTCTAAATGCATACATGAAGGCTTTTTGATGATAATAAAATTTTTATAAGCCTTATAAAGGATTTTTATTTTTACCTTCTGAAATGATTGGATATAATGAGAGCGTAAAAAGACCTAGACATTTGCACGTTCTAGTATTCTAGTAAGTGGTGAACCGCCCTTATATACATTCATTTATATATATATTAAGTTTCACGTTTATAGAAAGTATGAGTGCAAGCAACATAGGCAATGTATTTATATCTTATGTAGTAAGGAGACACAAGATGAACAAAAAAGTAATCAATGCTTTGATTATGTTGTTAATCCCAATCGTGATCTGGTATAGCCCAGCTCCAGAAGGATTAGCAGATGGTGCTTGGAAACTATTTGGTTTCTATTTAGCAGCTATCGTAGGCTTAATTTTGAAGCCATTTCCAGCTCCTGTAGTAGTATTATCCGCTATCGCAGGTTCTGCATTATTTTTAGGTAACACAAAAGCAGTTCTTTCTGGTTATGCTACAACAACAGCATGGTTGGTATTCTCTGCATTTGCTTTATCTGTAGCATTTGTAAAGACTGGTTTAGGCCGTCGTATTGCGTATCATCTAATCAATGCATTTGGTGGTACAGTACTTCGTTTAGGCTATGTAACGGCTTTATTAGACGGAATCATTTCCCCAGCTACACCATCTAACACTGCTCGTTGTGGTGGTATCGTATTCCCAATCATGAACTCCGTAGCGAAATCCTTGGGCTCTGAACCTGGTGAAACAGCGAACAAAGCTGGTCGTTTCTTAATGGTTAATACGTACATGGTAACAAAAGTTACATCCTTAATGTTCCTAACAGCGATGGCACCAAATGCACTAGCAGGTGACTTCATGGCAAAAATGTTAGGTGTACATTTAGATTGGGGCTTATGGGCATTGGCTATGTCAGTACCAGGCATAGTAATGTTATTAGTAGTTCCATATGTAACATACTTATTAAACAAACCAACGTTGACTACAGTTGACAATAAGAAAATTGCAGCAGAAGGCTTAGCAGAATTAGGACCTATGACTAGTGCTGAAAAAACATTAGTTGGTATTTTCATCTTTGCATTAGTAGGCTGGGCATTGCCTTCTATCTTAGCAGCATTTGGTATTAAATTTAAAATTGATGCTACTGCAGTAGCTATTGTAGCTATGGTTGCTAGCTTCTGCTTAGGCGCGATTAAATGGGATGATATGGTTGCCAATAAAGGTGGCTGGAACACATTGATGTGGTTCGGTGGTATCATCGGTTTATCTGATGCGTTATCTAAAGCAAAATTCTTCGAATGGTTAGCAGATGTAATGCAAACACATCTTCACTTCGGAGATAATGGATTTGTAGCACTTGTTATTATCGGTATTATTTCCGTAGCAATTCGTTACTTATTTGCATCTGGATCTGCTTATGTAGTAGCAATGCTACCTGTATTCTTGGCAGTAGGCCCAGCAGCAGGTGTAAATCCTATGGCATTAGCATTAGTGCTTTGTGCATCTAACTCTTATGGTGGTGCATTAACACACTACGGCGGAGCAGCAGCACCAATCGTATTTGGCGCAGGTTACAATGATGTAAAAGATTGGTGGATTACTGGCGGTATTATCGCTGTATTGTGCTTAACCCTTACATTCGTAGTAGGCTATCCATGGTGGGGTATGCTAGGCATCCTATAGGACAAGGTAATTTGTATAGTCAGAGTCTACAGGGGAAATACCTCTGTAGAACCTGACTTTTATGCTATATTTTGATGTAATAGAAAGGATTTGCTATGAAACATCTAGTGAAAGCAGCTATGGCTGGCTTTGATGAAAAAAATGATGTATTGGTAACGGTTGAACCAATTGCATCTGGTATCGAAGTAGAATTAAAATCAAAAGTTGAGCGTGCTTATGGTAAGCATATTCGTGCTTTCATTGAAGCCACTGTAAAAGAAGCAGGCTTCGATGGCGTGAAAGTAACAGCTATCGATAAAGCAGCTTGGGATTATACTATTAAAGCCCGTGTATTGGGTGCATTAGAAAGAGGGAGCGAAGCATAATGAGCCAATTAACTGAATTAGCAAAAAAACGTTTATCTCGTTCCATGATGTTCGTACCAGGTAACACGCCTAAAATGATTAACAGTGCTGATATCCACGGTGCAGACTCCATCATGTTTGATATTGAAGACTCTGTAGCAGTCACTGAAAAAGATACAGCTCGTTTATTGACAGCAGAAGCTTTGAAAACTTTAAAATTCAAAGGCGAAACAGTGGTTCGTATCAACCATCCTACACAAACTCCATATGGTTATGCTGACCTTGATGTGATTGTACCAGCAAAACCTGACTTGATTCGTCTTCCAAAAACTGAAGATGTATCTGAAGTAGAAATCGTTGCTAAGAAAATTGAAGAAGTAGAAAAAGCGAATGGTTGGGAAGAAGGCACCATCAACATTATCGTAGCTATCGAATCTGTAAAAGGTTTATACAATGTACGTGAAATTGCACAAGGTCCTCGTGTAGTAGCGATCGCTCTTGGCGCGGAAGACTACCGTGCTGACCTTCGTACAGGTAAACATAAACCAGCTCATGAATTGTTATTTGCTCGCCAAACGATCCTTCATGCAGCTCGTGAAGCAGGTATCCGCGTGCTTGACACAGTATTCTCAGATGTGAAAGACCCACAAGGCTTCCGTGAAGAAGTAGAATTCATTAAAGCTCTTGGTTATGATGGAAAATCTTGTATTCACCCAAGCCAAATCAAAATTATCCATGAAGTGTTCACTCCAGATGAAAAAGAAATTGCTCATTCTGTAAAAGTGTTGAACTCCTATGCAGAAGCACTTCGCAACAATAAAGGCGTTATCGCAGTAGATGGTAAAATGATTGACGGTCCTATCGTAGTACGTGCACAACGCGTGGTAGATAAAGCCCGTGCAGCAGGTATCAAAGTAGAGCTTGAGGAAGGAGCAGAAATCGATGTTAAATAAAATTGGTCGCGATATTCCTATGGAATTAGAATGCCTTCAAGGTCGTCGTCTCTATGAAGGACAATTTGCAATGACAGAAACTGCAGTTCGTGCAGGTAAACCAGTGAAACTTCACACTCCAGGCGAAGATAAATTAGTAGGCTCTATCGATGAAGCTATTGAAAAAGTAGGTCTGAAAGATGGCATGTCTATTTCCTTCCACCATCATTTACGTAATGGTGACTATGTAATGAAACTTGTGATGGACCGTGTACAAGCCAAAGGAATCAAAGATATTACAATCCTTAATTCTTCCTTAGCACCTTGCCATGAATTCTTAATCGATATGATTAAAGATGGTACAGTAACAGCCATCGAAACATCTGGTCTTCGTGATGCATTGGGCAAATTCTTAAGCTTGAACCCAGGCGTATTAAAACGCCCAGTAGTAATTCGTTCCCATGGTGGACGTGCTCGTGCCGTTTGCACTGGGGAA
Organism: Veillonella sp. 3627; assembly: GCF_003992195.1. NCBI lineage: Bacteria > Bacillati > Bacillota > Negativicutes > Veillonellales > Veillonellaceae > Veillonella > Veillonella sp. 3627. The sequence goes on along the minus strand of NZ_RQVG01000010.1, from coordinate 68,903 downwards.
GCTCATATTGACGTAGCTTTCATGGGCGTACCTGCTTGTGATCGTCGTGGTAATGCGACAGGCCGTAAAGGTAAATCCGCTTGCGGTGCGTTGGGTTATGCTATGGTTGACTCTCACTATGCAGACCAAACTGTATTGTTAACAGATAACTTAATTGACAATGTATACCCAATCTCCATCCCTCAAACAGATGTAGATTATATTGTAGAAGTAGAGGCTATCGGAGATCCAGAAGGTATCGCATCTGGTGCTGTGGGAATCACAAAAAATCCTGTACAAATTAAAATTGCGGAAATGGCAGCAGAATTCCTTGATGAAGCTGGTATTATCCAAGAAGGTTTCTCTTTCCAATTGGGCGCTGGCGGAGCTCCATTAGCAGTAGCTAAATTCATCGGTGAAAAATTAGAGAAAAAAGGCGTTGTTGGTGGATTCGGTGTTGGCGGTGCTACAGGCGTACTAGTAAGCATGCTTGAAAAAGGTCACATCAAAGCAATTTATGATACACAAACATTTGACACAACAGCAGCGGCATCTTTGGATACAAATCCAAATCATATCGAAATGAGCGCATCCATGTACGCAGACCCTACAACAGACTGCATGACAAACTATTTAGATGTAGTATTCTTGGGCGCTACAGAAATCGACACAGATTTCAACGTAAACTGTATGACTGATTCCAATGGTATCTTGATGGGTGCATCCGGTGGTCACTCTGACACAGCTGCAGGCGCTAAAGTAACTGTTATCACTTGCCCATTGATTCGTGGTCGCTTGCCAATGATTCGTGAACGCGTGGAAACAGTTATCACTCCAGGCGAAAGTATCGACGTATTGGTAACAGAACGTGGTATCGCGATCAATCCAAATCGTCAAGATTTGATCGAACGTTTCAAAGATTCTAACTTGCCAATTTACACAATTGAAGAGTTACAACAAATGGCGTACGACATGGTTGGTAAACCAGAAGGTATTGAAGTATCTCAAGATCCTAAAGATGTAGTAGCCATCATCGAATATCGTGATGGATCTATCATCGACGTAGTACGTAAACCATTACTATAATTACATATTATTTTTAGAAAGGGGCTAGACTTCGTGTTTAGCCCTTTTTGCCATTCTATAATGGTTTTCCTTTCAAAGGTAATAGTAATTTATTAGTTTATCAAAGTACCAAGATGTTTTATGAAATATTTATATTTGTCAGATACTAGGTTTTAATTTATCATAGTACTATATGTATACTCTATGTTAGTAAGAAGAGGTGTTACTTATGAAACAACCATTAATCGGCATTTCAGGTTCTCATATGATTGACCAAGGAGGTCCATTCCCAGGGTATAAACGATCCTATGTAAATGATGATTATGTGCAATCCGTATTAGAAGCAGGTGGTATTCCTGTGATTATTCCATTCCAAGAAGATGAAGCTGTATTGAAAGCTTTGGTGGAGCGCATTGATGGGTTACTTTTATCTGGCGGTCATGATATTGCCCCACAATTCTATGGCGAAGAGCCAGAACGTGGGTTAGGTGAAATTTGGCCAGAACGCGATATTTTTGATATGCGTCTATTAGCCTTTGCGAAAGAACGGAACATTCCTATTATGGGTATTTGCCGTGGTCATCAAATCATCAACGTAGCTCACAAAGGTTCTTTGTATCAAGATTTACCTGCCTTTGCTACGATTAAGCATGCCCAAAGCCAAACAGCAGGATTACCAACTCATTCCATGGTGATTGAAAAGGACTCCCAATTATTTGCTATGGTAGGTGCAGAAGAAGTGATGGTGAATTCCCATCATCACCAAGTCGTGAAAGAAGTAGGAGAAGGCTTGCGTGTGGTAGGACGTGCGAAAGATACTGTAGTAGAAGCAATGGAAGGTACTGACTATCCATACCTACGTACGTATCAATTCCACCCAGAAATGATGCGTCATACAGAGTTAAATAAAGTAATTTTTGAAGATTTTGTAGCCGCTGCTAAGTAATATGTAAAGAGTTAATTTTGCTCTCAAATGGCGTAGCTTGTGTAAGGAAATTGATATACCATGTAATTTACATATTGAAGGGGTCCTTCGGGACCCTTTTTTGTATTGTGTATTAGTCGGATTGTTGTAGATACCCTGTACTATAAAATACTTAGATAAAGGCATCAATAGTGCGGAATATATGAATATAAAACAAATAGAGGAACATTGCTCATTGTGTATCAATGTTCCTCTATGTACTGTAAAGTGTTGTAGTGTTTTTGTTCACATGGATATAAAATGCATAGCCTCGTAGCTACTATTCTCCTGAATGCGCTTTGTAGAATTCTAAAAACTGTTGTGCCACCATGGACAAAGGTTGTCCTTTGATGGTGATAAATGCTTTATAGAATGTGTTGGTCAGTTCTGTTAACTTAATGCGAGTCATATCTGGATGAGATACGGTTTCCTGTCCATCCATAGGAATAATGGCTATGGTACGTCCAGATTGAGCCCATTCAATGGCAGAACTCTTCGTGGTAGTTACAGAAATAACATTGAGAGAAGAGAAGTCATTGTGATGAGCTTGCATCAACATACGTACAGAACCACCAGACAAGCTAAGAGGACATTTGGCAATATCATTCCAAGAAATACTTTCTAGGTCACGGTCTGTCCAAAATAAATCTTTTCGGAACAGAGCATATAAGTCCTCCGTTTGCGTATAGAGAACATCAAATTTGTTAGTATCTACCATTTGCTCGTTGCATAGACCAATTTCAGCGCTACCATTTAATAAAGATTCGGTTACATCTGTCATTAATCCTTCATAAATTTCATAACGCACTACAGGGTATTGGCGGGAAAAGAAATGCAAATATTGCTGAATTAAGGCGGTAGACCTAGAGGCAGAGGAGGCGATACGAAGAGTGCCTTCTACCTCAGAACTAAGACGCTTTACATCAGCGTAGGTAGACTCCTCAATGGAACACAATTGTTGTGCTTTTTCATAGAAAATGCGACCGGCTTCGGTGAGGTGAAAGCTAGCTCCACGCTGGCCACGCTTGATAACTAATAGGGGGGTACCAAATTCTGCTTCTAAGTACTTGAGTTGCTTACTTAAAGCTGGTTGCGTAATGTGCAGTATCTCTGCTGCTTGCGTCATATTCCCCGTTTGTACTAAGATGATAAAATTATAATAGTAAGATGTATCCATGGTATCCTCCTAAACATACGTAGTCAGATGTCATGTTAGTTCGTTTCTATTCATGGGCGCACATCATCGTACAATAGATCTCTTATTGTTAACCTTTACTATTCTATTGTACTATAAATTTTATAATTCGTCTCCTATATTTGTTAACTAATGCTGTTAATTATGGTTTAGTTTATGATTATAACTCATGGATATAAACCTATATAAAAAGTAGGAATATTGACGTACTATATTGAGAATGATATAATTGGGTCATATTATTGCCTGTACAGTGCAGGGAATCAAGAAGTAATTGGACTATAGTTAGGTCTGGAAAGGAAGGGGAATTTGTATGGATATGCCATTTTTTACACAATTTCTCATGATTAGCGATCCCATGACAGTAGGAATACTTGTGTTATTCCTTATTGCATTGGGATACGTGTATTTTCTTCAAAAAAGAAATATTCAATTCGGCACATTGGTAATGATTGCCACTGTAGTAGGTGCTGTGTTAGGGGTTGCGGTGCAATTGATTGCAGGATTCCCTAAAAACCCAATGGACGTGGTATTTATTAAGGAAAGCACGAAGTGGTTCTCTCTTATTGGGGGAGGATTCATTGATTTAATCCGAATGCTCGTAATTCCTGTGGTATTTATTTCCATTGTTCATGTTATTTTACATATGGATACGAATGCGAACTTAAAACGCCTTGTATCCTCCACAGGTGTAGTAGCTTTAATCATGGTAGGTATTGCTGCTATTGTAGGTTTAGTACTAGGCACTGTAACAGGATTAGGAGAAGGTACCTTAGCAGTGGTTGGTGATTCTAAAATGCGAGAGGTAAAACCTGTTGTAGATACATTGCGTGCCTTGATACCAGCAAATCCTATTAATGCAATGGCGCAAACTAATGTTATTGCTGTTGTTGTATTTGGCGTTATTATTGGTGGTGTTGCTAGACTTGTGAAACAACATGGTGCCAGTGATTTAGAAGTAGTCACAAAATTATTTGATGAAGTGCACACAGTTATCTTCTGGGTAGCAGATTTTGTGATCGGCTTAATGCCATATGGTGTTGTGGCGTTGTTGGCCACAACATTGGCGCAAAAAGGGTTTGGCGCTATTGCTGACATGGGCTTGTTTATTATCTTAATCTATGTAGGTGTTGCAATCATGTTAGTAGTACAAGCTGTATTATTAACTATGTTTGGCGTTAGTCCAATCATGTATTTCCGTAAAGCAAAAGAAGCCTTAATCTTGGCTTTCACATCTCGTTCTAGTATGGGTGTATTACCATTGACGGTAGAAACATTAACTAAAAAATTAGGTGTTAATCCTGCTACTGCGAATACAGTAGCAAGTTTTGGTACGACAGCAGGCATGCAAGGCTGTGCAGGTATCTTCCCAGCCTTATGTATCGTTTATATCGCTCGCGTATCTGGAGTGCCATTAGACTTTACAATGTATGTGATGAGCGTTATCGTAATTGCATTAGGCTCCTTAGGGATTGCAGGAGTTCCAGGTACAGCAACTATGGCAGCATCCGTATCCTTATCTGGTACTGGTATGGGAGCATTCTTCGGCTCCATTTCTCCAATTTTAGCAGTAGACCCTATTGTAGATATGGGACGTACAATGTTAAATGTAAGTGGTTCTATGACAAATGCTATTGTAGTAGATCGTTTGCAAGGAACTTTTGACCAAGAAGCCTTTAACGACACAAAAACAATTCGATAAGGTATAAGTAATGTATTAGATGCATCATGTATCTATGATGAAAGTACTAAAAGATATACAGCTGCAACCTATTGATATCGCGTAGGTTGCAGCTTTTTTCTATCATGGAGTTGAAGAAAATAGGATATTCTATTCCTTGAATGTGCCATGACAGATGTAAAATAAGGACCTCTATCGTGCGACAGAGGCCCTTATTTGTATGGGGTATATATTGATATAGGGAAGGGAATATAAAAGAATATAGGTAAGGCTATTTAAGGGTATTTAAGGGTATATATAGGAAACCTTACCAGCGATCAATGCCTAGGTGGCGTTCCATACGACGCATCATGCGTGCGAAGGCGTCATCCTCTTCCTTTTTTTGTGATTTTGTTTCTTCAACTACAGGAATAGAGTTAGGTGATGTGATAATCACAGTATCACCAAAGGTATGGTATGTATGACCACCTACACGTTTAGTTTGGGAGTAACTTTCATCATAGGAGTAAGGTTCTACACGATCTTTATGAAAAAAATCATCCTTGTTATATTCACGTACACCCGCATTGTAAGCATCGATAGCAGCACGTTTTTTAGTAATCAACATTTGAATCACTGCATCTGTATCTGCTAAGTAAGTTTCCAAATCTTTCGTGTATGCTTTCATATCCTCAGTAGATACCATTTTAAAAGACATAGGTGTATGGTCGCTTTGAAAACTAGGGTAGTTGATGGATGAAGCAAAAGCGGAAGAACCAATAGTCATGGCTAGTGTTGTCAAGAGTAGTGCACGTTTCATAAGTGTCTCCTTTTCATCATTACATTTGTAAAATATAGTTCAGTACCTAGTAGTGTTTATCACCGCAGGTATATTTTGAAAACAACTGCGTGTAAGGGTTTGTTACATACTAGTATCCATCTTGAGAAGTGGACCTTGTAGTTAAAGTATATCCTAGTAATATGAAGATACGATGATACATGGTGAAAGATATGTATAGCTACTATATGGAGGATACCTATGAACCTATATACTTATGAGTTAGGGTACAAAAAAGCGACTGTTTTCACAGTCGCTTTAGTATACCTATACTAGTTCTAACCCACTTGGGATAAGGTATATGTAATTTGACCCACTTGGGTATATATCATTACTACTTAGTATATAATTTGTATGGGGTACTTACCCTTAGAACTACTTAGTTCTCTATGTAGGTTGTTTTGTATCACTTGATACAATCTTATAGTACTTATCTAAGAAACCACTCGGCTTACTGATTAGATAAGAGTTTCTCCGTGTTGAGAGAAGAATGCTTGTGGATGAGCACATACTGGGCAAAGTTTTGGAGCTTCTTCACCGATGTGGATATAACCACAGTTAGCACAGATCCAAGCAACTGGTTGTTCACGTTTGAACACTTTACCGCCTTCAACAGCAGTTACAAGGTCAAGGTAACGTTCTTCGTGACGAGCTTCGATAACACCAACTTGTTCGAATAAGTAAGCGATTTTAGCGAAACCTTCTTCTTTTGCAACTTTAGCAAATTCTGGGTACATTACAGTGTGTTCGTAGTGTTCGCCAGCAGCAGCATCTTTTAAGTTGATTGCTACGTCAGCGTTTACATCGCCACCGTGTAACAATTTGAACCATACTTTAGCATGAGCGGATTCGTTGATTGCTGTTTCTTCGAAGTAATCAGCGATTTTGTTCATACCAGCTTTACGAGCTGCACTTGCATAGTATGTATATTTACGGTTAGCTTGAGATTCACCAGCGAATGCTGCTTGAAGATTTTTTTCTGTTTGAGTACCTTTTAATTCTGGCATTTTGTTCCTCCATGTACTTTACATTGTTGTAATAAAATAAATACTTATTTGTATAGTGGGCTTGTTCACTTGAACAAGTCCCTATTGATTTCGTTACTTAACGAATAATCATTGTTGATTACATTATAGACTATGAAAATGAGAAATGCAAGTCTTTTTTTAGAAAAATTTAAAATTTTTTGTAAATGATAAAGCCTCTCAATCGGCTATAGTATCGCATTTATAGCTATTTAATTCCCTATAAAAATAAAGGGATTACACAGAAAAGAAATTGAGAATCGAACTCAAGAGATAAAGCTGTAATGATAATACATAGAAATCCCTCTATTTATAGGGTTTCTTAGTTATGAAACAGAAAAGGGGAGTTGTCAGTTGCTAACAAGTGATAGCAGTCATCAGTACTGATGAGAGGGTTGACAGACTTAGTGCAAACTTTTAGTAATACCCATACGGCCCTATAGAGAAATATAAAGTTAGATGATATACTATAAACATAATCATGGAAATAGGAGGTGCCTATGGGATTTATAAAATACCAAGTAGGTGATGTGGTACAAATGAAGAAACCCCATCCTTGTGGTAGTCAGAATTGGGAGATTAAACGAACTGGCGTTGATTTCGTAACAGTCTGTGAAGGCTGTGGGCATCAAGTGATGATACCACGATCTAAGTTTGAAAAGAATGTAAAAAAGATAGTATCCAGAAAAGAAGCAACAGAAGAATAAAATATGATTCGTAAATCATAATAATTTTCTAGGAAAGGGATACCTATGGTTGATTTAACGAAATATGCAGCTAAGGGCGGTTGTGCTTGCAAGATTGGGCCGCACATTTTAGAGGATGTGTTGCAACATATGAAGATGCCTACACATCCAGCTGTATTGACCGATGCATCTGGTATGGAAGATGCTGGAGTGTATCAAATTAATGAAAGTCAAGCTATTGTACAGACGGTGGATTTTTTTACACCTCCAGTGGCAGATCCGAGATTCTTTGGTAGAGTAGCGGCTTGCAATAGTTTAAGTGATATATATGCCATGGGGGGCACGCCTATATCAGCATTGAATATTGTAGGATTTCCTGTGTCTTTAGTGAAAGAAGGTGTCCTTCGTGAGGTCTTAGAAGGTGCCAATGAGGTCTTACTGGAGACGGGAGTAGCTCTTCTTGGTGGTCACAGTATCGAAAATGAAGTGCCTATTTTTGGAATGGCTGTGACCGGTCTCATTAATCCACGTCATATTTGGACGAATGGAGATGCTCAAGTGGGTGATGTCTTAATTCTATCTAAACCGATTGGAACGGGCATTATGAACACGGCTGCAAAAGGTGGCGTATTCCCTGAAGGTGTGCAGGAAGCTGTGCACAGTATGGGAACGATTAATAAAGGATCTCGAGATGTGGCGGCGCAGTTTATCATTCATGGTTGTACGGATGTTACGGGATTCAGCTTGATTGGTCATGTATCTGAAATGGCAAAAGCTAGTGGAACATCTGTGGAACTCTATGCGGAGCAAATTCCTCTCTTTACGGATGTATTAGAGGCTGCTAGTATGGGCTTAGTCCCAGCATCTACGTATGGGAATCGTAAAGCATTAGGTGATCAAGCTGAGTTTGCTGACCATTTAGACCCAGTATGGAGCGATATTTGTTTTGATCCGCAAACATCAGGTGGTTTATTATTTGCTTGTTCTGAAAGTGAAGGGGAACATCTGCTTAGAGAGTTACAAGCAAAGGGTTTACAGGCTGCACAGATCGGCCGTGTCATTCAGGAAGGAAGGAAACAAGTCTATGTCAAATAAAGAAGTAACGATAGATATGCGAGGCCAAGTATGCCCAGCGCCTGTGATTGAAGCAAAAAAAGCGATGGATTCTGATGCGAATCTGTATGTAAAAGTCATTGTCGACAATGATGTAAGCCGTGACAATGTGGTGAAATTAGGAGAATACCGAGGCTATGAAAACCATGTATTAGAACAAGAGGGAAATTACATCGTTGTATTGATTCCTCCTACAGCGGTGAAAGCGGAAGTGACTGCGGTTAGTGCTGTAAATATTCAAACTTCGCATGATTTAGAGGACCTGGATTTGGAAGATATTTTTGAAAATGAATTTGCTGCACCCCTAGGAAAGATTGTAACGAATACAACGATTGCCGGTGGAGAGGCCCCATTTTATATGACAAATGGTACAGGTAGCTTGGAGCGCAGTATTGCAGCTTATGAAAAAACAAAAGCAGAAAAAGCAGCAATGGGTGCGCCGATTAGTCAAGATACAGTTCCCCCTGAATTGATGGGAACCACGGTACCGTCTGTGCCAACCCCTTCTATGGGTGGCAAAGTCTTATTGCTGACAAAAGACTATTTAGGTGAAGGCAGTGAAGAGTTAGGTCGTAATTTGATGAAAACGTTCATCTATGTATTGACAGAAACAGATGTGAAACCCAAAGCCATCTATTGCATTAATAGTGCTGTTAAAATGCTGGTAGAAGGGTCTGAACATATTGAAAACTTCAAAGCCTTAGAAGCAGCAGGGGTAACTGTGAGTGGCTGTGGCATTTGCTTGGACTTTTACGAGGTGAAAGATAAAGTACAAGTAGGCACTATTACGAATCTATATGCTATTACTGAAAGTATGATGCAAGAACCATTTGTTACATTGTAATTAGATGCGTGGTAACATTGGTAGATAGACCTGGAAAGATTGAATGAGGTAGACGCATATGAACGTTTTTGCAGTAGATAGTAAGAAACCTGATACAGCTACAGATAAGGTACCACAAAAAGTACTCGTTCTATTTAGCTCTTACTATTTTGCAGATAAAGCAGATAAAATGTTAGGGCAATATAAAGTGCCTCATCAGTTAATGCCAGTTCCACCAGAGCTATCTAGCGCTTGTGGGCTCTCTATTGGTGTGCAAGAAGAATACATAGAAGAAGTATTGCGTATCTTTGAAGTAGAAAAAATAACCCCTTCGCATATGTATTATTATGAAAAGGGAAAAGAACCAACTGAATATGTACGCAGACCTTGCTAACTAAAAGAGGCATATACAGTGATATTTTAAGTAAAAGTACACTGTATATGCCTGTATTGTTAGTAGGTTATTATACGTTGAAGCGGAAATGTGTTACATCGCCGTCTTTCATAATATAGTCTTTGCCTTCTAGGCGAACAAGACCTTTTTCCTTGGCCGCATTTTGGCTACCGCAAGCTTCTAAATCGTCAAAGGATACGATTTCCGCACGAATGAAGCCTTTTTCGATATCGGAGTGGATTTTACCAGCTGCTTGTGGAGCTTTTGTGCCTTCCACGATAGTCCAGGCACGAGCTTCCATTTCACCAGCTGTGAAGTAGTTAATTAAACCTAATAAGGAGTAACTAGCTTTGATTAATTTCGTTAAGCCACTTTCTTCTAAGCCAAGGTCAGCTAAGAAAGCAGTTGCTTCTTCGTCGGATAATTCAGCGATTTCAGATTCGATACGAGCAGATACTACAACTACACCAGAGCCTTCTTTCGCTGCATACTCTTCTACTTGTTTGACAAATTCGTTGCCAGAGTAGTCGGATACTTCATCTTCTCCCACATTGGCTACGTATAAAGATTTTTTTGCTGTCAATAAGGTTAAATCTTTTAAAATCTCTAGCTCATCTTCTGTTAAACCTTGGGCACGAACAGGGATAGCATCGCCTAATGCAGCAGATACTTTTTCTAAAATAGGTGCTTCCACACGAGCATCTTTGTCACCAGATTTTGCTAATTTAGCAATACGTTGTAAGCGTTTATCTACGCTTTCAAGGTCAGCTAAGCAAAGTTCAGTGTTGATGATTTCAATATCGCGAACAGGATCTACAGAACCAGCCACATGTGTGATGTTAGGGTCATCGAAACAACGGATGACTTGTGCAATGGCATCGACTTGGCGAATGTGGCTTAAGAATTTGTTGCCCAAACCTTCCCCTTTGGATGCACCAGCCACAAGGCCGGCGATGTCTACAAAACGCATAGCAGCAGGTAAGATGCGTTTAGAACCGAACATCTCAGCCAACACCGCTAAACGAGCGTCGGGTACGTCTACCACGCCTACATTTGGTTCGATGGTACAGAAAGGGTAGTTTGCCGCTTCTGCGCCAGCCTTTGTAATAGCATTAAACAATGTACTTTTTCCGACATTTGGAAGGCCTACAATGCCTACTTCTAAATTTGTGCTCATGTGTGGGTAACTCCTTTGTTGGTTGCGATAAATTATTAAAGTAATATAAATGCCTAACGATATAAGGTTTAGTGGACCTTAACACGTTAGGCATTTCGTGTTCCATCATTCGAGATGAGCCTAACGCCTAGTGCACGTTGAGGGCTCTCTTTTTACAGTCATAGTATACCATAATTGCATATAGACTGCCAATAGATTTATATAAAATATAAAAATAGAGGAATGTTGATACTTCTTGATCAACGTTCCTCTATTTTATTGGGTGCTATTTTGTTACAGCCTCGTGTATCTCATGAACGAAGATACTATTATCAAACGTATATCTTATAGATAATGGGCACGTAATTCTTCAGCGGATTTTGGAGATAACCAAGCTGGTGCGATATCGAATACTGTGAAAGCACCGCGACCACCATGTGCTGCTAAGCGATGTACGCCACGAGCGAAGGCTACTAATACAGCACCAGTAAATTCAGGGTTAGAATCTAATTGTAAACCGAATTCGTAGATGTGTTTTGTACCTGTTGTAGTTTCGCCACTGCGGATCACAAGGCCACCATGTGGGATGCCTTTGTGGTTGGTATCCAATTCTTCTTGGGAGATGAATGTTACAGTTGTCTCATAGCCAACGAAGTAGTTAGGCATAGTTTTGATTTCATTTTCAATGCGAGCTGCGTCAGCGCCTTCTTCCAATACTACATAGCATTCACGAAGATGAGAAGAAGTAGCTGTCACTTCTGGTGTTTCACCATTGCGGATAGCAGAGATAATTTCTTGTTTAGGCACTGTGTATTGACGAGCATCTGCTACGCCTTCGATACGACGGATCGCGTCGGAATGACCTTGGGATACGCCACGGCCCCAGAACGTGTAGGAATCGCCTTGTGGTAAGATACTTTCAGCGTACACACGTTGCAAGGAAAACATGCCAGGGTCCCAACCGCAAGAGATTAATGCTGCTGTGCCAGCTTCTTGGGCTACTTTGCGCACATTTTCGAAATGTTCAGGGATGCGAGCATGTGTGTCAAAGCTGTCGATCACATTGAAATGCGCTGCTAAAGCAGGAGTTTGGTCGATTAGGTCTGTAGCACTACCGCCGCATAATACCATGACATCGATTTTGCCTTTGAAAGATTCTGCTTCTTCCATTGTGTAGCTAGGAACGCCACTAACAGTTTGTAAACCAGAACGGCGAGAGAATACGCCTACTAATTCCATATCTGGTTGTAATGCTACAGCCGCTTCTACACCGCGACCAAGATTGCCGTATCCAACGATACCAATACGAATGTTGCTCATTGTTACTTCCTTTCGTGAAAGTTGATACTTTCATTAATATTAATGCTATACGAACTGTAATGTAAGATTACAGTATATGATGAAATAAAATAGGGAGGATTATATCCGCTATTTTTCGCATGTACCATTATAGCGAAAAATTCTCATAGAGAAAAGGGGGGATATTAAAATTGTAATGTTTTAATGCGATCGACTGCACGAATGGTGTTTTCTCGACTGCCGAATGCAGTGAGACGTAAATAGCCTTCGCCTTCTGGACCAAAGCCAGAACCAGGAGTGCTTACAATGTGTACCTTTTCTAATAGGGTATCGAATAAGTCCCAGCTAGTCATGCCTTTTGGTGCTTGAATCCAAATGTATGGAGCATCAACACCACCAAATACAGTTAGACCAATGGCTTCTAAGCCTTCACGGATAATGCGAGCATTTTCCATGTAGTAAGCGATGTGTTCTTTAATTTGTGCACGACCTTCTGGTGTGTAAACAGCAGCAGCACCACGTTGAATGATGTAAGGAACACCATTGAATTTTGTGGTCTGGCGACGATTCCACATTGGGTTCAGAGGAACACGTTTGCCTTCTGCGTTCTTTGCAGTTACTTCGTGAGGCACTACAGTGTAGGCGCAACGAGTACCAGTGAATCCGGCTGTTTTAGAGAAAGAACGGAACTCGATAGCCACTTTACGAGCACCGTCAATTTCATAGATGGAACGAACGGTGTCTGTGGATGTGATGAAAGCTTCATAAGCGGAGTCGAACATTAAGATCGCTTCGTTATCTTTACACCACTGTACCCATTCCGCCAAACGAGCACGGCTTAATACAGTGCCAGTTGGGTTGTTAGGGCAGCAAAGATAGACGATATCTACTCGTTCTTTTGGGAATGCCGGTGAGAAATGATTCTCCGCATTGGTTGGTAAATATACCACTTTTTCGTAGATGCCGTCGATAGCTTTACCAGTGCGACCACTCATCACATTAGAATCTAAATATACAGGGTATACAGGGTCAGTAATAGCGATGATATTATTTTCAGAGAAAATTTCCTGAATATTGCCCACATCAGATTTAGCACCGTCAGATACGAAGATTTCATCAGCTTGAATAGTAATGCCTAGGGGGGCATAATCGCCTTCAACGATGGCATTGCGCAAGAAATCGTAGCCTTGCTCAGGGCCATAACCTCGGAATGTATCGGCAGAACCCATTTCTTCTACTGCAGCGTGCATAGCTTCAATGACAGCTGGCACAAGAGGGCGTGTCACATCGCCAATACCAAGGCGAATAATGTCTGCTTCAGGGTGACTTTCTTTGAAAGCTTCTACTTTGCGTGCAATATTTGCGAATAAATAAGAACCTTGTAGATTTTCATAATTTGGATTTATAGTAGCCATAGGAGCTCCTTCTGTTATACATCAATAATGATACATTTATATATAGTTTAAATTGCATTTCTATATTCTATAGTATTTAAAAAGATATGTCAAAGCAAAAAAATGGAGCCGTTCTAAGAACAGCTCCGTAAGAGATATAGTTATATTTCTAATAGTTTTCTTTGTACTCTCCGTAGTCGATACATATAACATAGTGCAGCAGTGGAGGTACTAGTTAATAATCCAATCCAAACGGAATAAGGACCGAAGTCTGTAAATGTGTAACAAAGGTAAGCTACAGGCACGGTAACACCCCAATAGGTGCCGATAGCAATGATCGATACACTTGTCACATCCCGGTACGCACGGAGCACGCCTTGTAACGGAGTGCCTAGAGCATCGATGATGGTGAAGAACACTGCGTAGGAGATGAAACTTTCAATTAAAGGAATCATGTGCTCCTCATTGGTGAAAAGTTCTGCTAAGTAATCGATGTGGGTAAAGGAATAGGTGCCAATGCAAAGTGCGATAAAGATTGCTACACCACGGGTGATCCATGTATAGGTGACGGCTTGTTCGTATCGTTTGGCGCCTAATTCATAGGCGATAACAATGGTGGAAGCCATGCTCAAACTAAGAGGAAAGGAGAAGGTAACTCCTAGAAAACTAGCTGCAGCTTGGTGGGCTGCAATGATGTCAGTACCGAAGTTGGCCATGGAGATACCGGCGGCACTGAAAATACTGATTTCCGCAAAGATAGACAATCCAATAGGGATACCCAAAGATAATTGGTCGCGAATGAGTACCCAACTAGGCCCTGTGAAAGAGGACCAAAACTGATAGTGTTTAAACTTCTTGTGATACGTAATCATTCCAAGGTAGCAGAACATCATATACCAATAGGCGATGACTGTTGCGATGCCAGCACCAAATCCGCCAAGGGCGGGAATAGGGCCAAGACCTGGAATGAAGATAGCATTACCGATGGACTGAATTAATACGCTACTACTAATGATATATAAAGAATATTGTGTATTGCCATGAGCGTCGACGATGTACCGAAAGGCGGACATGATCATCATCGCAGGAAAGGCGACGCACATAGCGTACATATATTGTAGGCATACCGTTTTGGCAGCGGGTTCGATACCGAGTATATCTAGCAAGGGGGAAAGACCCATCAGGGTGGCTACAATAAGACCTGTGGCAAAAATAAGCCCTAAATAGACATTTTGCCACATAATAGAAGCGATAGATTCTGTTTTTTTAGCGCCTAAAGCGTGAGATACGATAGGAGTGACTCCTAGAAGAATTCCAGTGAGACCAAAAAAGGCTGCTACCCATAAATTATAGCCCATAGCCATGCCGGCCAGATCCACTGTACTATACTGCCCCGTTAAGGTGACAGCTACGAAGCTGCCGAGAATTAATGAAACTTGTGTTGCTGTGACGGGGGCAGCCACTAAACAAAAGTGTTTTATCATCGAAAATAAAGACATAGTGCCTCCCAAAAACAAACTTACTTATGATATTAATAATGTTAATAACATTTAATTCTATCACTTTCTACACTATATGTCTATATCTCTTGAGGGGTATTGTCCCTTAAAAAGACATGGTGTATAATGGTAACAATTCAGTTATATCAATAGATGTAATGAGGTATATTGCGGAAAAATCACAGATGTATATAATTTTTGCATACATCTATGTAATTATCGCAATGAGTTTGGTGGAAACACCGGAAAGGAGTTCTATGTTAGGAGCAATCATTGGAGATATGGCGGGCTCAATCTATGAGTTCAATAATATCAAAAGCAGAGACTTCGAGTTTTTGTCAGAGGCTTGTAAGCCTACAGATGATTCGATTTTAACATGTGCTATTGCACGAGCTTTAATTGATGTAAAAGGAAGGGGGACACATTTACAACGAGCTACTATCTATCGTATGAAAGAATATTTTCTTTCCAATCCATTACCGATGGGCGGATTTGGTGCAAAATTTTTCCGATGGGGGTTATCTGATGTGACTGAGCCCTATGGTAGTTGGGGTAATGGAGCAGCGATGCGTATTAGCCCTGTGGCTTACGTAGGGAATAGTGAAATGGAAGTCAAGTTGTTGAGCCAAATTGTAACAGGTACCACCCATAATGATCCGGAAGGATTAAAAGGTGGAGAAGTGACGGCTTTAGCCGTGTTCAAAGCACTTCATGGAGCGACGAAAGAAGAAATTCAAGAAATGGTACGATCCTATTATCCTGGTGAGTACAGTGTGGAAGAGTTGCATAAGACTTATAGGTTTGAGCCAAGCTGTCAAAAAACAGTGCCAGAAGGAATGCAATGTTTCTTTGAAAGTGAAGACTATGAATCGGCTATTCGCAATGTAATGTACATCGGTGGTGACTGTGATACATTGGGTGCCATTGTCGGTGCTGTAGCGGGGGCCTATTATGGAATCCCAGAATGGATCCAAGAAAAAGCCTTATCCATAATGCCGGACTATATGGCGGAAGATTATGAAGACTTCAAAGCAATGTATATGGACAAAGAAAAAACCCTCTAAAGCTAGCGCTGGACACGCATATTGCCTTTGAGGGTATGATACAAGGGGCCGGAATCCCCTATGCAATTGTATTGTACCATGTGAAAGGCAATGACGATAGAGAGAAAATAGAATTATGATAAAAATATGGGAGGCTACTCGTATGTGAGTGGTCTCCCTATTTACTATTGACGCAAAAAAAAGAACCTGCCCACCGGCAGGTTCTTTTTAGGATGATGATGTACGCCCATACAAAATCATGACAACTATATCAACACTTTGAGTGCTAATACCATAATGGTGAATTCACTTGGCCATGATAAGGCGATCATCAATATGTGACGTATCCCATACAACGCATATTGTAGTAATAAAAAATCCTTTTTCTTGTATTTTGGAGTATCAGAAAAAGGCCTTTGATTCTCCTCCCTATCTCTCGTAGGTCAAGTGGTGAATGATGAATAGGCAGTTCTCCTGACTCAGCTTCAACGCGCCTCCAGCCTTCCCAGTTTCCCAGTGACATAATTGGATTTGCTCTGCTTTACAGTGGCGGGACCGTGCCAGACTTTAACTGGCTTCTCTATTATGCTTTCGCACCTATTCCCGAATGTTTGATTGTATGTGTGTATTGTACTCTTTTAGTTTTTCGATGTCAAGAACAAGATGAATAAGTATGACTAATTTATAAGAATAGAGGTATATGTATGATATATATTACAAAATGTAATATATGGGGTGGTGTTGCTTAGTTCTATAAGTATGGGCATCATATTTAAAAATTCCTTTAAGGGTTGAAGAGATTATTGTAATGTCAATAAAAAGGACTGTGGTGCTATACAAATGCATAGCACTACAGTCATAGTATATGGTTGTTGTTAATTTTATTCTAGAATCATAGCGTAACTGTATAGTTAAACGATGTAGATAGCAAAAGCAATTACCAATATAATTATAAGTATACAACCGCAGCCTGCTACAGAGGAAGGTTCCTCTAAGGTCTCTGTATCCGCTGGATTAGGGTTGTCAGAGGGTGCAGGTAATAAATTATAATTGCACTTAGGACAATTGGGCCAAGCTTTTCTCATGTGGTGACCACAATAGGGGCAAACAGGGGTATAAGGAATAGAACCATTGTTGTTATATCGGTGATAAGATGTGTAAGATAGACCGCTGCCTGGAAGGCCTACAGTTGTTCTGACTCCATCTTTACCTAGAGTGATTTTTGCGCCTCGTGGACCTATACTAGTGCTTATGCCCTTCTTTCCCAAATTAAGGCGAATACCAGGTGCAATTTTTAAGGTTCTTCTAAACCGAAATCTCATACGTTTACCTTTGCATTAACATGTACAAGTTGGAGAGGTAGTGCCATCATTACATTTTACAGAACCATTGCTGTTGCAACCAGCTACACCACCATGGTGAGAACAACAGCCTCGTTTGGCGATCATAGTGCCATTCGTCGCAGGTTGATCAAAGGCGGAGAATACGTCTAGGTTAGATTGAAAGCCTAGGAACAGTGCCATGATTGTTAAGATACATAGTTTTTTCATTTTTAAGACCTCCTTGTGGTAAGATGATTGTCTGTAATAATATCCCAACCATCTTCTAATACATATACATTTTCATACCCTTCGCGATCCATTATTTCAGCTAAGGCTATGGAATGTTCATCGTGAGGACAGGAACAAAATACGATGTACTTTTTCTTTTTGTCAGACGTTTTTAAGAAATTATTGATAATTAGTAAGTTTTGAGGGTTTATCCATATAGCTCCTGGCATATCTTCATCCAATAGTTCTTTTGCATGAGAACTACGGATATCTATATAAGTAGCTGACATATCTAAATCGGAAGTGGTTTGGTAAGCATAATTTGTTAAATGACAAAAGAACATTGTAAAAAATATGAGCAATAGTTTTTTCAAATGAAGCACCAACTTTTTAGAATGATAAAATCTTATAGCGGATATAATAAATCCACCGTTTTAAATTAATACCTTCTTCATAGTATAGTACTTTATAGTAGAATTGACAATTTAAAACGATGTCTTGACTTTCTAGTTATGTTCTCAATCTATGATGTATAGGTAGTATTACTAGATGATAGTGCGCCTTTTCTTGCTAAATAGATAGCATTAATTTATAATGAATGAAGATAATACAATATATTGTGTAATATAAAGGATGATGAGATGAAGTATACAAGTACGCGCAGTCATGAAACGGTGAGTGAAACCTTTGCGTTGCTCCATGGATTGGCAAGTGATGGCGGTTTATATGTGCCGGCGGAGTTTCCGGAACAATGTTTGTCCTACCGCGATGTAGCAGACAAGAGTTATGAAGAAATTGCACTGGTTGTGTTGAGTAAGTTATTTACGACTTTCACAGAAGCGGAATTAGAAACGATGATTCGTAGTGCCTATAATACGGTGAACTTCGATACACCAGATATGGCGCCTATGCATTCCTTGTTAGAGCGAGTATCCGTGTTGGAGTTGTTCCACGGTCGCACCCAAGCTTTTAAAGATATGGCCTTATCTTTGTTCCCATACTTATTGGTGGCAGCAAAGGAAGCGGAAAAAGAAACAAAAGAAGTGTTGATATTGACAGCTACCTCTGGTGATACAGGAAAAGCAGCCTTAGAAGGATTCAAAGATGTACCAGGCACACACATTCAAGTGTTCTTCCCAACGGATGGCGTTAGCCCTATGCAACAAGAGCAAATGCAAAAGCAAGAAGGTGCAAATGTCAATGTAACAGCCATCGAAGGTAACTTTGATGATGCTCAACAATTTTTGAAGCGTCTCTTTGTGGATGCTGATGTGGCGAAGGAAGTGGCAGACAAAGGAGTGAAGTTCTCTTCTGCTAACTCTATTAATATCGGCCGTCTAGCGCCACAAGTGGTGTACTATGTGGCAGCCTATGCTGAATTGGTAAATACGGGGGCTATCCACGAAGATGAAGTGTTTAATGTGGTGGTGCCAACAGGCAACTTCGGCAATATTTTGGCCGCTTACTATGCAAAACGCATGGGTATTCCGGTTGGTAAATTAATTTGTGCATCCAATCAAAACAATGTGCTCGCAGATTTCTTCAGCACTGGTACCTATGATATGAACCGTCCGTTCTATACAACCATCTCTCCGTCTATGGATATTTTGGAAAGTTCTAACTTTGAACGGTTTATTTATTATGTGAGCGGTGAAAATGCAGAATTGACAGCTGAGCGTATGAAAGCACTGAAAGGAGAGGGCAAATTCTCTGTCACTCCAGAAGAACTACAAGCGGTGCAAAAAGAGTTTGCTGGCGCCTATGTAGACGATGACATGACAAAGGCTGTAATCGAGCAAGTGTACAATTCCTATGGCTATGTAATGGATCCGCACACAGCGGTGGCGATGGGAGCTTATATGAAAGAGCTAGAGGCTCATCCTGAAGATGGTCACCGTCATACGGTGATTGCTTCCACGGCGCATCCTTTCAAATTCCCAACACCGATTTGTGAAGCCTTGGATATCAAAGTAGGATCAACTCCTTATGAAAGCTTAGACAATATTTCGGCAGTCACAGGCGTAGGTTGTCCGAAACAATTGGCAGAGTTGCAACATAAGCCATTGCGTTTCACCAAGGTGATTCCAAAAGAAGCTATGAAAGAAGAAATTCTATCCTTTGTGGATACTTTCAAACAATAGGTGACCTATGGTACAAGCATTTTTCTTTTCCCTCATGTCATCTTTCGCCTTCAGTATTATGAATTTATTTGTGAAACTTCTAGGCGATGGTATGCCGGCGGCAGAGGTGACATTTTTCAGAGGGCTCATAGGAACAATTGCCGTACTCATAGTGATGCGACAAAAAGGAATTTCCTTTTCCACGGAACATCGAGGGCTATTAACCTTACGTGGTATCTTCGGTGGATTAGGAAATTTAAGTAATTTCATTGCATTAGTCTATATGACGATGGCAGATGCATCCATACTATTTCAATTATCAGGTATATTCGTCCTGATTTTTAGCAACTTTGTGTTGAAAGAAAAATTGCCTGATGGATCTGCTAAATGGTTAGGATTGATCTTCTTAGCCGTTGTGTATATGATTCAACCTTGGAATTTATCGGGATTGCATTGGTATTCTTTTATTGCCATTGCAGGAGCAGCCTTATCGGCGGCGGCCTATACAACGATTCGCACCATTAGCTTAAAGGGTGGTCACAGTTCCTATGAAATCATGTTTTATTTTTTAGTCACCACCATGCTAGTAGGCGGTATCGTGATGATACCAGATTTTGTGTGGCCTAATGCAACACAAGCATTGTATTTAGGGATTATCGGAGCCATTTCCGTAGTGGCGCAATTCTTCCTAACTGGTGCGTTTGTGGCAACCAATGCAGTAGTGGCACAATTTATGCAATATGTAGGGGTGTTCTTTAACTCCTTCTGGGGATTTATCGTCTTCGGAGAAAACCTAGCCTTGGCAACCGTCATCGCAGGTATTATTATGTTTAGTTCATCAGTGATGTTGGCTCGTTTGAAAGAAGAACAAGCTCACACACGGTAGTCAATCAAGAAAGAGGTATGACGATGAGTGAAAAATTATATCAATTTGGTCTAGTTGGTTTGGCTGTTATGGGACAAAACTTGGCCCGCAACATTGCCCGTCATGGATTCAGCATTGCAGTGTACAACCGTACACCACAAAAAACAGACGATTTTGTAGCCAACTATAGCCACGAAGGAACAATCGGCGGAGCACATACTCCAGAAGAGTTTGTAGCGATGTTAGAAAAACCTCGTAAAATCATGTTCTTGGTGAAAGCAGGTCAACCTGTGGACGACATGATCGAAGCATTCTTGCCATACTTGGACCAAGGCGATACATTAATTGATGGCGGTAATTCCCATTATCCAGATACGATCCGTCGTACAAAATACTTAGAATCCAAAGGTTTCCGTTTCTTAGGAGTTGGCGTATCTGGTGGTGAAGAAGGGGCTTTAAATGGTCCAAGCTTGATGCCAGGTGGCAACGAAGCTTCCTACAATGAATTGGCGCCTATTTTTACATCCATTGCAGCCCAAGTGGCAGACGGTCCTTGCTGCACATATGTAGGTGATGACGGTGCAGGTCACTATGTAAAAATGGTGCACAATGGTATCGAATACGGTGATATGCAATTAATTTCCGAAGCCTACTTCATGATGAAAGAATTACTTCGCATGAGCGATGATGAAATCGGCGATGTATTTGCGAAATGGAATACAGGACTATTAGATTCCTACCTCATTGAAATCACAGCTAAAATTATGAAAGTAAAAGATACGGATGGAACTCCATTAGTAGAAAAAATCTTGGACAAAGCTGGTCAAAAAGGTACTGGTAAATGGACTAGCCAAGAAGGTTTAGACCTTGGAGTGCCAATCCCAACCATCGCGGAAGCAGTGTTCGCTCGTGCTATGTCCGCTTACAAATCTGAACGTGTGTTGGCAGAACCAGTATTAGCAGGCCCTACAGAAGTCTTTGAAGGTGACAAAGAAGCCTTAGTAGATGCTATCCATTCTGCCTTATATGCGTCTAAAATTTGCTCCTATGCACAAGGTTTTGCGTTGATTAAAGCAGCAGCAAAAGAATATAATTGGAATATCAATTTTGGTGATATGGCGTTATTGTGGCGCGGTGGTTGCATTATCCGTGCTGCTTTCTTAGAAGACATTAAAAAAGCCTTCACAAATAACCCAGAGTTGAATAACTTGATGTTGGATCCATTCTTCGCAGAAGCGTTACAAACACATCAAGCAAAATGGCGTGAAGCGATCATTGCTGCGAAACGTTACGGTATCCCAACACCTGCTTTCAGTGCATCCTTAGATTACTTCGATTCTTATCGTCGTGGTGTATTGCCAGCAAATCTAATCCAAGGACAACGTGACTTCTTCGGTGCTCATACATACGAACGTACAGACAAAGAAGGCACATTCCATACAGAGTGGGCGGAAGCGTAACTACTATATAGCTAGATTTTGTAACATGAATATATAGCAAACATCCCTAGGTGGCGGCCTAGGGATGTTGACTTTTATGTATACATGCTCTTTATCTTGCGACCAGCTTTCTATGAATGATATAATTTACTTAACAAATATTGTTGGACTAAGATAATCTGAGGGAGGTATTCTTATGAGCAATGTAACGTTAACGTATTATGGTCATGCTACGTTTGCTTTGAGCAATGGTGATGTAACGTTGGTATGTGATCCGTTCTTTACGGGCAATACATGGGATGTGGCAAAGGCAGAGGATATAGAGTGTCAATATATTTTTGTATCCCACGGTCATGATGATCATTATGGTGATACCGATGTGATTGCCAAGAAGAATGATGCCCTTGTGATCTCCACAGCAGAGGTAGCTCGAAAAGCCGCTGAAGCAGGGGCTCGTAGCCATGCGATGCATTTAGGTGGAAAGTTTAATTTCCCATTTGGTTCCATCCGTTTAACACCAGCTTTTCATGGGTCTGGTGTGCCAGGTGGTCATGCGGCAGGTGTGATCATTGAGTTTTTTGGTAAACGTGTGTACTTTGCTGGGGATACGGCATTGTTCAGCGATATGAAATTAATCAGTCGCCATGGTGAAATCGACTATGCCTTGCTACCAATTGGCGATAACTTTACTATGGGTGTGGAAGATGCGGTGACAGCGGCATCTTGGATTCAAGCGAATACAACGATTCCAATTCATTACAAAACATGGCCTGTCATCGATAAAGAACCAGCAACCTTTGTGGCGTTGTTAGAAGCAAAACATAAACAAGCTGGACTTGTGGTAGATCCAGGTCAAACTATCGAGCTATAATATAAGGAATATGAAAAATAAATAGTTCCTTGGTTCCTTGAACAAATAAAAATTACAGAAGAGATAGAAATGTATCATTGGGATACGGATCTTGATAGCAGAGAATATGAAATATTTCTACATAAAAGGATTGTCACTAGCATATGCTAATGTGGCAATCCTTTTTGCGTAGACTCTTTTCTCTAACATAGATTACTGACGTCAATCCCTTCTCTATGGTATAATGAAATTCACATGGAGGTATCTATGAAATTAACACATTTTGATGAAGGCGGTAATGCGCATATGGTGGATGTGTCCCAAAAGGATCATACAGAGCGCGTAGCTGTAGCAGAAGGGTTTATTACGCTCAGTGAGGAAGCTTTTAGTATTGTGGCTAGTGGGAATGTCAAAAAAGGTGATGTGTTAGCAGTGGCACAATTGGCAGCCATCATGGGAGCGAAACAAACGTCTAACCTCATTCCGTTATGCCATCCATTGGCGTTGACGAAGGTGAGTGTAGACTGCTCTTTAGTAGAAGAACAACGTGCTGTATGTATTCGTAGTACAGTGAAAACTACGGGACCTACAGGGGTGGAAATGGAAGCGTTAACAGCAGTTCAAGTTGGATTGTTAACTGTCTATGATATGGTGAAAGCCGTCGATAAAACTATGACCATTGGTCCTGTGTATCTTGTGGAAAAACAAGGCGGTAAAAGCGGACATTTTAAGCGATAAGATAGTAGGTGAATCATGGAAATTGTATTAGTAGAACCGGAAATTCCTGGTAATACAGGCAATATTGCACGCCTTTGTGCAGCAAATCATATGACACTACATTTGGTGGAACCTTTGGGGTTTTCCATTGAAGATAAATATTTAAAACGAGCAGGTCTTGATTATTGGCATCTAGTAGATGTAAAAATACATAAGTCCTTGGATGAAGTGTATGAACAATATAAAGATCGGCGTTTTTGGTATGCTACGACAAAGGCCGCCCATACCCACGCAGAAGTGCAATATGAAATTGGAGATATGCTCGTGTTTGGTAAAGAAACAAAAGGTTTGCCAGAAGAAATTGTGGCAGCCAATCCAGACACATGCATTCGCATTCCGATGATTGATGAAGCGCGGTCTTTGAATTTATCGAATGCGGTGGCAATCATTGCCTATGAAGCTATGCGCCAACTGGATTTCCCAGATTTGCAGGCCGTTGGACCAAGTGTATCTATTGAGGTGTAACCTCTTGATAGTAGGTATTGGTCTATAGAAAATACTAAATATAGTAAGTCTAATCATACAATATAGCCTATATAGTGAAATATCATAAACTTTCATAGAATGACCAAAGATTAGATAATATAGACTGTATAGCATACACAATATATGAAAGAATATAAGAATGAAATCCTAATAGGATGGAGGAGGAATTATGAATTACGATTTAGCATATGAATTACAAAAAGCAATGCGCGACAGCGAAGAATATAGAGAGATGATGGCAGCCCAAGAGGCAATTAAAGACGACCAAGCAGCAAAAGACATGGTGGAAGAATTTATGTCTTTACAAATGCAACTGGAATATGCAAAAATTGCAGATGCTCCTGAAGCGGAAGAGTTATTGAAAAAATTAGAAGGCTTATTGCCAATGGTACAAGCTAATTCTGGTGCAAATGCGTACTTAACAGCCCATGCACGTTGGACACAAGTGGCGAATGATATTTATCGAATCATTAGTGAACCAATCACTGAAGGCATGAAAATTTTAGAAAAGGCAAACTAATATGAGTGCTGTATGGGAAGCATTGCAACAGGTGATTCCGTTGGATCGCATTCAAAGGGATGCGCTGTTAGCACCTTTCACGACTTTTCAGATAGGAGGACCTGCGGATCTACTTGTACTACCTCGTTCTATACAAGAATTGCAGGATTGCATGCGTGTATTACATACTCATAACATAGAACCTTTTGTGCTAGGCCTAGGATCTAATGTGTTGATTCAAGATGGAGGCATGCGTGGCGTCGTTCTTTGCTTGAAAGAATTGCAAGAGGAGCAACACCGCAACGGTACAACCATTACTATGAGCGCTGGGTATACTTTGAAAGAAGTATCCGAATATGCTCAACGTGAAAGTTTGAGCGGCTTAGAATTTGCCATCGGCATTCCTGGTAGTTTAGGTGGTGCTGTATTCATGAATGCAGGTGCCTATGATGGAGAGATGGATCAAGTGGTAACCAGTGTAGATGCTGTAGATATGCAGGGACACTTGCACCACTATAGCCGAGAAGAATTGCAGTTTGCCTATCGTCATAGCCGCTTTCACGAGAACCATGAAATCATTGTTCGTGTGACTATGGAATTACAGGAAGGAAATCCTGAGGATATCCAAGGACGGATGGATGATCTTACTGAAAAACGAGAGTCTAAACAACCATTGGAACATGCTAGCGCAGGATCTACCTTCAAGCGCCCACCGGGATATTATGCAGGAACTTTGATTGACCAAACAGGATTGAAAGGGTTATCCGTAGGACCTGCAGAGGTATCTATGAAGCATGCTGGATTTGTGGTCAATCGTGGAGGCGCTACAGCCAATGATGTGCTAGGTGTGATTCATGAGGTCCAAAAACGGATTCATGCAGCTCATGGGGTGCAGTTGGAACCAGAGGTGCGCATCCTAGGGGAATCTCGTGAACCAATAGGTTCTGTAGTCGCCATTGTGAGAGCTCAAGAGAGAGATATTCCAGCATTGTCTAACTTGTGTGCAGACACATTTAGAGAAACTTTCAGTCATGATAATACAGAAGAGGAATTACAGGCTTTCTTTGATGAGGCTTATAACCATGATGTATTGAAACGTGAGTTGGACCATGACGAGAGTGAAACATATCTAGCTTACGTAGATGATGTGTTGGTAGGGTATTTGAAAATAAACTGGGGCGACGCACAAACAGAGCGTAAATTAGAGAATGCCTTTGAAGTGCAACGCCTATATGTGCTCAAAGAGTACCATGGACAAGGTGTGGGTAAAGCCTTATTGGAAAAAGCTTTGCGCATCGCTGAGTCTGGTGACTTTGATTGGGCTTGGCTTGGCGTTTGGGAGAAAAATTATAAAGCCCAACATTTTTATAAACGCTATGGATTTGAAAAATTTGGAGAACACCAATTTGTTGTGACTCCAGAGAAGACAGATATCGATTGGTTGTTGAAGAAATCTTTGCGATAATCCTTGACATATCCATTGCATTTTGAGTATAATATTTCGGTAAGCAATTTGTACGGACTTCCACTAGCCCCGGAAGGTGGCAATTGCTTCTGTTAATACATTCTTGTTATTAGGAGGAAAGCAGCATGAAAACTACATTTATGGCCAATGCGAACAATATTGAACGCAAATGGTATGTTGTTGACGCTGAAGGTAAAACTTTAGGACGTCTTGCTGCCGAAGTTGCTAAAGTTCTTCGGGGCAAACATAAACCAACTTTTACACCACATGCAGACACTGGTGACCACGTTATCGTTGTGAACGCAGAAAAAGTTCGTGTAACAGGTAAAAAATTATTACAAAAAGAATATTTCCGTCATTCTGGTTATCCAGGCGGATCCCGTTTCACTACACTTGCTATGATGTTGGAAAAACATCCTGAACGTGTAATCGAAATGGCAGTTAAAGGTATGCTTCCAAAAAATAAATTGGGTGCACAACAATACCGTAAATTGAATGTATACGCTGGCGCAGAGCATCCACATGCTGCTCAAAAACCAGAAGTTTTGGAATTAGATATCCGTTAATACCGGGAGGAGGAACATATAATGGCAGTAGCACAATACTACGGCACTGGTCGTAGAAAATCTTCCGTTGCTAGAGTTCGTCTGGTACCGGGTACAGGTAAAATCACTGTAAACAAACGCGAATTAAATGAATATTTCGGTCGTCAAACTCTTGAGTTGATTGTTAAACAACCATTGGTATTAACAAACACTTTAGAACAATACGACGTTGTGGCAACTGTAGCTGGTGGTGGCCCATCCGGTCAAGCTGGTGCAATTCGTCACGGTGTGTCTCGTGCATTACTAGAAGTTGATGGCGAACTTCGTCAAGGTCTTAAAAAGGCTGGCTTCTTGACTCGTGACCCACGTATGAAAGAACGTAAAAAATACGGTCTTAAAAAAGCTCGTAAAGCATCTCAATTCTCCAAACGTTAATTTGGCGATTACAGAACCCAGTACCCTTATGGTGCTGGGTTTTTTGTTACCTCTGGAGGATCTGTGTTAATAGAGAAAGGAAGGATACTACATGGATAAACTACTAAGACTATTGGGAGTGGTAGCTGTGGCACTGATCATATGGTATTTGCCACATACGCCAGAAATTTCAGATCAAGGATGGCATTTATTAGCTATCTTTACAGCTACTATTGTGGGCTTTATACTACGACCATATCCCACTGGGGTAATGGCATTTATGGGATCTGCGGCGGCAGTCGCTACTAGTTCGATTAAGATGAATGAAGCGTTATTAGGCTATGCAGAGCCTAATGTATGGCTTATCGTGTCGGCTATCTTCTTTTCTAGAGGAATTATTAACTCTGGATTAGGGCGACGCATTGCGTATACCTTAATTCATTGGTTCGGTACGAGTACCTTGCGTTTAGCCTATGCCTTGGCGATGACAGATTTAATTATTTCTCCGGCTACTCCATCTAATACTGCTCGTGGAGGTGGTATTATCTATCCTATCGTGCAAAATATTTCTATGGCCTTTGATTCGAGACCAGGAGAAACGGCACGTCGCATGGGAGCCTACCTAATGACTACGGCTCACACAGTAAATGCCTGTACAGTGACTGTATTCTTGACCGCTTGTAGTGGTAACTTGTTGATTACATCTTTAGGAGCAAAATTATTTGGCTACACTGTGACATGGTGGGAGTGGTTTTTAGCAGGAGCTTTGCCTGGTTTGCTCAGTATGGTTATCATGCCTTGGTTTATTTATAAGATTTACCCACCTGAAATCAAAGAAACACCAGAAGCTCCAGCTATGGCTCGTGAAGAGTTAGATAAACTAGGTCCGATCACGACGATGGAAAAAAAGGTAGCAGCTATCTTTGTGGGGGCAATTCTACTCTGGTCTACTACGACAATTACGGGTTTACATGCGACGGTCATTGCGATTATGGCCGTACTAGCCTGTGTCATTAGCGAATGTCTTACATGGGATGATATTTTGAAAGAAACCACAGGTTGGGATATTTTAATCTGGATGGGTACTCTAGTAGGTATGGCTGGATTGCTTGGTAAATTAGGCGTTGTAGCTGTCTTTGCAAAATTCGTCAGCACTATGTTAGGTGGTATGTCTTGGGAGTGGGCGGCATTGATTATTTCGTTAGTCTTTGTATACTCGCAGTATTTCTTCGCCAGTGGTACCGCTCGTATTACAGCCTTATTTTCTGCCTTTGCGTCTATCTTAATTGCCTTGGGAGCACCAATTCCTTATGCGATTTTAATGTTTGGCTTGATGAATAGCCCCGGCTGTACGTTGACACATTATAGCTCTGGGGTAACGCCAATCTTCTTTGGCAGTCACTACGTGCCACAAGTGACCTGGTGGAAAGTAGGATTTTATATTTCCGTATTGAATTATATCTTCCATTTCTTCTTTGGTAACTTAAGCATGAAGTTATTTGGAATCATCTAAGATGATGTAGATAGGGAAATACTTCCAGTGTAGTCATCGTAGTGCATGAGTAGATGATTTCTTTGTAATGATGGTAGTATATGGCTTCATAGAAGTGATGGATGTCATATTCTGCATAATTAGAATTAGGACAGGTTTTACATTAGGTTGTACTGAAATGCTGTATGTGCATTTGGGTACAACCTTTTTTGGTTTTATGCTAAATGTGTGGGATGCTCATATACGAAGAGCCCTCACATTTGTTATGGTGGGGTTTTAGAGTTTGAAATTGATAATTGAAGAGTGAAGAAATTTAATTATAAACACTACTTTTGTCATAAGATGTAATAATAAAGGTAAATTATTATATTTTTAATAATGATACTTATTGAAAATGCTTGGACTTTCATGTATAATAATGATAATGATAATGAAAGAAATATCCCTCCAAGAGGTACGTATGAAAATAGATAAACGAAAAGGCAAACGTTGGAAAATTGCCGAACATCAAAAAGAAATAGAATCTCAATTGACCTCTGGATTAGCAGTGCATCCTATTGTTTCTCATTTATTGGCAAACCGTGGGATTACCACTGTAGAAGAAGGTCGAACATTCTTATATAGCACAATGGATGATTTATTAGATCCTTTTATGTTAAAAGGAATGGCACAGGCTGTGGAAGAAATCGAAAGAGTCTTAGACATGAATGGGTCCATTGTCATTTACGGAGATTATGATGTAGATGGTATTACGGCTACATCACTAATGTACCGATTTTTTTCGCGATTAGGAGCGAATGTAACTTATTATATTCCAGAGCGACAAAGTGAAGGATATGGTCTCAACTTAGAAGCTTTGGAATATTTGATTGCTCAAAAAACAGATTTAATTATTTCGGTAGATTGCGGTATTAGTTCCTATGATATTGTAGAAGCTGTGAGAGATCGCGTGTCTATGATTATTACAGACCATCATACATCACCGCCGCAAATACCAAGGGCTACAGCGGTGGTTAACCATAAACAGCCAGAGTGTCCCTATACAGATAAAAACTTATCTGGCGTAGGTGTGGCATTCAAAGTCTGCCAAGCTTTATGGAAGCGTCGTACTGGTGAAGAATATCGAGAAGACTTAGATATTGTAGCTTTGGGCACGGTTGCTGATGTAGTTCCCTTAGTGGGAGAAAATCGGATTATCGTCCGTGAAGGTTTGCGTAAGATGACAGAGTCTCCCAATGTAGGGATTCAAGCCTTAGTGCAAGTGGCCGGTTTAGAAGGAAAAGTACTATCTGCAGGCCATATTGGGTTTACCTTAGCACCAAGATTAAATGCAGCAGGACGGGTGACGCATGCGACACGAGCTGTAGAATTACTGATTACCACAGACCTAGTTGAGGCCATGGAAATTGCAGAAGAGTTGCAAGAAACAAATACGGAGCGACAACAGATTGAACGAGCTATTTTTGAAGAAGCGTATCAATCGGTATTAGCACAAGGAAGTTTGGCGGATCAATGTATTGTAGTGGCAGGCGAAGGCTGGCATCCTGGAGTTATCGGTATCGTTGCGTCCCGTTTGGTAGAAGCCTTTTATAAACCGACTATGGTGATTAGTATTCATGATGGAATTGGTAAAGGCTCCTGTCGTAGTATTGATCATTGTAATATGTATGATATGTTAACCTTTGCGGGAGATACATTAATACAGTTTGGTGGACATGCACAGGCGGCAGGATTTAGTGTACAAGCAGAGCATATTGATGCCTTACGTGAAAAAGCTAGTGAGTTTTGCCGTAAACAATTAACAGAAGAAGATTATATTCCCATTGTCACCGTTGATGGTGCTATGCATAGCGATGATATTAGCATTGAGTTAATTGATCAAATAGCTACTTTAGAGCCTTATGGTATGGGGAATAGTACGCCTGTGTTTGCACTTCCTAAGATTCGTGTGCAGAATCTGTACCCTATGGGATTTCAAAAAAATCATTGTAAAATTATCTTGCAAGGTCAACAGGGCCCCATTGATGCGGTGGCTTGGCAAGGGGCACATTATATGCAGGAAATCTTTGCAGATGACCCTGTAAAAGTAGCATTTTCTTTGCAGAAAAATGAATGGCAAGGCGTGGTGATGCCACAACTCATTGTGCAAGACTTGGAACCACTTTCACAACAAAGAGAACGACTAGAAGTAGATAGCTTACGCAAGATGTATACTGTGGTAAAACATATTTTCCGGTCTCCCACAGCACCAAAGTATATAGTGGAGCGAGAAGCGTTAGAGTGTAAGCCACAAGAAATGACTTCGCGAGAAGCAATCCTTGCTTTAGATGTATTTAAAGATTTAGGCATTCTAAAAGAGGAAGCATTGGATGATGGACGTCATGTATATCGCTGGGTGAATGTGCAACAAAAGTTGGAACTTCACACATCGTTGACGTTTATGACTTATAGTCAGGAGGGATCATAATGGTAAGTACTATAAGTACCCCTCAGGAGCATACATTTAATAAAGAACGAGAATATGGACAATTTATGGACCGTGTTCGGTCCTATTTACCAGAAGAAGACTGGCCAGTCATAGAGCGTGCGTTTGCACTGGCAGATAAAGCGCATGCTCCACAAAAACGGGCTTCTGGAGAACCGTATATCTTGCACCCTTTAGGGGTTGCCACCATATTGAGCGAACTACAAATTGATCGATCTACCTTGGTATCTGCTTTATTACATGATGTAGTGGAAGATACAGAGATAAGCTTAGAGGAAATAGAAGAACAATTTGGACCAGAAGTGGCATTCTTGGTAGATGGGGTTACAAAACTAAATCAATTTCAGTATCAAACAAAAGAAGAACAGCAAATTGAAAATTATCGAAAGATGATTTTGGCCATGGCAAAAGATGTGCGCGTAGTGGTCATCAAGCTAGGGGACCGATTACACAATATGCGTACCTTAAAGCATATGCGTCCTGATAAACAACAACGCATAGCCCAAGAAACATTAGAAATTTTTGCGCCATTGGCACATCGCTTAGGTATTTTTAATATTAAATGGGAACTAGAGGACTTATCGTTCCGCTATTTAGAACCAGAAAAATATTATGACCTAGTACAACAGATGAGTGAAAAACGACAAGCTCGTGAGGATATTGTAAATGATACTATGAATACTTTGAAAGATGCTTTGGAACATGCTCATATTAAAGCAGATGTAAAAGGTCGTCCAAAACACTTTTATAGTATTTATAAGAAAATGAAAAAGGACAATCGAGATTTATCTCAAATTTATGATTTGTATGCCGTTCGAGTCATCGTAGATACGATTCCAGATTGTTATGCCGTGCTAGGTACAGTACATAGTTTGTGGAAACCTTTGCCGTATCGCTTTAAAGATTACATTGCGATGCCGAAGTCGAATATGTATCAATCCTTGCATACCACAGTTATCGGTACAAAAGGTCAGCCTGTAGAAATTCAAATTCGTACTTGGGATATGCATCGTGTGTCTGAATATGGTGTAGCCGCCCATTGGCGATATAAGGAAGGTAATAAAGGGAAAGCAGAAGCTGATTTTGATGCAAAGGTAGGCTGGATTCGTCATGTTCTTGAGTGGCAAGATGCAAGCGATCCGAAAGAATTGCTTAACGCTTTGAAACTGGATGTCTTTACAGGGGAAGTATTCGTCTTTACCCCAAAAGGTGACGTTATGAAGTTGCCAAAAGGCACTGTACCACTGGATTTTGCGTATCGTGTTCATACCGATGTGGGAAATAAATGCGTAGGAGCTAAAATTAATGGCAAGATTGTTCCTCTAGATTATGAACTGCAAAATGGGGACATCGTTGAAATCGTCACTTCTAAAAATGGGAAACCACGGTTAGACTGGTTAAATATTGTCGGCTCTACAGAAAGTAAGACAAAGATTCGAAACTGGTTTAAGCGTGAAAATAAAGAAGAAAATATCGTCAAAGGTCGCGAACTATTAGAAAAAGAAGCGAAACGCTTAGGCTATGATTGGAAGGACTTAACAAAAAATGGTCGCCTAGAAAAGATTGGAAAATCTTTGAATGCTGGCGGCGAAGCTGAGCTGTACTCTGCCGTTGGATTTGGTGGACTTTCAGTGAATACAGTATTGCTCAGATTAGTGGACATTCATAAGCAGGAAGTCGCTAAGGAAGAGCAGCGAAAAGATACGATGGCTGTCATCGACCGTCTTAAAGTACATCAAGGAAAATCTAAGAAAAGTAGCAGTGGTGTTCTTGTAAAAGGTGAAGCTGGTGTGATGGTTCGTATGGCTCGTTGCTGTAATCCTGTACCAGGAGACGACATTATTGGCTATATTACGAGAGGCCGAGGCGTTTCTGTACATCGTGCAGATTGTACCAATATTGGTCATACCCCAGATGATTTGAATCGTATGATAGAAGTCGATTGGGAAGGAGCTACACAGGATCAATTCCAAGTAAGTGTGTCCGTGCATGCCTATGATCGCAGTGGTTTGTTAATGGAAGTGATGGCAGTCTTGTCAGAAATGAAAATTAACATTTCCAATATTAATGCGAAAACTGACGATGCAAAAGATGTAACGATCCATTTAATGCTAGACATTAAAGATTTGTCACAACTCGATTATGTGATGACGAAATTGCGCCGAGTGAAAGATGTATATTCAGTCCATCGAGGAGGGAAAGCATGAGAGCCGTTGTACAACGTGTGAGTTCTTCTTCGGTTACCGTAGATGAGTCTGTTATTGGTAGTACGAAGCAAGGTCTTTTAGTACTAGTAGGCGTAACAGATACGGATACAATAGAGGATGTACAATATATTTGTGAAAAGGTAAGCCACTTACGCATTTTTGAAGATGAACAGGATAAGATGAACCTATCCGTATTAGATGTAGGTGGTGAGGTGTGCGTAGTTTCGCAATTCACTCTCTACGGAGATGCGCGTAAGGGGCGTCGACCGAATTTTATGAAAGCAGCTCCACCAGAGATGGCAGAGCGCTTATATTTGGAGCTAGTAGAGGCTTTCAAAGGAAAAGGCTTAATCGTGAGTACAGGTCAATTTCAAGCTCATATGCAAGTAGCATTGGTCAATGATGGACCTGTGACGATTCTATTAGAGAGTAGTAAAGAGTTTTAATGGAGTTAAGAAATGAAGTTATATTATATGCCCTTAGGGGCGTATGGAACGAATTGTTACATTGCGCATAATGAAGCAGATAATACGTGCCTTGTAACTGATCCAGGCGACGAAGGAGAAAAGTTAAAAGAAATTCTAGATAGTCACGAATTTAAGGTGCAAGGTATTTTATTAACTCATGGGCACAGTGATCATATTGGAGCTGTAAAAACGTTGGTGGATGCGTACCATGTGCCAGTATATATTCACGAAGGCGATGCGGAATGTTTGACGAATCCAACGGTGAATTTGAGTGCTCATTCTGGTCGCTATATTACAGCAGAAGTAGATGATGTACGCTATGTAAAAGAGGGCGATACGATTTCCTTAGGTGACACTACCTTTACTGTGATTGAAACACCAGGTCATACACCAGGTGGAGTATGTTATTACACAGAGGGAACTTTACTGGCAGGGGATACCTTGTTCCAAGGGTCAATAGGCAGGACGGATTTTCCTAATGGAGATTTTGACGTATTAAGTAAGGGGATTAAAGAAAAGCTATATACATTGCCAGAAGATACAAAGGTCTATCCTGGACATGGACCAGAAACAACAATTGGCGATGAAAAGCAATTTAATCCATTTGTACGGTAGGTGATAGGATGGGAGATAAATCTATACAATATTGGCTACGCTGTATTTTACTGATTTTAGCGAGTATAGGTCTAACGATTGCATTACCGGTAGTGATTCCCTTAGTGATTGCTATTATTTTAACCTTGCTCTTATGGCCTTGGGTAAATATGACGCAACAATATATTCGAAAGTATTGGAAACAATGCCCACGATGGTTAGCTATTATTCCATCTTTCGTGGTAGTGGCACTCGTATCTACCGTGTTGGTTCGATATGTGATGGTACCAGTAATTAGTGAATTAACAAAATTATTAATTAACTTACCATATGTATTAGACCAATTTGTAGAAGTGGTAAAAGGATTACAAGGTATCGATGGTGAAAGTATCATACCACATCAATTTGAAGGTGTGATTAATTCAACTCTAGTTACGATTGGTAATTATGGAGTGGATTTAGCACAACGTGGTGTGCTTGCTATTGTTTCCTTTGCTAGTACCTTATTACAATTGTTATTAGTACCGATTTTAACATTTTATTTACTGAAAGATGGACGTAGTATTAAACGGGCTATATTAAATATTTTTTCCAGCCCTACTTCAGCTCATTTGGAAGACGTAGTGAATGATATTATTCGTACTTTAGGAGGATATTTACGGGGACAATTGCTATTAGCAAGTAATATGTTTTGCCTTACATTTATCGTATGCTATTGCTACGATTTGCCGTATCCTCTTGTATTAGCAGTATTAGCGGGTATCGCGGAGTGGATTCCTATCATTGGACCATTTATTAGTGCGGCGCCAGCCATTATTTTAGCCGCTGTTATTAGTGGTCCTCTAGCCGTAAAAGTTGCCATTACATATGGGATCTTGCAAGTGCTAGATGGACAAATTATTATGCCTAAGATTATGGGGCATGTTATTAATCTTCCCCCATTAGTTATTATTACAGCCATTTTTGTGGGAGGCTATTTCTTTGGGATGATCGGTATGATGACTGCCGTACCATTGACAGCTGTAGCACAAATTATAGCAAAACGGTTGTGGTATTTTAATAAATATTATAGTTTACAGAAAGAGGAACATCATGGATAAAGCAATGGAAGTACAAGCAACAATGGAAAAATTAAAAGAGCGTATTAAAGATAAAAAATATAAATTAACAACACAACGTCAAATTATCTTACAAACGTTTATTGAAGCAGAAGAGAAGCACTTAAGTGCAGAAGATGTGTATATTTTAGTGAAAAAGAACAATCCAGATATTGGTTTAGCTACGATTTACCGTACATTGGACTTATTCACTGAGTTAGACTTAGTGAAACGTTTGGATTTTGGTGATGGTCGTAATCGCTATGAATTAAATAGCGATGAATTATCTCATTTCCATCATCATTTGATTTGTGTTAAGTGTGGCTGTGTGAAAGAATTTGAAGATGATATGTTGGAAACATTAGAATCCATTATCGCTAAAAAATTGAACTTCCATACCACAGACCATCAATTAAAAGTATACGGTTTCTGTGGCGAGTGTCATGAAAAGGCAAAACAAGCAGAATCTGAAAAAGAACATGCATAATACATATAGCTATGAAGGACCTATGGAGTTAGGTTCTGTCATAGCTCATCAATGTGGTGCAGTGGGATTGTTTTCATCGAAAGACAACCCTGACTTTATTATATATGTATCGGATATTAGGGAATCTGGCTCTAGTCCTTATGTACAAGGTCTATTTCCCATAGAGTATAGGCAAAATGAGTCTACTCCGAGTGTGTTAGTACAATTTGGGGATATTATCAGTGAACTAGAGGCAGATACTGATGGTACACGGTTGGTAGTACAGTTGTTCTGCCATACTAGAGTACAAGAAGAGCTATTGGAGACTGGTATACAGAGACCATCAGAGTTATACGCAGACTATCTTCATATATGGTCTATTTCTGGAAAAGACACTGTGGAAGGTCGGAAACTGATAGGCAGAGAAGTCTTATCAGAGCTTAGACGTATATTGGGTGTGAAGACTAGTTTATGGGGCACTTTAGTAGGCGTACGGCCTACAAAGTTGACCCATAAACTATGGGACTCCTTAGGTGATTTAGAGAAGGTTCGGCAAGAACTGGAAAGTACCCATAGTATTAGCCATGTGAAGTGGAAATTATTAGAGCAAGTGGCAGTACTGGAACGCCCGTATGTAGCACATGTACAACAATCTCCTAAGGAGATTAGTTTGTATAGTGGTATTCCTTTCTGTGAAACTCATTGTACCTATTGTTCCTTTCCCTATGGGCTCATTCAGAACTATGGAAAGGTACAGGACTTTGTGGATGTCTATCATCGTGATATAGAACACTTGAAAAGACTTGTTAAAACATATGGTTTAGAGGTACAATCGTTATACATGGGTGGAGGAACTCCTACTAGTTTAGGAGATGGAGACTTTCACCATATTGTGCATGCATTGGGAGATGTGATTTCAAAGGGCCGTGAGTTTACTGTAGAAGCCGGGCGTCCTGACTCATTGAATGCTAACAAGGTTCAATCTATTGTAGATGCGGGTGTTACTAGGATTAGCTTGAATCCCCAAACGATGCAGGATGATTTGTTGCGTATCATTGGCCGTGGTCATAGCGTTGCAGAATTTTTGTCTGTCTATGAGTATGTGGAGAGCCACACAAATTGTTCTATCAATATGGATTTTATTGCAGGATTACCACGTCAAACAGTAAAAAATATGGAAGAGAATGTGCAATACATTGAGCAGTTACGTCCTCACAATGTAACTGTCCATACCTTAGCGTTGAAAAAAGGTAGTCCTTTATATGGGAGTAGCTTTGCCAAAGAGATTCCTTCTGAGGATATGGTCCAAACTATGTTAGATGAAACCCATGAAGCATTATTGCAATTAGGATATATACCATACTATATGTATCGTCAACAATACATGGTGGGGCAAATGGAGAACATTGGCTACACCTTGCCAAACTATGAAAGCATTTATAATATACAAATGATAGAAGAACGTCAGTCCATACTTTCCATAGGACCAGGTAGTGTCTCTAAATGGATAGATGGTGCTGATTTTAGGCAACAAAAACAATACATGCCGAAAGATGTAGATACGTATATTCAAGATATACAACGACTATTAGAGAAACGCGATTTACTAAGTAATGAACATTGGAGGGACAGCTAGTGGCTATTCAAAAACCAAGAGGGACACAAGATTTATTGCCGAGTGTTCTTGGAAATTGGTACTATATTGAAAATACCATTCGTCGATTATGTAAGACCTATGGATTTGAAGAAGTTCGTACGCCTATGTTTGAAGAAACAGGCTTATTTTTACGCGGTATTGGGGAAACTACAGATATCGTACAAAAAGAAATGTATTCCTTTCCTACAGGAGATAAAAAAGATCAATCCTATACATTGCGTCCAGAAGGAACGGCATCTGCAGTACGGGCTTATTTAGAAAATAAAATTTATGGACAAGAATCGATTACAAAGTGGTTCTATATTGGTCCTATGTTCCGTCACGATAAGCCGCAAGCTGGTCGCTATCGTCAATTCCATCAATTTGGGGTAGAATTATTGGGTACACAAGCTCCAAGTGCTGATGCGGAGTGTATTTCTTTGGTGTTGCAATTATTGCGTGACCTAGGTTTAAAAGATTTGAATGTAGAAGTAAACTCTGTAGGTTGTCCAACGTGTCGCCCTGCGTATAGAGAAAAATTAATTGCTTTCTTTGAACCAAAAAAAGATGAACTATGTGAACTGTGTCAAAGCCGCTTATACAAGAATCCATTGCGTATCCTTGATTGTAAAGAAGAAAAGTGCCAACAATTGGCAGTAGGTGTTCCGGAGTTAAGTGATAATTTATGTGAAGAGTGTCAAGATCATTTCCATCATGTGAAAGAATACTTAACAGCAGCTGGCGAGAAATTCAGTTTAAATCCACGCTTGGTTCGTGGCTTAGACTATTACACGAAAACTGCTTTTGAAGTACAGTATACTCCATTGGGGTCTCAAAGTGCTGTTGCTGGTGGTGGTCGTTATGATGGTCTAGTAGAAGAACTAGATGGACCACATACACCTGCGGTAGGCTTTGCGATGGGTATGGAACGGTTATTGTTGGCTCTAGAAAAACAAGGTTTGTTGCCAGAACGAGAACAAGAAGACTCTGTCTTCGTAGTGGCATTAGGAGAAATGGCACAAAAAGAGGCTTTCAGAATTACAAATACCTTGCGTAATGCCTATGTAAAAGCAGAAATGGAAGGTTCTGGTAAATCTATGAAGAGCCAAATGAAGTATGCTAACAAAATTAACGCAAAATATGTTATTATAATTGGTGATAATGAATTAGCTGAAGGTAAGGTCATCTTAAAATATATGGATACATCTGAACAAGAAACAGTATCCTTAGCTGAGATTACAAACCGTATAACTGAGTTAGTGAAAGGAAATTAGAATGGAAACTATGAAAGGTTTACACCGTACACATCATTGTGGAACTATCGGTGCAGAACAAGTAGGAACAGAAGTGGTTCTTTGCGGCTGGGTAGAGCGCCGTCGTGATCATGGTGGATTGATTTTTATTGATTTACGTGACCGCTCTGGGGTTGTGCAAATCGTGGCATCTCCTGATCATAATATGGAGTCCTTCCATAAAGCAGAAGATGTACGTAATGAATATGTATTGTGCGTACGCGGTACAATTACAGAACGTGATACAGCGGCTGTGAATCCTAATTTACCAACTGGTAAATATGAAATGTACTGTGAAGAGCTACGTGTATTGAATGCAGCGAAAACACCTCCATTCTATATTCAAGACAATATCGATGTAGATGAAAATATTCGTTTAAAATATCGCTATTTAGATCTTCGTCGTCCAGAAATGCAAGCAAACTTGATCTTACGTCATAAAGTGACAAAAGCGATGCGCGATTTCTTTGACAACAATGGTTTCTTGGAAATTGAAACACCAATGTTAACAAAAAGTACACCAGAAGGAGCTCGTGACTACTTAGTTCCATCTCGTGTAAATCCTGGTACATTCTATGCATTGCCACAATCTCCACAAATTTTCAAACAAATTTTGATGGTTGCTGGCTATGAAAGATATTTCCAAATTGCTCGTTGTTTCCGTGATGAAGATTTACGTGCAGACCGTCAACCTGAATTTACACAATTGGATATCGAAATGAGCTTCATGAACCAAGAGCAAATCTTGAACATGCAAGAGCAAATGATTGCCCATGTATTTAAAGCGGCACAAGATGTGGAAATTCCATTACCAATGCCTCGCATGACTTGGGATGATGCGATGAATCAATATGGTTCTGATAAACCGGATATCCGTTTTGATATGAAGTTTACAGATGTAACTGACTGTGTGCAAGATACAGAGTTCAAAGTATTCCGCTCCGTTATCGACAATGGCGGTCAAGTAAAAGGTATCGTTGTAAAAGGTTATGCAGGTATTCCACGTCGTGAATTAGATGATTTGACAAACTTCGTAGGCATCTATGGTGCCAAAGGTTTGGCTTGGGCTTGTTTCAATGAAGATGGCACGATCAAATCTCAAATCATGAAATTCTTAGGTGAAGATACTGTTCGTAATATTGGTGCAAAAATGAACGCAGAGCCAGGTGACTTGGTATTGATGATTGCGGATAAACCAGCTGTAGTTGCGAAAGCTCTTGGCGAATTACGTCTTGAAATGGGTAAACGCCGTGGCTTAATTGATGAAAACAAATTAGCCTTCTTGTGGGTAACTGATTTCCCTATGTTTGAATACGACGAAGAAGATAAACGCTTTGTGGCAATGCATCATCCGTTCACATCTCCACGTGAAGAGGATATGGACTTGTTAGCCACAGATCCAGGTGCTGTAAAAGCCATCGCTTACGACATGGTATTGAATGGTGTGGAAATCGGTGGTGGTTCCATCCGTATTTATCAATCTGATGTACAAGAAAAAGTATTCAATGCGATCGGCTTAAGCACAGAAGAAAGTCGTTCTAAATTTGGCTTTATGTTAGATGCCTTTGAATACGGTGCTCCTCCACATGGTGGTTGTGCTTTCGGTTTAGACCGGTTGGTAATGTTGATGGCGAAACGTCAATCCATCCGTGACGTGATTGCATTCCCTAAAACACAAAGTGCATCCGACTTGATGAGCCAAGCTCCATCTGAGGTAGCGCCAAAACAATTGCGTGAATTACATATCAAAACAGATGTGGCAAAAGAAAAATTAGTATAATCGAATTTGTCCAATAGAAAATTGATATACTTTTAAGGAAAGGGACGGTGTATTTCTTCTTGAAATGACCGTTCCTTTCTGCTATACTATGAGTAAAGAAATTCCTGCTATGTGCGTGTTATATCGCAGTTTTGAGCCAACATTTTAACTTAGGGATTCTCACTCTTGTAAGGGCGCTCTGCCTCTACGAGGACTGTAATCTTACAAGGAGGAAACCCACCTGCCCTTGCAGGATCAAAACACGGTATGGATACGGCATAGTGGGGCCTTTATAACCGCCTTATGGTGGTTTATTTTTTTTGCATTAATGAGAACATATAGACTATATAACTGGATGCATGTATAATAATGTACAGATAATATTTGTTGTAACATCAGGTTTCTACAAGTTTGTTGCTCAACGTGATTTTGTAAACTATACAGGAATTGTTCTATACGGCTACTAAGAAGGAAGCTCGGGCATCAACTATGTATAAGTATATATGTATGTACTACTGCATGCACGGTAGTAGTTATCAATATATGATGGTAAATATAGGGAGGTGTAAGGATGAATTTGTTTGAGAATATGGAACCAGTAGATCCATTTGAACCCTTGGCGGTCCGCATGCGACCACGTTCATTGGACCATTTCTTTGGACAAGAACAAGTAGTAGGGCCTGGAACATTTCTTCGCTCTATGATTGAAGAAGATAAGGTACCCTCTTTATTGCTATATGGGCCATCTGGAACAGGTAAGACTACGTTAGCCAAAATCATTTCGGAGCTAACTAGTAGTCGTTTTGTTATGCTTAATGCGACCAATGTGGGGATTGGTGAACTTCGAAGCACTATTGAAGAAGCGATGCGTATTCGTACATCTTTACACCAGAGGACAATTTTATTCTTAGATGAAATTCATCGCTTCAATAAAAGTCAGCAAGATGTATTGTTGCCTTCAGTGGAAAGTGGTCAAATCATTTTAATTGGTGCCACCACAGAGAATCCTTTCTTTGAAGTGAATCGACCTCTTTTATCTCGATTGCGCTTGCTTACTCTAGAGCGATTAGATGCTACGGCATTAGTGGCAATCTTACGTCGTGCTTTAACAGATGAAGAGTATGGTCTAGGTAAGAAAGCGCTGATTGTGACAGATGATCTATTAGAGGATATAGGCCGCTTTGTAGATGGAGATGCCCGTATGGCTTTAAATATTCTGGAGCAAGTGGGGGCTATGGTTCGATCTGGTGGAGAAATTACCATAGAAATTATAGAAAAAGTACTAGGTCGACGAGTGTATCGGTATGATAAGAAGGGGAATAATCACTATGATGTAATTTCTGCTTTCATTAAAAGTATGCGTGGCTCTGATCCAGATGCGGTGCTATATTATTTAGCTCGTATGATTGAGGCAGGAGAGGATCCTGTATTTATTGCTAGACGCATCGTTATTTGTGCGGCAGAAGATGTAGGACTAGCAGATCCACAAGCCTTGGTGGTGGCAAATGCAGCGGCCCAAGCATCCCATATGGTGGGCCTACCAGAGGCGCGCATTATATTGTCAGAGGCTGCTGTATATGTAGCTTTAGCACCTAAGAGCAATAGTACCTACCTAGGAATTGATGCAGCTATCCATGTGGTGCGGCATAAGGAGCAAGGTGAGGTGCCGAAACATTTACGAGATGCTCACTATGGAGGTGCTAAACAATTAGGACATGGAGTTGGCTATCGCTATGCACAGGATTATCCTAATGGTTATGTGGAGCAACAGTATTTACCAGATACCTTAGTAGGTGAGACATTCTATACCCCTTTAGAACGGGGTTGTGAAGGGGAAATTGTGAAAGCTTGGAAAACACGTAAAGGATAAGGTTATTTTCTTGTGAGAAGGCTCAGCTTTGAGAATATTCGATATACTTTCATAGGTGAAAATGGTATAATAAAGTGCTAAGGTATATGATAGAAACAGAGTTTTGGAGTGGAAGATGGCAGAGGAAAAGAAAGGTAAGGCCCCAAGAAGGGGACAAAAGATACAATCGAAACGTTCTACGCCTCTTAAAGAAGATAAACGAGGTAGCACTAGGGGAACTAAAGCAGAGCCTAAGGGAATTCGCACTGAGGTGAAAGGCTTACTTCTCATGTGTTTTGCTATATTAGCACTTGTAGGTATGGCCGGCATTGAACTGGGAGCCTTAGGAAGTATTATCAGTGGTATTTTCTCTTATGGTTTTGGCCTAGGTGGTTGGGTTGTAGCTATATGGGTTCTATACAATGGCTGGTGCTGGCTTTATAAAGGGGCATTGGCATCAATTACAAGAAAAGGATTGCTATATACAGCGTTATTGCTAGTTGTATTAGTGCAACTGGTACTGTGGAATGTCGATAATGGAGATGAATTAGGAACTACAACATTAGCAAATAATGGCGGTGTACTAGGTGGTTTATTAGGAGTTTTTTTAAGAAACTTATTAGGGAATATTGGCGGCATTTTAGTGACATCTATTTTGGGCCTTGCTTGTGTATTGGGGATTACAAAATTATCTCTTCGTGAAGGCTTGCATAAAGCGAAGGATAAGGCTAGTGTGGGTCTCGAAATAGCGCAAGAAAAAGCAACAGAAACAGCTAGTGCCATTCGTGAACAAGTATATGAATGGCGTGAAGAACGTCGTAAGGCCTATGATCGTGAAAAAGATACGAGGTATCCTAAAATAGAAGAGGATATGTTTGATACAGAATTGGAATCTGATGTTGATGTAATTACTGAAAAAACTGGTGCTGAATCTGCTGAAAAAGCGATTGAAGAAGTTCAGAGAACACAGGTATCAAACCTAGAAGAAACGGTACACTCCACACCAGTGGAAGAAGTAATCGCTTCTAATGCACAGAAGGAAGCAGATGTTACTGAAATGGAAGAATATGATACTACACATAACCATATTCCAGAGCCAGAACTACTTGAAGATGAGATAGTGACTAGTACTTCTATGGTGGAGACACTAGAGGATTCTCTAGTGGTAGATCGAGCAGAGGAACCTATCACAGACGATGCTTCTTTACAGGATATATGGGAAGATAGGGAGACCACAGATGTGGACGAAGACTCTTATGTACCAGAAGAGTCTATAAATTTAGAACCTATAAAACCTCCATCATTTTTGCAAACTACTAATTATGTAGGATCCTTGGTAGAAGTACCAACCATTGAA
This sequence comes from Veillonella sp. 3627, assembly GCF_003992195.1. NCBI lineage: Bacteria > Bacillati > Bacillota > Negativicutes > Veillonellales > Veillonellaceae > Veillonella > Veillonella sp. 3627. The sequence continues at coordinate 25,059 of NZ_RQVG01000010.1, read as the reverse complement.
ACTACGAAAGAAGATACTGCAGCAGTAGCTGTGAACACGGATGGTGTGGCGCGTCCTAGGACGATAGAAAAGCCTTATCAATATCCTCCGTTGACGATGCTTTCACAGGGAAAGTCCAATCCTGTGACCAGTGAAGAAGTGGCTCATAATGCAGTCTTGCTAGAAGAAACATTAGATAATTTTGGTATTACAGCAAAAGTGGTGAATGCCACCCAAGGTCCAACGGTAACACGTTATGAATTAGAACCTGCGAAAGGGACAAAAGTAAGCCGAATTATGGGTTTACAAGATGATTTAAAAATGAGCTTGGCAGCCGTTGATATTCGTATGGAAGCACCTATACCAGGAAAGTCTGCAGTAGGCATTGAAATTCCTAATAAAAATGTGTCTGCTGTTCATTTACGAGATGTATTGGACTGTGAAGAGTTCCAACAAGCGAGTGGTGGTATTCCGGTAGGACTTGGTAAAGATATTGCAGACATGCCGGTTATTACGGACTTGGCTAAAATGCCACATCTATTGGTGGCTGGATCCACGGGGTCTGGTAAATCTGTTTGTGTCAATACATTGATTTCTAGCATATTGTTTAGTCGTAAGCCAGATGAAGTGAAATTGATTTTGGTAGACCCTAAAATGGTAGAGTTATCCGTGTATAACGGTATTCCACATTTGATGTTGCCAGTAGTAACAGATATGAATAAGGCGGCTGCTGTATTACGGTGGGCAGTTCGTGAAATGGATGCTCGCTATATGACATTAGCTACAGCGGGTGTGCGTAATGTGGCTAGCTATAATAAGCAAAATCCAACCAAATCTATGCCTCTCATTTTGATTATTATCGATGAGTTAGCTGATTTGATGATGACCAATCCAGATGTGGAAGAATCCATTGACCGATTAGCAGCGAAAGCGCGTGCTGCAGGGATTCATATGGTATTGGCAACACAACGACCATCAGTGGATGTGATTACAGGCAAAATTAAAGCCAATGTACCGAGTCGTATTGCTTTCACAGTGGCTACTCAAATTGATTCTCGCACCATTTTGGACCAAGCAGGAGCAGAACGCTTATTAGGTCGTGGCGATATGTTATTTAATCCTATAGGAGCGAATAAACCAATTCGTATTCAAGGGGCCTTCATTTCTGATGAAGAAGTGGAAGAATTGATTGCTTTTGTTAAAGGGCAAGGGCAGCCAGAATATGATGAAGTGATGATGGCAGAAACAGATAAAGGTGTTGAAAGTTCCGATGCTGTTGGCAGTGATGAGGAACAAGATGAGCTGTTGGAACGAGCCGTACAAATTGTACTAGAACAACGTAGTGCATCAGCCTCTATTTTGCAACGTAGATTGCGAGTTGGTTTTTCTAGAGCCGGTCGTTTAATTGATACCATGCAAGATATGAAAATTATTGGACCTCCTACGAATAGTAGTAAAGGTCGCGATATTTTAATGGGAGAAGATCAAATTAGAGAACTATATTTCCCAAATTTTACAGTAGATTAGAGTAGTGTGCCATTTGCGTTATGTAGATGGCACCTATATGTATAGGAGGTTCTATGGCATCGATTGGCGAGGAACTTAGACGTGAGCGTCAACGACGCGGTTTAACATTAGAACAAATTGAAGATGTATTACATATAAAAGTAGCTTACCTACACGCCTTGGAGCATGATGAGTTTAGTCGTATTCCAGGTAGTGTGTACACCAAAGGGTTCATCAAAAACTATAGTGAACTACTAGGCTTAGATAGTCGTCGATTGGTGGATACTTTTAAAAATAGAATGGGTGAATCCTTGACGATTCCCAAACGCAGAATGGTATCAAAAGAACAAGAGAAGGCTGATGCCTTTCGAGAACAGGAATTGATTGAGGCGCCGAAACAACGGTTAACCTATGAAAGTCGCAAGGCAAAGCGACAAAAAACGATGATGATAGAACGATTTGTAGTAGGTGGTATTTTGCTGCTGATTATTCTATTTTTAGGTTGGCTATTTTTCGTGTAATACAGTATAAGGAATACAATGAAAGAACAATATTTAATTACTACAAAAGCAGAAATGGACGAACGAGGGTGGGCTGAACTTGATTTTGTCATTATCAGCGGAGATGCCTATGTGGATCATCCTTCCTTCGCGCCTACTGTAATTGGTAGATTATTAGAGTCCTATGGATATCGAGTCGGTATCATAGCTCAGCCAGACTGGAACGATGTGAATGCCTTTAAGGTTTTGGGAAAGCCTCGATTGGCATCCTTAGTGACAGCAGGTAATTTAGACAGTATGCTCAATAAATTTACAGCAGCCAAGAAACATCGCCGTGATGATGGGTATTCTCCAGGTGGTGAATCTGGGCGACGCCCAGACCGAGCTACGGTGGTGTATGCGAATCGTATGCGAGAGGCTTTTAAAGGGGTTCCTGTTGTTATTGGCGGCATTGAAGCTAGTTTGCGACGATTTGCCCATTATGATTATTGGTCCGATACGGTGCGCCGCTCTATTTTGATGGATAGTAAAGCAGATGTCCTTATCTATGGTATGGGAGAAAAGCAAATCCGTGAAATCGCCGAAGCCTTAGATAAAGACCAATTACAAAAACGATTACCTGCTATCAAAGGAATTTGTTATGTTGCCAACACCGTGCCAGAGAATGCTATTGAATGCCCATCTTACGAAGCTATATCAGCAGATAAAGAAATCTTTGCTAAAGCCTTTAAAATGCAATTTGATGAGCAAGATCCATACTATGGAAAAACAGTGGCGCAAGGGCATGGTAATCGGTATATAGTACAGAATAGTCCAGCCTTACCATTAACACAGGAAGAAATGGATCATGTCTATAGTTTACCCTATATGAGAAAATGGCATCCTATGTATGATGCGGCTGGTGGAGTACCTGCCTTAGCAGAAGTACAGTTCAGTATTACTAGCCATCGTGGTTGTTTTGGTAGTTGTTCTTTCTGTGCTATTACAAGCCATCAAGGGCGAATTATTCAAAATCGTAGTCATCAGTCGATTTTAGATGAGGCTCACCGCATGACAACTATGGATGGGTTTAAAGGGTATATTCACGATGTAGGAGGCCCTACGGCAAACTTCCGTCATGTTGCTTGCGATAAACAGTTAAAAGTAGGTGCCTGTAAGGGGAAAACATGTGCTGCGCCCAAAGCATGTCCTCAGTTAAATACGAATCATGATGACTATGTGAGCATTTTGCGAAAAGTACGTAATGTAAAAGGCGTAAAAAAAGTGTTTGTTCGATCGGGGCTCCGATATGACTATGTATTGGACGATAATAACAAAGACTTCGTTCGAGAATTGTGCGAACATCACGTGAGTGGTCAATTAAAAGTTGCCCCTGAACATGTATCCGAGCATGTAACGACCATCATGGGGAAAGCCAATAAAAGTTACTTCTTAAAATTTAAATCTTGGTTTGATGAGGCGAATCGTAAATTAGGTAAACAACAATTTTTGGTGCCTTATTTTATGAGTTCTCATCCAGGCTGTACATTAGAAGATGCTATTGAATTGGCAGAATTTTTGCGAGATCAAAATATGACTCCAGAACAGGTGCAAGATTTTATTCCTACTCCAGGTAGCTTATCGACCGCCATGTATTACACAGGAATCAATCCCCTTACAGGTGAGCCTGTATATGTGGCTAAAAAAGGCAGAGATAAAGCTATGCAACGAGCCTTGATGCAATATAAACGAGAAGATAATTATGAATTAGTAAAAGAAGCCTTAATCAAAGCAAATCGCAGAGATTTAATCGGTTTTGGACCATTATGCTTAATTCCTCCGCGATGTATAAAACGGAATGCACCAAAATCTGATAGGACTAGAATTTCAGTTAAGGGTGGAGTGAAAGCAACAGGTAGAGGAAAAGGGTCTATGCAAGGGGAAGGACGTACAAATAGTGGTTCTAAAACTGGTATAGGAAATCGAAAAAATAAAGGTATGAAAAAAAGGAATTTTGGTTAGGTATCTCTAATAGGTAAAGGAGGTGAATCTATGAAACGGTTACGATTGCTCATGGTGTATGTACTAGTAGTAGTAGGTATGTTTAGTGTAGGCTTGTGGCTTAATGATATGAAACAAGATCAAGTGGATCAACGTGTGATTTCTACAAGAGCAGAAATTACTATCTATACAGATGGGGACCCTGAAGTCATGGCGGCTATAGGACAGGCCTATGAAAGAGAGGCACAAGTAAGAGTACATGTTATTCCCATACCGCAGAATCAAATGGGTACACGGTTAGCTTTGCCAGAAGCAGAGCAACAAGGGGATCTTGTGATTTCTACAAAATCCAATCTCAGTGAAGGGGTTGAGCATGGAGCCTTTCGTAGATTGCCAATTACTTTAACGTATTCGGTAGATACAGTATTCCACGGTCCGGATGAGCAATGGGTAGGGATATGGTATGATCCTTATGTCTTAGCCTTACACGATACCTTCTATAGTAGTCAGGGAAAATATGTAAACACTTGGTTTTCCTTAGCTTATACGGGCCCATGGCGTATAGCGGTCACTGATTTTGTAGCCGATGCATCGGCCACTACTTTATTGAATAGTTTTGGTGCTATCTATGGACTAGATGGTGCCATCTCCTATTTTGATAGTTTGCGACCGCGTATTGTGCAGTATGCAAAAGCCTTGCCATCTTCAGTGCGCATGGCTGCTATTGGAGATGTACAGGTCAGCGTAGGACATTATTCGGATGCCAAATTATATGAGATTCATAAATATCCTTTGACGATTTTATATCCTAGGGAAGGTACTCCTTATGATTTGATGGGCGTAGGGATTCTAAAAGGATCCAGTAATGTTGGTGAAAGTGAAGCGTTTGTGAGTTGGTTACTTTCAGAACGGGTACAAGCTGTATTGAAAGAGGGGGATAGGTATTATTTGCCAACCAGAGAAACGGTGGAATCTCATAAAGACCGACAGGGCAATCATCTTGTGTTATGGAATGCAGGGATTGTGAAAGAAGAGCAAGATAAGATATTACAAGAATGGATACGACAAGTGCGTTTTAGAAAGGATACACCATGAGTAAGTTGTTAGGTTATATTAGTTTAGGTTGCGCCAAGAATTTGGTGGATACAGAGGTGATGCTAGGAGCTTTACAAGATAATGGCTATGAAATCACAGAAGAGTTAGAAAAAGCAGAAATTATTATTATTAACACATGCACATTTATCGAGAAAGCAAAAGAAGAATCTATCAATACTATATTAGAGGCTGGTCAATATAAACAATATGGAGACTGTAAAGGTCTTATCGTAGCGGGCTGTTTAAGTCAGCAATACCAAGAAGAATTGTTTACTGAAATTCCAGAAATTGATGCCCTCATTGGAACAGGATCTTGGAATCGTATCATGGAGGCTGTGGAGGCCATTCAACAAGGTCAACGTATTTGTATCATGGATAGTATGACAAATATGTATGATGAAGGCATGCCACGGATGATGACGACACCAGACTATAGTGCATATGTAAAAATTTCTGAAGGATGTAATAATGGATGTACATTCTGTATCATTCCAAAAGTACGTGGGGCCTATCGCAGTCGATCTATGGAGTCTATTGAACGAGAAGTACAACAGCTTGCAGAAGCAGGTGTGAAAGAAGTAGTATTAATTGCCCAAGATACTACCTACTATGGCGCAGATTTGAACAATGGTACACCGCTGCTTTCAGAGTTATTGAAACGATTGGCGAAGATTGAAGGTATCGAATGGATTCGCATGTTGTACTTGTATCCAAAACACTTCTCTGATGAATTGCTAGAAACAATCATGACAGAACCAAAGGTGTGCAAGTATATCGATATGCCGCTACAACATATTAATAATACTGTGTTACAACGTATGAACCGTAAGGATACGCGAGAAAATATTGTAGCCTTGTTGCATAAAATCCGCAATCGCAGCGAGCATATTACATTGCGCACATCCCTTATTGTAGGCTTCCCTGGAGAAACAGAAGAACAATTCCAAGAATTGGCAGATTTTGTCAAAGATATTCGATTTGATCACATGGGTGTATTTACGTACTCTCAAGAGGATGGCACACCAGCAGGTCTGATGGATGACCAAATTCCTGAAGAAGTGAAAGAAGAACGATACCATACATTAATGGCTATTCAAGCACAAGTTTCAGAGGAACATAATCGTGATCTAGAGGGAACGATTCATCAAGGCCTAATTGAAGCTATCGATGAAGTAGAGCCGGGAAAATTTTTGGCTCGTGGACGTTTGCAAATGCAGGCTCCAGATGTAGATGGTAACATGTATGTAGAAGATGTAACAGGACTTTCTGAAGGCGATATTGTGACTGTAAAAGTATCACAAGGTTTCGCTTATGACGTGGTAGTAGAAACTATATAGGATGGTGATAGCATGATCGTAGAATTAATCTCTACAGGATCAGAATTATTACTAGGACATATTGTCAATACAAATGTGAAATGGCTCAGCGAAGAACTGAACAATCGAGGCTATTCTGTGTCATATCAAACGACGGTGGGGGATAATCCTGAGCGTATGAAAGAGGTATTTCAACGAGCAGGGGAGCGAGCAGATATTGTGATCAGTTCTGGAGGCTTAGGTGCTACCCAAGGAGATATAACTCGAAAATCCTTGGCAGATGCGCTAGGATTACCTTTGGTATTTCACGAAGAAGCAGGTCGTGAGGTAGATTCTTTTTATGAGAAACAAGGACGGGTGAAACCTTACGAATCTGACCGAGATCGGTATTTGCCAGAAGGGGCAAAAGTACTACATAATCCAGTAGGGGTGGCACCAGCAGTAGTAGTGGAACAGGATGATACGGTATATGTATTGTTACCAGGTCCTCCATCAGAATTACAAGGAACTTTTATAGACAGTGTGAGCCCCTTTTTAGAGCAACGTTTTGGACAGCAAGGGATGATTTATTCTGAACGGTATGCTGTGTATGGATATCGTGAAATGCAACTAGAGACTCTATTGCAAGACTTGATTCAGAATCAGCAGAATCCAACTATAGCATTATTGATCAAACCAGGATACATTGAAATTCGCTTAACTGCAAAAGGCGAATCAAAAGTAGACTGTCAGGAGAAATTAGGCCCATGGAGGTCTATCCTATTAGAACGCTTGGAAGATATCCGTAGTTTAGATACATCGGTGTTGGAAGACTTTCTCAAGGTGGCTCTAACAACAGGCGTTACCATAGGAACTGCTGAATCTTGTACAGGCGGCCTAGTAGGAAAAATGTTGACTGACTTAGGTGGTAGCAGTGGATATTATCAGGGTGGTATTATTTCCTATGCAAATGCGGTGAAAGAACAAGTATTAGGTGTATCATCAGAGACATTGGCAACATATGGTGCTGTCAGTGAAGAAACGGCTAAGGAAATGGTTGAAGGTGTATTTCGTGTATTACGTACAGACTATGCCATTGCGACCACAGGGATAGCAGGTCCAGGTGGTGGCAGTCAAGAAAAACCAGTAGGTCTTGTATATATTGGTATAGGTACACCACGAGGAATAACTGTATATAAAGAGATATTTATAGGGGATCGTACTAGTATCCGTAAGAGTGTAGCGGAACGAGCGATTCAATATGTATATAAAGAATTAATAGAAAGGTAGAACAATGGCAAAGGATAAAGCAAAAGAAGCAGCAATTGATATGAAAAGCGGATCTCAAGAAGATCGTATGAGAGCTTTAGAAGGGGCTTTAAAACAAATTGAAAAAGACTTTGGTCAAGGCGCGATCATGCGCATGGGCGAAGCGGCAGATAAAATGAACATTGAAGTCATTTCTACAGGCGTATTGGCCTTGGATTTGGCAGTTGGTGTAGGTGGATTCCCACGGGGCCGTATTATTGAAATTTATGGACCAGAATCTTCTGGTAAAACTACGGTGGCTTTACATGCAGCAGCAGAAGCACAACGTAATGGTGGCGTTGTTGCCTTCATCGATGCAGAACATGCCTTAGACCCTGTATATGCGAAAAAATTAGGCGTAGACATCAATAGCTTGTTGATTTCCCAACCAGATAATGGTGAACAAGGCTTAGAAATTACAGAGGCTTTGGTTCGCTCTGGGGCAGTAGACTTAATCGTTGTGGACTCCGTAGCGGCCTTAACACCTAAAGTAGAGATTGATGGTGAAATGACAGATGCTCACGTTGGGGTACATGCGCGTTTGATGAGTAAAGCATTACGTAAATTAACAAGCTCCATCAGTAAAACTAGAACGGTTATTATCTTTATTAACCAATTGCGTGAAAAAGTGGGCGTTATGTTTGGTAACCCAGAAACAACTACAGGTGGCCGTGCTTTAAAATTCTACTCTACTATTCGTTTAGATGTACGCAAAGGGGAAGCGTTGACTTCTGCTAAAGAACATGTCGGTAACCGTACAAAAGTAAAAGTTGTGAAAAATAAAGTGGCTCCTCCATTCAAAGTGGCAGAATTTGATTTGATGTTTGGAGAAGGTGTTTCTTATGAAGGTACCTTAATTGACATCGGTGCGAATATTGAAGTGATCAAAAAGTCTGGTGCTTGGTATTCCTATAATGGAGAGCGTATGGGTCAAGGTAAAGAAGCGGCCAAAGTATTCTTGAAAGAAAACCCTCAAATTGCTCAAGAAATTGATGCTATCATTCGTGATACATTAGCAGCAGAACCATTGAATGTACTTGGTCATGATGAAGAAGTGGATGAAGTAGCAACTACTGAAACTGTGGATATGGAATAATGGCATTTCGTACATCGAAAGAAGAGGAGTGGACATTTGCATCAGCTATGGAGCAAGCTTTACGCTTATTAGGGCCACGGTCTTTAAGTACCTTAGAGCTACGGCGTAAATTGTCTCAACGGTCTGTGCCTAGTGAGCTAATACACGATGTAGAAGAAAAACTTCTATCCTTATCGTACTTAGACGATGACGAATTGTCGGAAGAAGCATTGCGTGCCTATATGGAGGCAGAAAAGCATAGTACCTATTACATTCGTGAAAAAATGCGCGAACGAGGTCTTACTGTATCCCATGTATTAGATGACTATGATGAATGGTCGGTAGCGGTAAAACTATTAGAGCAACGATTTCACATATCCGATGAGGAGCGGTTAGCAGGCATCGAAGAGGGAGAAGAAGATAAGTTTAGTAAGAAAAAAATAATTTATTTTTTGAAGAATCGTGGATTCGCTGTGAGTACAATTCAATCTATCTGTTATGAATGGGGCCCCTACTTAGAGTAGGGGCTTTGTCTTGACATTCCACGGTGTATGAACTAAAATTAAAATAGCCTTAATAATAAGCAAAATAAAATTTAAAAGCAAAATGGGCGAGAAACCGGGGAAGCGGATGTATCGACTTCTCCTTTTTTTATGCAAGTGGGAGGTGAACACGATTTTAGAATACAGCATTATTGCCGTAGTCATGGTATTAATTGGTCTTGGAGTAGGCTATTTATTGCGTCGCAATATTGCAGAAGGTAAGCTAAATAAAGCGGAAACAGAAGCTGCACGTATTGTTGCTGATGGCGAGCGCTTAGCGGAGTCTAAGAAAAAAGAAGCGTTACTGGAAGCAAAAGAAGAAATTCATAAATTGCGTGCTGATGTAGATAAAGAAAATCGGGATAGACGTAATGAATTACAACGTCTTGAACGACGGATTTTACAAAAAGAAGAGCAATTAGACAAAAAACTAGACAGTATTGAACGCAAAGAGGAGTCCTTGCACCACAAGGAACGCAATCTAGAAAAAGCGGAAGAAAAAATCGAGGTATTGCATCAACAACAAATGGAAGAGTTAGAACGAATTTCTAGCTTAACCTTTGATGAAGCAAAACAAATTTTATTGACAAAAGTAGAACAAGAGATTCGTCACGACACTGCTGTGATGCTTAAAGATCTTGAGCAACAAGCAAAAGAAGAGGCGGAAAAGAATGCCAGAGAAATTATTTCTATGGCCATTCAACGATGTGCAGCTGACCATGTAGCAGAATCTACAGTGTCTGTGGTGACATTGCCAAATGATGAGATGAAAGGCCGTATTATCGGTCGTGAAGGCCGTAATATTCGTGCTTTAGAAACGTTGACGGGTATTGACTTAATTATTGATGATACACCAGAAGCAGTTATTTTATCCGGATTTGATCCAATTCGTCGCGAAGTAGCACGAATTGCTTTAGAAAAACTCATTGTAGATGGACGTATCCATCCAGCTCGTATCGAGGAAATGGTTGAAAAAGCACGCCGTGAGGTGGAAACAACTATAAAAGAAGCGGGCGAGCAAGCTACTTTTGAAGCAGATGTACATGGCTTACATCCAGAAGTGATTCGTATTTTAGGTAGACTAAAATATCGTACTAGTTATGGACAGAATGTACTAAAACATTCTGTAGAAGTATCTCATTTAGCAGGTATGATGGCAGCGGAATTAGGCTGCGATGTAGTACTGGCTAAACGAGGCGGTTTATTACATGATTTAGGCAAAGCCTTAACACATGAAATTGAAGGATCTCACGTGGAAATTGGCGTAGATCTTGCTAAAAAATATCATGAAAGCGCATTGGTGCAAAATTGTATTGGCGCTCATCATGGTGATGAAGAGTTTAAATCTGTAGAGGCTGTATTGGTAGCGGCAGCAGATGCTATTTCTGCAGCACGACCAGGAGCTAGACGCGAAACATTAGAAAATTATTTAAAACGATTATCTAAGTTGGAAGAAATCGCTGAATCTTTTGAAGGCGTTGAAAAATGCTTTGCTATCCAAGCAGGTCGAGAGATTCGCGTTATGGTAAAACCAGATAAAGTGGATGATGTGGAAGCGAACTTGTTGGTACGTGACATCATTAAACGAATCGAAAATGAATTAGAATATCCAGGACAAATTAAAGTTGTGGTTATTCGTGAAACACGAGTCGTAGATTACGCGAAAAAATAGTCTACATAAGTGGTTGGAGCAGCCTTTGGCTGCTCTAACTTCTTTTTTTTCACACTATATATGAATTGCATATATAGTGTGAAGAAAAAGAAAGTATCTGTAAGTAGGAGTTTTTTTATTTGTGTAGAATAGTATAGATAGAGAACGTATATATAATTTATACTTTTTAGTAAATACACTGTAGTACATAGCTTAGGAGAATGACATGAGCAAGTTTTTCGATGATGATATAATTGAACAAGTCAAAGATGCCAATGACATTGTATCTGTCATTTCTGAGCATATTCCATTAAAGAAGAAAGGGAAAAACTATTGGGGTTGTTGTCCATTTCATAATGAAAAGACACCTTCTTTTAGTGTGACCCCTGAAAAGGGCTTTTTTTATTGTTTTGGTTGTCGAGAATCGGGGAATGTTATCAGTTTTTTAATGAAATATGATAATTTAACTTTTCCAGAAGCGATAGAAAGATTAGCTAATCGTGCTAACATTGCTTTGCCAGAACGGACCGTATCATCAGCAGAACGAAAACGTATGGCCCGTATGGAATCTATGTATGAAGTGAATGAACTAGCTACAAATTTCTTTCATAATTGTTTAGTAAAAACAGAGTTAGGAAAACAGGGTTTAGACTATTTACTAAAACGAGGTCTATCCATGGAGACGATAACAAAGTTTCGCTTAGGTTTTGCTCCAGATGGATGGGATAAGTTATACAGTGCCTTTATTGGACGTGGAGTGGACCCTAATTTGTTATTAGAGTTAGGGCTATGCCGTAAAAATGAGCAAGGTAAGATATACGATTATTTTAGAAAACGTGTGATGTTTCCTATCATGGATGGAAAGGGGCGTGTGTTAGGCTTCGGTGGTCGTGTTCTTGATGACAGTAATCCGAAATATTTGAACTCCCCAGAAACGGAAATATTTAATAAAGGACATTTATTATTTGCCTTTTATCAATCCTACCGTAGCATTCGTGAAAAGAAACAAGCAGTCCTTGTAGAGGGATATATGGATGTACTGAGTTGTCATAATGTAGGCATTACGAATGTAGTGGCATCGTTGGGTACGGCCTATACGAAAGACCATGGTAGGTTATTAATGCGTCAAGCAGAGGAAGTTGTTCTTGCCTATGATATGGACGGAGCTGGTCGTACAGCGGCTAAGCGTGCTATCGAATTATTGCAAAATACAGAATTTTCTGTTAAGGTAGTATCTATGCCTGATGGAAAGGATCCAGATGATTTTATCAAAAATCACGGTCCTGAAGCATGGCAAGAATTGGTGGATACATCGCCAAGAGATTTTGAGTTTTTATTAAATGAAAGCTTACGTCGTCACGATACTAATTCGGTAGAAGGAAAGCGTTCTGTTTTGGGAGATATGTTCCCTTTTATTGCAGGCCATGAAAGCCAAGTGCGCCGTGATGAATATTTAAAAGCTATGGCATTACCTTTGTGGTTAGATGTGAGTACTATCATTACTTACTTTAGACAGTTTCTTCGACAAGGAAATATAGAATTAAAACAGCAGGAACTTAATGTGCCTAAGGAACATTTTACAGATGAAGAAGAATTGCTGTACTGGGTTGGTAAAGATAATAATATTTATACCTTAGTGACCCAATATATAGGAGTAGAAGACATATCGCATCCTATGTATCGCGCCTATTATGAAAAAATTGGCGATTTGGTAACTAGAGGTGAAACATTGTCGGACATCCTTTTAGAAGGAGCTTTAGATGCAGAATCTTGGCACATGTTTGGCAAATGGTCGGTCTTAATTGACCGTGAAATGAATGAGGAATTATTGCACAGTTTAATTCGAAGTGTGCGATTAAAATCCCTTCGCAATCAATATAAGGAACATAGTCGATTGGCAGACCAATTAAGTAGAGCTAATGATCCTAGATTTATAGAAGAGTTACGAATGTGTCAGGATTTACAAGAATTAATTAAACAGTGGTCTTGATGTAGTGAAAGGAAGAGCACAGTGGCAAAGAAGAAAAAAGAATCGCAAGTGCAAGAAATTATCGCGGTTTTATTAGAAGATGCGAAACGAGAAGGCGTCATTACAGCTAAGAAAATTTCTGATGCACTTTCAGAGCAAATGGAAGTAACAGCAGAGCAGCTTGATAGTATGTATGCAATATTTAATAATTTAAATATTGAAGTCATTCCTGATGATGAGCATGCTTCTGAAAGTGACTTGCATCTACATGATGAATTATTAGATAAGGATATAGAAGTCGAAGTTGATGTAGATGTGGATGTGGAACATTTAACTAGTGACATCGATATTGCTACGGAAGAAGATGATGAAGAAAAAGAGATTAATCTTGATTTATCTATTCCTGAGGGGATGAATATTGATGATCCAGTGCGTATGTATTTGAAAGAAATTGGACGTGTTCCATTGCTATCTGGTGATGAAGAAATCATTTTGGCACAACAAATTGAGGCAGGTAATCAAGAAGGAGCTACCTATAAAGAAGTTCGTTTAGGTAGTAGCGCGAAACAGAAATTGATTGATGCTAACTTGCGTCTTGTGGTAAGTATTGCAAAACGTTATGTAGGCCGTGGTATGTTGTTCTTGGATTTAATTCAAGAAGGCAATTTGGGGCTTATTAAAGCAGTAGATAAATTTGACTATACAAAGGGATATAAATTTTCTACCTATGCCACATGGTGGATTCGTCAAGCCATTACAAGGGCGATTGCTGACCAAGCTAGAACCATTCGTATTCCAGTACATATGGTAGAAACGATTAATAAATTGGTACGTATTCAGCGTCAATTATTACAAGATTTAGGCCGTGAACCAAGTCCAGAAGAAATTGCTGAAGGCATGGGAATTACAGTGGAGCGTGTTCGAGAAATTCAAAAAATTTCTCAAGAGCCAGTCTCTTTAGAAACGCCAATTGGGGAAGAAGAAGATTCCCATTTAGGAGATTTCTTAGAAGATAAAGATGCGGTAGCTCCAGATGATGCGGCTAGCTTTATTTTGTTGCGAGAACAAATTGTTGAAGTATTTAGTTGCTTAACAGATCGAGAACAACAAGTGTTAGAATTACGCTTTGGTTTAAAAGATGGCAAGCCACGCACATTGGAAGAAGTTGGTCAATTCTTTAATGTGACACGGGAACGGATTCGTCAAATTGAAGGAAAAGCTTTAACAAAACTGCGAAATCGTGGGAAACGAGATAAAATTAAAGACTTTTTATAATGCCTAATATTAAGTAATAGTAGTTAGTATTGTAGGTAGGGATTGTAACTAATTGTGAAATAATTATGCTGTTATAGTCTTACGTATTAAAATAATGAACCTAGGGGGAAGTTGATATGTTTTGTTCAACTTCCCTTTGATGTATTTGATGGTATTATAGTAAATATCTTTTGTAGAGTAAAATAAAAATAGTGATATACTTATAAAGAGAAACTTTATAAAAAATACTTGCTATTTAATAATTGTGTGGTATAATTTATGTATAAATAATCATAAGTAGTGAATATATTCTGGGAGGTAATTATGATTAGCATGAAAAAACTAGGTCTTATCCTATGTACAGCTGTTCTTAGTGTAGGTTTGCTAGCTGGTTGTGGTAGTGATAAAAAAGAAGCGCAGTTAACACAAACAGCAGGGGTGTTGAAAGTTGGTTCTGAAACCACATTCCCTCCATTTGAATTTGCAGAAGAAAATACTAATAAATATATTGGTTTTGATGTAGATTTAAGTGAAGAAGTAGCCAAACGGTTAGGCTTAAAATTAGAGTTTGTCAGCATGGGATTCGATGCGTTGATTCCTGCTACACAATCTGGCAATATTGATATGATTGCAGCTGGTATTAATGCAACTCCAGAACGTGAAAAAGCATTAGCATTCTCTGAGCCATACTTCAAAGAAGGCGGTTTCATCACTATTGTTCGTAAAGATAATACGGATATCAAAAAAATGGACGACCTTACTAATAAACGTGTAGGGGTTCAAATTGGTACAGTACCTGTGGAAATGGCAAAAGCAATCCCTGGTACAGATGTAAAAGAAATGGATTCTAATAGCAATATCTTCATGGCATTACAAGCAGGTACGATTGATGGTGCTATCATTGACCAAGCAGTGGCTATGTATTACTTGAAACAAGGTGCAGACAAAGATCTTAAATTGGTAGGAGAAGGCACAGATGCACCTCCATTCGTATTAGGGTTCAATAAATCTAACACAGCATTACGTGATAAAGTTAATGAAGCTTTGAAAGCAATGCGTGAAGATGGAACATATCAAAAAATTTACTCCAAATGGTTCGCAAAATAGTTCTGCTATACAGCCTATGACGTTTCTATCTTATTAGCGAAAGGGAAGAGCACGGTATACTCCTCACAAACGGCATTTCATAATGTTTGTTCGGAGCACACCGTGCTCTTCTTGTGTTTGTGTAATTTAGTTAATAAGGAGCGCCATAAAGGCTGTTACGCATAATGGCCTTGCTCAGGGGTGGGGGATGTGGAAGAGCACGGTATACTCCTCAGAAACGGTATTTCATAATGTTTCTTCGAAGGTATATTGCGGTCTTTTAGGTTTATAATATAGTATTCATAAAGGATCGCCACAGGGCTACTACGCATGACTGCGTTCCTCAGGGAATTATAGTGTGTGTGCTAGTTTAATATATTCCCGAATGCGTTCGCAAGAGTTGTGGAAGGCTTTTTGTTCGTCTGAGGTTAGGTGCAGCTCCAAGATTTCTTCGATGCCGTTTTTGCCGATGATGGCAGGGACGGAGGCGAAGACATTGTGCTCGCCGTATTCGCCTTCTAGTTTACAAGATAGAGGTAATACTTTTTGTTCATCGTGGAAGTAAGCGCGGATGATTTCTGTAACGGATGCAGCGATACCAAACTCTGTGGATCCTTTTCCAATGAGGACGAGGTAGCCACCGTATTTCATTTGTTCTACTAGGGCATTTTCATCAAAGGTTGGGAAGTGGTGAGGAAGCTCTTGTTGAAGTTCTTTCAACGGTTTGCCAGATACAGTAACGTGAGACCAAGGGACCATAGCGCTACCACCGTGCTCACCCATAGCATAGCAAGATAAAGAGCGACGATGTACGTGGATTTGTTCAGCTACTAATCGTTGCAAACGAGCAGAGTCTAAGGATGTGCCAGAAGAGATGATTTTGTGTTTTGGGTAGTTTAGATATTCTTGTACATAGGCCGCTACTACGTCAGCTGGGTTGGAAATGCTCACGATGAAACCGTTGAATCCCGAGGCTTTCACACGAGGAAGGAATTCACGCAATACTTCTACGGTGGACCCTAGTGTATCTAGTCGATCTTGTTCTGGGGATGGTAGAGGGCCTGCAGAAATAACGAGAATATCGCAGTCTCCGATATCTTCAGGTTCGCAAGGGATAGCTTCTACACGATGTGGTAAGTAACTTACCGCATCATTAATATCAGTGGCTTGAGCAATAGCTTTGTCTTTGTCGATGTCTACCATGTATAATTGGTCCACCTCACCTTGTGTAGCAAGGGAAAATGCCACGTGGGAGCCCACATGACCAGTGCCGATAATGGCAACTTTTCGTAGTTCTATAGACATATTGTTCCTCCTGTATTGAATGATAAAAGTAATTAGTAATATGTTATAGGATAAAACTTTTAGGGGTTTACGTCAACACGTCACTTGCTAATCTATGCAGCCTGTAGGTCGTCACTTATTCTGCTATGTAGCCTGTGGCGATCTATACTAAATATTGCAAAGAGAAGACCGCAACATACTCCTTCTCAAACTGATACAGTGGTTAGGTTTGTTCAGGAACATGTTACGGTCTTCTTGTGTTTGTGTGATTTAGGTAGTAAGGGACGCCACAAGGCTGCTACGCTTAACTGCGTTCCTCATGGAGTATGTGTAGTATTGATAAAACATTAACATTTTGTGTGATTTTGCAGTATAATAAATAGGAAGAGTCAACGACGTGTTGTTAGGCTCATCTCTTCCTATTATGGGAGGAGGTGATACTATGACTACATATGAAAAGTTATCTTTATTGATTCAATTTTCTATGTTGATTGTAGAAGTTATTCGTTGCTTTTATAGCTAATGAAAACGCCTAACGAATAAGGTTTCCCAGACCTTACACGTTAGACGTAATCAATTTTTCACTTTTGAGATGAGCCTAACGCTAGCAGACGTCGATGGCTCTTCTTTTGTTGTTTTAATTATAGCATAGTATATAGGCCATGACAATGTCTCTTGTTCTGCTACGCTTAACTGCGTTCCTTAGGGAGCGGGATTAGTTTTGAGTTTTTTGGTAGTACTTCCAGAGAAAACTATAAGTTAAAATAAAGTTTCCCCAAATGCATGGTCTTTGTTCGTAATTGGTATGATATATGAGTGGCTGTTTATATATAAAACCTATGGATTGTATAGTATAATGAATGCATGACAAATTTAGAACTTGAAGAATTAGCGATACAATTAAATATTCCTGCGGTGGGGGTGGCGTCTTGGCCATTGCCGGTGGAGGCGTCGTTACATTTGGATACGCCCTATCCTTGTCCGTTTACGAATGGAAGTATTGAAGAACGATTGCAGGGGTCCACGACTATTGCTTCACCGAAGTCCGCGATAGTCTGTTTGTTTCCTTATTATATGCCTAGGGAAGGAGTGACGAATTTAGCTAGGTACTGTTGGGGCGATGATTATCATGTTGTGGTACGACAGTATTTGGAACGACTGGTGGATATTTTGCGTGAGCGCTATCCTGACGAAATATACGAGATTCATTGTGATACGTCACCTTTAGCGGATCGGTATATGGCATACTTGGCAGGCTTAGGGTTTTATGGGTGGAACCAAACATTTATCAACCCTACGTGGGGCTCCTATACTGTTATTGGGACTATTATGACGACGTTGGAATTGTCTCCTTCTGTACCGCTTGCACAGAGCTGTCTGCAATGTGGTGCTTGTTTGCGTGCTTGCCCCGGTAAGGCCTTACAAGGAGATCATTTAGATTATCGAACCTGTAAAAGTTATCTTACCCAATGTAAAGGGGAACTTTCAGAGGAAGAAGAACGAATTATTGGTAAAACACCTCTCATTTTTGGGTGTGATGTATGCCAGGAGGTGTGCCCTCACAATCGAGATATTCCTATGACGCCTATACCAGAGTTTCAACAGGTTACATCCTACATTGAGATGGAGGAATTAGAAGGAATGACGAATAAGGAGTTTAAAGCGAAGTACGGCCACAAAGCATGGGCTTGGCGAGGAAAAAAAGTGTTGCTTCGCAATGTGGAGATTGTTAGAAAGGAAAAGCATGAAGGAAAGTAAGTCTGTTTCATTGTGTTTAATTATATTCTTAGGATTGCTCACAGCGGTAACGCCATTGGCGACGGATATGTATTTGCCAGCCTTGCCGATTATGCCTGGAGAACTGGATACATCGGCATCAAATATTCAAATGACCATCGGCATTATGACCATCGGTATTGCAGTGGGACAACTCTTTGCAGGACCTATCAGCGATGTGCTAGGTCGCAAGAGACCACTCATTGTGGGAAACCTACTTTGCGTAGTAGCTACCATTGTTTGCGCTTATGCACCAAATATTGAAGTACTCTTGTTAGGTCGATTTTTGCAAGGTGTGACGGGTTCCTTTGGGGTAGTTATCTCTAAGGCTATCGCTCGTGACCATGCATCGGGACCGGCTCTGATTAAGTTGCTGGCATCATTGATGATGGTCAATGGCTTGGCGCCTGTTATCGCTCCATTAGTGGGAGGACAAATTTTGGCATATGAAACGTGGAGATTCATTTTCGTCGTTTTAGCAGGCTTTGCGATTCTTCTTCTCGTGGGGTCCATTCTATTCCGTGAAAGTTTACCAACAGAACAGCGTGTAGCAGGGGGCATTCAAGAGGCCATCAAAAACTATAAGACGCTACTAAAAGATAAAGCTTTTTTAGGGCAATGTGGTATTCAATGCTTTGCTTTTGGAGCCTTCTTTTGTTACATTAGTGGATCATCCTTTGTGTATCAGAATATTTTTGGGTTGGATGCGCAACAATTTAGTTATGTATTTGGCATCAACAGCTGTGGTATCATTTTGTTCAGTATAATTAGCTCTCGTTTGAGTAATGTCATTAAGGATTACCAATTATTACAAGGCAGTTTAACTGTGCTATTCCTAGGCTCCACTTTGTTCTTAGGTGCTATGGTACTGAATATGCCATTCTTAGTGGTGACCACAATTTTATTCTTTACCGTAGGGACAGTGTCTCTATTCGGGGCGGCTAGTTTTTCTATGGCTATGGCAAATTACGGTCACCTAGCAGGTAGTGCATCTGCCTTATTAGGGTTTTTCTCCATGATGTCTGCGGGTGTTGTGTCACCTATCGTGGGGATCGGAGGGTCACATACGGCAACTCCTATGGGGATCACAATGGTGATATGTTCCTTGGCAGCACTTCTTTGCTATTATCGATTCGCTCGCCCTAGGGCATAGGTGTATTACTATAGCCAGGGTATTGTGGGTAAAGGTAGTGAAAACGGCAAGTATTGAGTCTATAGAGATAGAAAAAATTAGGTTTCTTTCGTTGACATAAACGGTACTTGTCATGTATAATAATTGAGTCATAGTTTGGGTACGCCCAACTATTGCAAGCCGCATGAAGAGGTCAATAATATTTGGCTTCGGCTAGATAACCGCATTCAGCGAGTACGAATACAAGGAGGTGTCATAATGTACGCAATTATTAAAACTGGTGGTAAACAATATCGCGTTTCCGAAGGCGATGTAATCACTATTGAAAAATTGGATGTAGCAGCTGAAGGAACTGTTTCTTTTGACGAAGTTGTAACTGTAGTTAAAGACGGTGATGTTAAAGTTGGTACACCACTTGTGGACGGTGCAAAAGTTACTGGTACAGTACTTGAACATGGTAAAGCGAAAAAGATCTTGGTTTTCAAATACAAAGCGAAATCCAACTATCGTCGTCGTCAAGGCCATCGCCAACCATTCACTAAAGTTCGCATCGAAAAAATCGAGGCGTAAGTATCATGACTCACATTGATGTGAAACGCAATCGATTAGGGCAAATCATAGAATGTCATTTTCGAGGACATGCTGAAGCAGGTCCTTACGGAGAAGATATTGTATGTGCCGCTATATCCATGCTTTCACAGACATCGATCTTAGGTCTTCATGAGGTGGCTAAGCAATCCATGGAGTACCAAATAGAAGACGGTGAGTTACATATCCTACTTTCAGAACCTGTTACTGAAAGAGGACAAACTATATTAGAAACGATGCTTCTTGGTATCAAGAATGTGGCGGATCAATATAGTGATTTTGTTAGAGTGAGTGAACAATAGGAGGTGAACTACATGTTATTCAATATCCAATTACAACTATTCGCATCTAAAAAAGGTGCTTCCAGTACAAAAAATGGTCGTGATTCCGAGTCCAAACGTCTTGGAGTTAAATGCCATGACGGTTCTACTGTAAAAAGTGGTAACATCCTAGTTCGTCAACGTGGTACACATTTCCATCCAGGCGCTAACGTTGGTATCGGCAAAGATGATACTTTGTTTGCATTGGTTCCTGGCCGTGTAGCATTTGAACGTGCTGGTCGTTATAACCGTAAAGTTTCTGTATACCCTGTAGAAGCTTAATCATAACACATATAAAAGGTCACTAGATAGTAATATCTGGTGGCCTTTTTTGTTTGCATGGGGCAGGAAACTTTCAAAATGAACAAATGAATAGATGTATATTTCTGTTTATGCATACATAGTATTAATATTTGCTTTCATAATGTACACTAATTTTATATACATCAATTCATAAGTGGAGTATAATAAAAGAAAGGCTATATCTAATAAAATCGGTATAGCGCTTATGTTAGGACAAAGCCTAGAAAGATGTAGGCTATCATAGATCTACTAAGTCAGTAGAAAAGGAGTTTACTATGTATGATGTACGCTCTTCCAAGGCGGAAGAATTTATTAATCACGAAGAGATTCTAGCCACTTTACAATATGCAGAAGAAAATAAGGAAAACCGTCCTTTATTGGATGCCATATTGGAAAAGGCAAAAACTCGTGTAGGATTAAACCACCGTGAGGCGATGGTACTGTTAGAATGTCCTTTGCCAGAATATAAGGAAAAATTATTTGCTTTAGCAAAAGAGATTAAACAAGCGATTTATGGCAATCGTATTGTATTATTTGCTCCTTTGTATTTATCAAACTATTGCATCAATGGTTGTGTCTACTGCCCATACCATGCAAAAAATAAAACCATTACTCGCAAAAAATTAAACCAAGATCAAGTCCGTGAAGAAGTGATGGCCTTAGAAGCCATGGGACATAAACGGATTGTTATTGAATCTGGCGAACATCCATTGGAAAATCCACTGGAATATATTTTGGAATGTATTGATACGATTTACTCCATCAAAAAAGATAATGGAGAAATTCGTCGTGTCAATGTCAATATTGCGGCGTGTGAAGTAGAAGATTATCGAAAATTACATGAGGCAGGTATTGGTACGTACACATTGTTCCAAGAAACATATAATAAAGAAAACTATGAAGCCCTTCATCCAACAGGCCCTAAGAGCGATTATGCATACCATACAACGGCTATGGATCGCGCTATGGAAGCAGGTATTGATGACGTGGGCATTGGCGTCCTTTATGGATTGGAACACTATAAATATGACTTCGTAGGCTTGTTGATGCATGCAGAACATTTAGAAGCGAAGTTTGGTGTAGGTCCGCATACGATCAGTGTGCCTCGAATTTGTCCAGCTGATGATATCGATGTAGATGATTTCAGTAATGCTGTACCAGACGATATTTTTGAAAAAATCGTAGCTTTGATTCGTGTGTCTGCACCGTATGCAGGTATGATTATGTCTACTCGAGAAAGTCAAGCTATGCGTGAGCGTGGTTTAGCCTTAGGTATCTCGCAAATTTCTGGGGGCTCTCGTACGTCTGTGGGCGGTTATGTAGAAGAAGAACCAGAAGAAGAAAATTCTGCTCAATTTGATACGAGTGACCGCCGTTCCTTGGATGAAATTGTGGAATGGTTATTGCAATTAGGATATGTACCAAGTTTCTGTACGGCTTGCTACCGTGAAGGACGTACAGGTGACCGCTTTATGGCACTGGCTAAGAGTGGACAAATTTCTAACTGTTGTCAACCGAATGCGTTGATGACATTGAAAGAGTATTTACTAGACTATGCAGATGAGGAAACAAAAGCTGTTGGTGCGGCTGTTATCGACGTGCAATTAGACTCCATTAAAAATGATCTAGTGAAAGAAAAATCCAAAGCTTATATTGCGCAAATGGAAGAGGGAGAACGTGACTTCCGATTCTAGTCAAAATTTAGTGCATAGGGTATAATATTTAATATATAGTGTTTATATATTGAAGTTATAAACAGAAGATTGTGGGAGGACAGAATGGAACAAAAAGAGATGGTTGTTGTCGTTGACTTTGGAGGTCAATATAACCAACTGATCGCGCGTCGTGTACGTGAAAATAATGTGTATTGTGAGGTATATCCGTACAATAAAGCATTAGATAAAATTAAAGAATTACAGCCAAAAGGTATCATCTTTACAGGTGGTCCTGCTAGCGTATACGAAGAAAATGCTCCAAAAATGGAAGCGGAAGTATTTGAACTTGGCATTCCAGTGTTGGGTATGTGTTATGGTATGCAATTCATGGCGCATACATTGGGCGGTCATGTAACGTCTGCAGAAACACGTGAATTTGGTAAAACACCAACTCAAGTCGACGTGTCCTCACCGCTATTTAAAGGTCTTTCAGAAGAAGAAATCGTATGGATGAGCCATGTAGATTATGTGGCGAAAGTGCCAGAAGGCTTCAAAATTGTAGCATATACAAAAGATTGCCCTGTAGCAGCCATGCAAAACGAAGACCGTCGTTTATATGCAATGCAATACCATGCAGAAGTGTTGCATACAGAACACGGCAAAGAAATGTTGCACAACTTCTTGTATGAAGTATGTGGATGCACAGGTCAATGGACAATGGCAAACTATGCAAAAACAGCTATTGAAGAAATCCGCAACACTGTAGGTGATGGTAAAGTATTATTGGCATTGTCTGGTGGCGTAGATAGCTCTGTAGCAGCAGCGTTAATCTCTAAAGCAGTAGGCGACCAATTGACTTGTATCTTCGTAGACCATGGTTTGATGCGTAAAAACGAAGGTGATGAAGTAGAAGCCGCTTTCAAAGATTCTGGTATGCATTTCATTCGTGTGGATGCAGAAGAACGTTTCTTGACAAAATTAGCGGGTTTAGAAGATCCAGAAGCAAAACGTAAAGCCATTGGTGAAGAATTTATCCGTGTCTTCGAAGATGAAGGTCGTAAAATTGGTTCCGTTGATTACTTAGCACAAGGTACCATTTATCCAGACGTGATCGAATCTGGTACTGGCGAAGCAGAAGTCATTAAATCTCACCATAACGTAGGTGGTTTGCCTGCAGTGGTAGATTTTAAAGGTTTAATCGAGCCACTTCGCAATTTGTTCAAAGATGAAGTGCGTCAATTAGGTGCTGAACTTGGTTTGGCAGATTACCTAGTATGGCGTCAGCCATTCCCAGGGCCAGGTCTTGCGATTCGTGTCATGGGTGAAGTAACAAAAGATAAACTAGACGTATTGCGTGATGCGGATTACATTTTCCGTGATGAAATTGCAAAAGCTGGTTTAGATCGTTCCATTAACCAATACTTCGCGGTGTTAACAAGCACACGCACAGTAGGTGTTATGGGTGACTTCCGTACCTATGATTACACATTGGCATTGCGTGGGGTGACCACCACTGACTTCATGACAGCCGATTGGGCTCGTATCCCTTACGATGTATTGGATACTATCTCCCGCCGCATCGTGAACGAAGTAAATCACATTAACCGTATCGTGTACGATATTACAAGTAAACCACCAGCAACCATTGAGTGGGAATAACAAATATTACAATAAAAAGGCTTTGAAATCAGTATTTCAAAGCCTTTAAAAAGATAATTGCAAACAAAGAGGGATTATATGGATTTTAAAAAATATGAAACTTTTCTATGTGAGGAATTAACAAGAATAGTATTAGAAATTATTAATGAAAATAAACAATTAGAGATCTCAGCACGAGCAAGAGCGGGTGCGGAAATTAGTGACTTTTTAGAAGGTAAGTTTAAAGAAAAAGTAAATGATGAAAAAGTATCTAGATTTATTCATGATGCTGAGCAGTCACCTCAAGGAAAAACAAAAAATCCATGGGATGCTCGTTGTAAGTTTAACTACATGAATCGAGAAGAGGAGATTTGGATTGATTTTAAAGCAATAAAAGTATCTTCGGTAGATAGTAATCCAGATATAGGGACTCCTTCAAAAATTATATCGTTTATTAAAAATGGAAATTTTTATTTAGTTTATATTATTGTTTACTACGTTGGAATTCAACTAGGACTACAATTTGAGAAGTATAACGGAAAATTTGTTAAAACGTACTTACTTAAAGATGTAAATCATAGTTTTAGGTTAAATCCTAAACCACAATTGCAAGTTAATATTTCTGCTGAACCCGAATACAGAACTAGGGAAGAATTTATTAAACTATTGATTCAAAAAATGCAAGAATCGTATATAAGGCAAGAAACTAGTATCACCAAAAAGAAAGAAATATTAGTTTCGTTGTTGCCAGAATTAATAAAATGTAATGAGGAATCAGAAGAAAGAGATTAGCCAATTTTAACGGCTAATCTCTTCTTTTATATATTCTAGTTCATCGGAACTTATACCATAAAACTGTGCAAGTATTTTATCGATTGCATCTACTGCTTTTTCACAATCTAACAAATTCTTTTGCATTTTATTATATATTTTCTCTAAAGAATTATTAGTTTCTGGACAATCCGTCAATCTGATTTTTTTTAAATCTGATAATTTTATTTGGGGTTGTTTACCATTTCCTGAACGAATTATTTTTAATTTTTGAGCATAATAGGTTGTTATATTAGAATTAAGTTGACAAGAAACTGAATTTAAGCTTAAATTTTTATTTGAGGTATGGTTT
>NZ_RQVG01000009.1:0-108252 GCF_003992195.1 Veillonella sp. 3627 | reverse complement strand
ACAACACTGTGTTGTGGCGACTAGATTATAATAACAGATTCACAATATCGTGTCAACAGTTATTTTTAATCTTTTTTAATTTTCTTAGTTACTTAGTTGTAAGAAAATTAAAAGTGCTTGTGTCTCAAGCACTAAAAGTATTATATGCTATTTACCAATAATTTGCAACCCTACTTTTTAGTATTTTTCATATATGTTTTCTATAGAATTCACCCTATATAATCTAGCCTACTTAAAACAACTAAATTAAGTATACCTAAGCTAAAGGTACACCTTTTGCTTATAATTATAATCGGATTTATAACACCATGTGCCAGCAATACTTATGTTTCTTCTGAGTAACGTAGTTATACATAGAATAGTTTGTGGAGTTCCTTACTACTTAAATTCCTCAAACATCATAAGAGCACAGCCCCCCACCCTAGAATGCCGTCATGCGTAGAACGCCTTGTGGCAGCGTTATTAAATTATTCATGCAAATGTATGAAGAGCACGGTAAACCTCCGAACAACCACTCACAAACCTTTCCTAGAGGAATGCAGTTATGTGTAGTAGCTTTGTGGCGTTTTTACTATCTAAATTACACAAACACAAGAAGAGCACGGTGTGCTCCGAATAAACATTATGAAATACCGTTTGTGAGGAGTATACCGTGCTCTTCAATTTATCTTATTAAGTTTAATTAGCCACAGGCTACATAGCGTTACAAATGACGATACATTATGAAATACCGTTTCTGAGAAGGTGTATTGCGGTCTTTTCTTTCATTACATCGCAAAAACGCCACAAGGCAGAATAGCATTACAAGTGAAACCCTTGAGTTTTTGCAATTTCCACCAAGGCACTGCGCTTCTCATCCTTCATTTGTAATCGCCCCACTACTTGGTCTGTAAATTTAGGCAAGGGATAATTAGGACTACGAAGATCATAGTATTGATTCATTTCTTCATCATAATCTTCTAATAGCTCATGATAATTATCAAACGTACTATATTCATCATCAAATACATTTGCTTCTCTTGGCATGCGTGGTTTCAATGCTGGCTTTTGGTCTGCCATACCCAGTCCAAGTCCTACTACAGGGAATGTTAATTCAGGTAGGTTCAAAATTTCAATCATTTTTTCTGCATCGTTTAAGATACTTCCCAAATATACTGTACCATACCCTGCCAGTTCTGCAGCAGTCACCATATTTTGTGCCGCTAAACAGGCATCTGTCCACCCTTGGAAGAATCGATCTGCATCATTTGCTGTATCAAGATCTAGTCCTTTTTCTTTCATAATTTGTGCATTTCGATATGCATCTACTACAAATACAAATAGCTCAGGCATATCTTTTACATACTCTTGTTTGCATACCGCTGCAATGGCTTCTTTAATTTCTGGTTTTACAATACGTATGATACTGAATGTTTGCATTCCCATGCTTGTGGCAGTCCGTTTCGCTACATCTAACAAAATACTCAAATGTTGTGGAGACACTCGCATTGGTTTATATTGTCGAATACTTTTATGATCTAACATAATATCAATAGGGTTCATAGTTTTACTCCTAACCTTCATCATACTTTCACATAGTTTATGTAGTATAATAACAAATACTAGATGTACTGTATATATACCATTGTAGGGTACTTATTTTTTCTTTGTCAACAGGTACATCATATAGAAAGGACGATTTTATGAAACATTCATTGCTTTTGAAAGCTTTCACTATCGGCGCACTGATGACATCTGCCACAGTGGGCACTATGGCTGCAGATATGACTGCAAATATGTCCCCTGGAGAAATATCCGTCACAGGCCAAGCTGTTCGCCAAGTGGCACCATCCTATGCATTACTTAACCTTGGGGTATCTAGCAAAAATACGTCTGTTCAATCTGCAAAATCTCAAAATGATGCGATTATGTCTAAACTTATCTCATCCCTACAACATTTAGGTGTATCTAGAAATAATATTCAAACATCTAACATTACTATCAACCCTAATTACGATTACATTGATGGGAACTCAAAATTAAATGGCTATAATGTAAATAACACTGTTGTTGTAAGGGTGTATGACACATCCTCTATTGGAAAAGCCATCGACGCAGCTATTGCTAGTGGCGCTTCTGATATTAATTCCCTTACCTTCCAAACCGATGTATCCCAGGAGATAGAAGATCAATTATCTACATCTGCCATTAGTGATGCACGCCACCAAGCGGAAGTGATTGCAAAATCTCTTGGTCGCGAACTAGGTCCTGTTAAATCCGCAAGCTTAGGAACTACACGCACACAGACTATGGAGGTAAACCCTAGATATGCTATGCTTGCAGTAAAATCTATGGATTTATCTAGCTCTACACCTATAGAGAAGGGAGATATGTCCGCCAACAAAACAGCAAATGTAGTATTCTATCTGCAATAGAATCTATATCTCTTGATACAACTATCTGATTGCCAAAATATATGCATTCACATACACATCTAATGATGCATGTTATACATATTACTTACTATATAAATATCACCCCTACGAGAAACGTCATCCTGTGTATGGCGTTTCTTCATTTTTCTAAAAAAAGCCGTAGCGAACACAATCCTCAGTCGCTACGGCTTTTTCTTATTTTTTCTTAGGCACAACTTTAAAGCTATCATGCATTTGCTTTTTCATATCATCTGATAATGGACACGGCCATTCATTGATATCATTATGCTTCTTTAATTTTTTTAAATCCTCAGGACTTAATTTTTGCTTTTCTGCATCGTCAAATGTAATCATGATTCCATCACCTCTACTCGGAATACTAGAAAAGGAAAGACCAATTTCTTTCTAATTGTATTATATGATGAAAAGCACCTTCTTGTGAAGATGCTTTTCATATGTATACACAATACTTATATCATCAAAAATCCACTAGGATCCATGTATCAGATTCACGCAAAGTGCCTCCATACTATCCTGTTTATTTTAGTGATTATGCACGATCTTTAATTTCTTGTTGGATATTTGCCAAGAATTCTTCCCAAGGAATCGCCCCTTGTTCACCAACACCACGTTTACGAACAGCTACTTTTCCTTCTTCCACTTCTTTGTCACCTACCACAAGCATGTAGGATACTTTTTCCATTTGTGCTTGACGGATTTTGTAACCGATCTTTTCGCTGCGATCATCTAGTTCCACACGCACATAGGCATCTTTAAATGCTTTGCGTAATTTTTCAGCATATTCGACATGTTTTTCACTGATTGGAAGGATTTTCACTTGTACTGGTGCCATCCAAGTTGGGAACGCCCCTGCAAAGTGTTCAATCAAGATACCAATGAAACGTTCCATAGAACCAAAGCATGCACGGTGAATCATGATTGGACGATGTTTTTGACCATCTTCTGCGATATATTCCAAGTTAAAACGTTCTGGCAAGTTCATATCCAATTGGATAGTACCACATTGCCATGTACGGCCGATAGAATCGCGAATATGGAAATCTAGTTTAGGGCCATAGAACGCACCATCACCTTCGTTGATACGATATGGAATACCTTTTGCTTCAATCGCTTCACGCAATGCTTCTGTTGCTAATTCCCAGATTGCATCGTCGCCAATAGCGCCTTCTGGTTTTGTACTTAACTCTACATGATAGGACAAGCCAAATTGAGAGTAGATACGACCGAATAAGTCGATAACGCTCATTAACTCTTCTTTAATTTGAGATGGAGTCATGAATACATGGGCATCATCTTGTGTAAAGCTACGTACACGGAATAAACCATGTAAAGCACCGCTCAATTCGTGACGATGTACTAAACCAAGTTCTGCCATACGAATCGGCAAATCACGATAGGAATGCATATCGTTTGCATACACCAAGATACCGCCTGGGCAGTTCATTGGTTTTATGGCATATTCTGCTCCGTCGATTTGTGTTGTGTACATATTTTCACGGTAATGAAACCAGTGACCAGATGTTTCCCACAAATGTTGGCTTAAGATGATTGGAGTACGAACCTCTTCATAATCATAGTCATGATGTACTTCACGCCAGAAATCTTCTAAGGCATTTCGTACTGCCATACCTTTTGGCAAGAAGAATGGGAATCCTGGTCCTTCTTCTTTGATAACGAATAAGCCAAGCTCTTTGCCTAATTTACGATGATCACGACGAGCTGCTTCTTCTAATAAGTGTAAGTATTCCTCTAGTTCTTCTTTCTTTTCAAAAGCAGTACCATAAATACGTTGCAACATTTTATTTTTTTCATCGCCACGCCAGTATGCACCTGCAATACTTTGTAATTTGAAAGCCTTTACTTTACCAGTGCTTGCTAAGTGTGGACCTGCGCAAAGGTCAGTGAACTCACCTTGTTTGTACGCAGAAATCACTGCATCAGCAGGCAAATCATTGATTAACTCTACTTTATAATTTTCATGTTTAGCTGCGAAGAAATCCAATGCTTCTTGGCGTTCCATCAATACTTTTTCGATAGGTAAGTTTTCTTTTACAATACGGCTCATTTCCGCTTCGATTTTCGGTAAATCTTCTGGCACTAATTTATGTTCCATATCGATGTCATAGTAGAAACCGTTCTCGATAGCTGGTCCAATGGCCAATTGCGCATCAGGCCACAAACGTTTTACTGCTTGCGCCATCACATGAGATGCAGTATGACGGAATGCATGTTTACCACCATCTTCTGCAAATGTTAAAAAGCTTACCTTAGAACCTTCCACCAATACTTCACGAAGGTCTGTTAATTCTCCATTTACATCAGCGGCTAGTACTTTTTTGGCTAAGCTGTTTGATAGTTGTTTTACTGCTTCACCCAATGTAGTTCCAGCTGCAAAAGCTTTAGAACTTCCATCAGGTAAAATGATATTTACTTCACTCATAGGTTACCTCCCTAGGTCTAATACTACTATGCCATTGGGGATGGCAATACTTTTTACCAACAAAAAAAGACCTTCTCCCACACAAGGGACGAAGATCTTCGCGGTTCCACCCTAGTTAGTCCCTATTGATAGGACTCACTCTTACGGACGATAACGGGTCCACACGGATTTGATTACAAGCTAAGCCTTCACCAAACCAGTTTGAAGGTGGTAACGTCTAAGTCTACACTAGATACTCACAGCCAAGGTATCTTTCTCTGAAAGTATAGATGATTAGGGTCATGTCCTTCGCATCACTGTTCTATATGTATAATACAAATATAGTAACTCCAAACTATATATCTGTCAAGCGATTTTTTTCGATGTAATTAATTCCCTATAAAAAAGTACTACTCTCTGCACCCTGTCCGAGAACTGGCCATTGAGTAGTACTATGTATATGCTCTTAAGACTTGAACAATAGAATCAACTTTTATCCCATGTCTCTTTAGCCGTTTCTAACAAACCTTTGAGCCGGGCTAATCCTTTTCTTCGCAATCGATGAATATAACTATGACTGCACTCCATTGTGTCTGCAATAGATGCTACACTGTGATCTTTGTAATACACTTCTTCCACTACATGTTGCTCCGCTAAAGGCAACTGTTTCATGGCAGAGGTTACCATATCCCCATACATGCGTTCCTCGCAAACAATTTCTGTAGAAGGTCCCTCTGCAGGCAGTTGTTCCCACCAAGTTTCTCCATCTTCTGATTCAGTTTGTAACACAATGCCTTCCTTACCTTCTTTGCGAAGATAGTCTAATATGCGTCCACGAATACGATGCACTGCATAGAGGGAAAAAGCTACTCCTTTTTGGGAGTCATAGCGCTCTACTGCCTCAATTAGGCCAATCGTGCCCTCTTGAATGCAATCCATCATATCTATCTTAGAGGATTGATATACATTGGCTTCTTTCAATACTAATGGTTGGTAATGCTCTATGATCGTCATGCGAGCCTGCATATCTTCATGTTCTTCATAGGATTTCCAAAGCTGTTGTTCTTCTTCCCATGACAATAATTCAATTTTATCCACACTGGCAATATAATCATTAAGCATACCTTCACCTCCTTTAGAATCGATAGCGCCACTGCGCCCCTAAATAGCGTTTATTTTCATTATTAAACCACCCTGTAGCACTGACATTACGATTGATATCATACTGAAAACCATATGATACATGATCGTTTTTTAGCCCTCTAGTTAAGGTAACCATCAAATCTGGCACTACATATTTACCTATAGTCACATTAAAGTTATTTTTCTCTTGGAAATCACGAGAGTCTTTTCCATCCAAAGAGCCTGTAGTAATATTCACCAAATCTAAGCCCAATGTATCTTGCAATACATCTTCAATATACCCAAAAGCCAAGGACTGTAAACTAGAGGTAAGCAATGCATTCGCATCATCTGATGTAACACCACTGGCATTACCTACATTACGTCCAAAGGTCAACAAAGAAATAATTTGACGTTCCGATAAATTAGGTTCCGAAGTCAGCTTTAATCTCATCTGTGTAGCAGGTCCTTCTGCTTGCAAGGATACACGATAGTTCTTTACATTCGCCATACTTCGTACATTCAGCTCAGGAATCACACTACCTGTGACAAACTTGGCTTGTCCTTCAGTAATTTTAAAGCGATTTTTCAAATATTTTACATGCCCTTTATTCACAGATAACTTGCCACTTGCCTTTGGTTCTCCTAAGGTACCTTCAAATTTTACCTGCCCTTGTAAGTACATATCATAAAGCAATGGATTATATAATCTCACATTGTTTTTAGCATTGATAGTTACATCTAGTCCCAATGGAATCGATGTCTCTGAACTACTAAAGGATAAAGGTATAGATCCTACCACATCATGAAGGTTGATGACACCTACTAAGGTTGGCAAATCATTTCTATTGATCATATACAATTCGCCTTCCAATGGGCCGGTATAAAATTCATGACCAATTTCTATACCTTTCATTTGTAATGCACCATCATAAGAAGTAATTCGAGAACCTGTCCATCCTATATTTCCAGATACGCCAGCATTACCTTTCCCCATGGTAGTACTTCCTGTAATATCAACATGATTACCACGGAATAATAGCTGTCCCTTTAACTGCGTCAATGGTTTCTTTAAGGATTTGAGCTGCATAGATCCGTTCGCTAATTCTATCGTACCATCAGCTAATACATTCGCAGAGTTTCCTGTTACATGAACAATACCACGAATAGCCCCTTCTCCAGACTGTACCTCTTTAAACATCAATGGAAGTACTGACAAGTTTGCTTCATTCATATCCACATAAACATCAAATTGCTTACTCGCATCATTAGACACATATTCATTGGTTACCAATGCACTTAAAGGTAATTTACCACGCACTTTAATAGAAGAATCCGCTTTCTTAATCATCCCTTGTTGAATCGATACCACTTGGTCTTCCATATTGCCTAAGATGCTTAACTGATCCAAGCTGATACCATTGATGACAGCTTGTTCTATTTCACTAGAAAACTCTACCTTTGGAGATTTCGTAGGGCCCTGTACATTAATAATAAAGTTCCAGTTCCCTTGTCCATTGATATCTGATGTGACTAAGGGCAAGATAGTTCCCACAGGCACTTTTGATGCTACTAACTGAATATCTGTAACCCCATCTAAATCAGCTTTACCTTTACCAGCAATAAGCCCTTCTTTAATAGGTAAATTAAACGTACGGATATCAATGGTACGTCCACCATATCCCACATCCAGTGTAGCAGTTCCCACTACTTCATCACGAATAGTTGTATTTTCGAGAGATCCTTTTACATCTAACCTTGGGCTGTCACTAGTACCACCTAAATCAATGGTCGCCTGCAACTTGCCATTTACATCTGGTACATTTGCATTACTTAATGCTAATAACTGTTGCAATTCTCCATCTCGTACACGAACATAACCAAATAAGCGTTTCGATTCATCCAGTTGAACTCCACCTTTTACTTCATATTGACTAGTGCCGCTGCCTGTGAAAGTCAACTCTTGCAGATGTACCACTTTCGGCGTAATGTACACAGCACCCGTAATATCATGCAATGTAGTATCCTTCACCTGCATAACATCTGACTGTACCACGCCCTCAAAGATAGGTACATCCACAGTTCCACCTAGATGTCCTTCTGCGCCTACATAGCCAACCATGTTGAGACCCGCATCCCGAATAAAGGGTTTAATCGGCACCGCATCACCTACAAAATTAATATCTAACTGTTTGTTTTGTATATCCCCATCTACCACAATAGAGGAACCATAGGTAGTAATGTCCAACCTTGGTAAATGTAAGTGCCCATCCTTATATGCATAATATCCTTCAATAGATTCAAACAGTTTTCCATATATAGAGCCATCCCAGGCTTTCACATATCCATTTACTTTAGGACGCTGTAAGGTACCTTCTATATGTACATCTGTGTGAATCCATCCCGTCATAGGAATATCTGTAAAGTTTGGCAATATGTCTTCAATACGTACATCCTTCGCAGAGCCTTTGATATCCACATCTTGGTCTCCATCTAAATTGATAGTTCCTCGCACATCATAGATACTTTTTTTATATTCTAAATCACCGTCAAGGATATGCAGTTTTTTATCCTCTATATTTGCTTTCACAAACATACGGTCAAACTGTGTTACACCATAAGAAAGTGTATCTCCCGCAATGGTAACAGTCCCTGTAGGGTTCTCTAGGGATCCCTGCAAGTTTGCTTCCATGGATACAGTGCCTCCCAAAGGTTTAGGTGACCATCCATTAAATTGTTCTAGTCCGATATGAGTACCGTATAGGCTAAGTCCAAACGTTCCATTTCCTAAGCGACCACTACCGGTGAATGTCCCCCTACTCCAGTTACCATTCATATAAGGTACTACTAGTTGTGTACCATCCCAAGATACACTAGCATCCAAAGTATCCACTAAGATAGATTGATACCTAATTTGACGTCCCCTTACAGAGCCCACTACATTTGAAATAGCACCTCCCTGTCCTTCCACAGTCAAATCACCGCTGACAGATCCCTGCACAGAGGATTGTCCTCCCAGAGGCAGGCCATATAAAGACACATTTTGTAAGTTTAGCTGTGCCAAGAAATCTTTTGTATCTATATGATACAAGCCAGTACCATTCACGGTTCCACCTTGCATATTCAGTTCCGCATCCCTCACATGGATGACTTGGTCACCATAGGAAAGGTGCCCTTTTCCACGGTTTACTGTCATCCCTTCATAGGTGATATCTCGCACCTCTACATCTGCACTGGCTTTTACATTAGATACGGGACCCGTTACCAGTGCATCTGCTGTAATATATCCTGTCATTGGCAGTTGAGAGGCAAGATTACATTCTTTCAATCCTACTGACAATTGCAAGGTAGGGTCTTCATCAAAAATATGATGTATGGTACCATTCACACGGAGATACTCGTCATTCACATTCGTTTCTATTCCGTCTAAGAATAGAACATCTCCATGGATTTGAAGGCTTCCCTTCCCAGATGTCAATCGATGATCTTGGATGGTCGTCCCTACGTTTTGGAAGGAAAGTCCTCCTTCACCATACCAGAAGCCACCACGTTGTGTTACTGTCAACGCAACATCTGTCAGATCACCCGTCATAGAGCTTACTGCACTTGGCAGAGAAATGCGACTTACTATAGGAGCTATATCTAAATGTGGGGTTTCCACATAAAATGATCGATCACCGCTGCCATCCAGCGCCCATTGTATCTTGGAGTGAATTTGATCCTTTCCAATATGAGCATCAACGACTCCCTCCAGCATATGACCACCATCACCCAAGACAGTACCATTCACATCTGATAGCAATAAAGGCGTTGCCTGTGGCAAGAATAGTGAAATCGATCCATTTTCTACACGTAGCAATCCACTAAATTGACTAGGTTCTTCTGAGTCCCGTTCTTTTACCAACTGCAGTATATTCCATTGTCCAGTTTCATCTTGTACTACATTCACATGAGGTGAGGAGACAGTAATCGTTCCCACCAAAGCATCTGGTGATATCTGTCCAAAAGGATATTGCAATACCTTTAACCATTGTATAGACACGGTCAAAGCGTCCGCAGTAAGTACAGATTGCCCCTTAGCATCTTCTACACTGAGATCTTTCATTTGAACAGAACCATCCCAACCAATGTGAAATGATGAATAGGAAACAGTTCCATTCAGTGCTGTATGTAATTGTTCTTGCACATAAGGTCCTACATAAGTTTCACTTAATGGTTGTAAGCCGAATCCAACGCCTGCTACACATCCACTAAGTACAATACCTAGTAGCCAATGTTTCCCCTTCATAATTTACCTCATATTACTAAGATGACTATCCCTGATTCACGATATTTACCCCAGTACCCACAGCAGAGTCAACCGGAATACCCATCGCTTTTTCTAAAGTAGCAATACTTAAATTGTAGTTATATAGTGCATCTACATAATTATTACGTGCCGTTGCTAACGAAGTTTCTGCGTCTAATACATCCACATTTGTACCCACTCCAGAACGATATCGTAGTGTCTTAATACGGAAATCTTCCTGTCCTGCTTCTACTGCTGCATGAGTGCTTTGAATTTTTTGCTCTGCCGCTTTTAAATTTAAGTATCCTTCTTGGATTTGCAGTTGTACAGTTTCAATAGTTTGAGCATAGGCTTCTTTTGCTTTTTCTACCTTAGCTTTTGCTGCTGTCACATTCGCTTTTGATTGTCCACCATCCCATACATTCCAAGATAATGTGGCCCCTACAGACCAACTTTTGTTATCATTTCCAGCCCATTGAGATCCGCTCATACTGCGGTTAGCATTAGCGCTCACTACTGGAATATCTGATGCATCCGTACGGCTTACATTTTCTTCGGCAGACTTCACAGCCATCGCTGCTTGTACAATCGCTCCACGATGTGCTACACCATACGATTTTGCCGCTTCCAATGAAATGCCATATGGTACATAAGTTAACTCTTTATCTGCCGTTACCACTGGTGTCGACACTGGTAATCCTACATGGTTATTAAACTTTGCCTCTGCTAAATTAGCAGCATTTTTCGCTTCTACTAAAGTAGTTTTTGCATTGGCTAATCGTGTATTGGTAGCCAATACATCAGATTTAGATACAATACCTACTTGATATTGTAAGTTAGCATTTCTTAAATGTTCTTCATAGTCACGAACTGTTTGTTCCGCTACACTCACTTTATTGCGAGACATAATCAAGGATAAGTAATTCGTTGCAGCCG
The DNA here is from genome assembly GCF_003992195.1 of Veillonella sp. 3627. NCBI lineage: Bacteria > Bacillati > Bacillota > Negativicutes > Veillonellales > Veillonellaceae > Veillonella > Veillonella sp. 3627. Next base: position 97,052 of record NZ_RQVG01000009.1, on the reverse strand, counting down.
TTAATTTTGCTGTTTGTGCTGCTTCTGTTAAGGCAGCACCGCTACCATCACGGCTATATTTAGCCGCTTCAATTTGCGCATCTAAGACACGATTAAACAGAGATACTTCTACTTTTAATTTGTGCAAAAAAGTGTTAGAACTTGTATTTACACCATTTGCTTCCTTACCCGTATGCTCTGCATTATACAAATAGGATAGGGATGGATTTCTACCGCTAGTCGCAACTCCTACTTGTGCTACTGCCGCTTCATAATCCCATTGAGATTGATGTAAGGTTCTATTATTTTGCAATGCCAATGCAATGGATTGTGGCAATGTAACTGACACAGATTGACTGTTTGTCTGTACTTGGTTTTTATATGCCTTCGTCATCATTGCCGCTTGCGCCGTTGCTTTTTGTTGAAAATCTACTAATTTTACTGTATCTGTTTGCGGTGCCGCTGCCCCTACTGTACATGCATAGGCAGCTAACATCGCTGCTACTGTCATTATTTTTGTATTCATTGGGTCCTCCTAAAATGTTTTTCTTAGCCCAAAATAATTCACACGGTTATGATCATGACCATACCAAGTCCATTGACCTACCGCATAGGTATCTTTCCATAATTGAACATCTGAACGAATCCGATAGGAACCATGGCGGATATCGAATAGAGCTCCAGATAGTGAAAGTGGTTTTCCAAACCCCACATCGGCTCCTACACCTAGTTTTCCATCAAATAAACCACCTCGTAGGTATACTTGATCTAGCACTCGTTTTCCATAGGTAAGGTCCACATTCGAACCATTACCTATACTGGAAATCCCTAAGGTATAGATAGAATCCTTCGTCATAAGGCGCACATCTGCATCGGTACGAACTTTTTTATCCTCTGGATTATACAATACCTCTGCTCCTATTTGCGTCTTAAGATCCGACTTTTTTCCATCCGAACCTGCTTTCACGTCCCCACCGGTAAGACGATTTAGCTTAGTCGTCAATTGTGCTGTATTATGCAAAGTTTCCTTAATATCTGCAGCGCTCTTAGGGTCTGTTACAACCCCTTCCATAGCGCCTGCCATTTTTGAAATACTATCTGTAGTAGTTTTCAAATTATTCACAATTTGACGCATCTCTGTGCCTGCTTGTCCATCTGCATTAAATTGTTTCATATTCGTATCCATTTGATTTGTCAAGGACTCCATATTTCGTGTAATACCTACCATATTCGCTGTTAAAGCTGAAATATTGTCACTATTATTCGCTAACATAGCATTCATTTGAGCCGTCAAATTTGCTGTATTTTGAGCAATTAACTCTGTCGATTGTAAGGCATTGCGTAAAGCGCTTTGTGTTTTTTCATCACCAATGATGCCATTCATGGATTGCAATGTAGTGGTGGCCGCTTCCATCAATTTCGTAGCTTGCGCCATGGTTTTATCGATTTCACTTTTTCCATCCCCTGTAATGAAAGCACCATCATCTAAATACAAAGTACTACGGCCTGGCGTAATTTGGATGAATTTATCCCCTAAAATACCATCACTTTCCATGGTAAAAGCAGAGTCTGTCGGAATTTTTACATCCTTGTCGATGTCCATAGCCACCGTAATCCCTTTGTCAGTGACTTGCATAGATTTGACTTTCCCTACTTTCACCCCTGAAAAGCGCACAGTATTGCCTTCTTTCAACCCCGTTACAGATTGAAAATTCCCAGCAATATGCATAGTAGGAGCTGCAAATATATCAAATCGTCCTAAAAATACAATACACACAGCAAATAGGACTACCCCCACTACGGTAAATAGACCTACCTTCGCCTCTGTTGTCCACTTCATGGTATATCTCCTTCTTCTTGTATCTCTGTTTTCACAGATTTACGACCCTCTATAAATTGTTGTACCTTCGGATTCTTAGAATGTCTAAACTCTTCTGTTGGTGATACTTCAATAAACTTTCCTTTATCTAGTAAGGCAATGCGGTCTGCCACAAAAAAGGCTGAGTTCATATCGTGAGTGACCACGATAGAACTACATTGCAAATGAGATTGCATGCTCCGTATTAAACGACTAATGGTGCCCGATGTAATCGGATCCAATCCTGATGTCGGTTCATCATATAGAATGATTTTAGGATCTAAAGCAATAGCACGAGCCAAGCTAATCCGTTTTTTCATCCCCCCTGATAGTTCACTAGGCATGTACTGTTCAGTCTTTGGCAATCCTACCATACGTAGCTTTCTAGCTACAGTACGTTGAATCTCCTCTTCGCTCATCGTCGTATGTTGGCGTAGTCCAAAGGCTACATTCTCTCCTACACTCATAGAATCAAATAACGCAGAGTATTGAAAGACCATCCCCATAGTTTGTCGCAACCGATCGAATTCATTCTCATCGATTTTCGTAATATCTACATCATCTACTAAAATAGTACCACTGGTAGGCCGTAAAAGACCGATAATCAATTTAAGCAAAGTACTTTTGCCCGCTCCAGAGCCTCCTAAAATAGCTAGAGTTTCTCCATCATGGATAGTTAAATCTACATGGTCTAAAATAATTCTATTCTCATAGGCTAGGACCACGTTTTGTAATTCAATCATAGGTCCTCCTAGAATAATAAGACTGATAAAAAGTAATTTAATATAAAGACTAAAATGATACTGGTTACTACAGAGCTAGTAGTAGCATAGCCAACAGCAGTTGCCCCCATATCTGTGTACATGCCTTTATAAGATCCAACTAGGGCAATAACCGCTCCGAACACACAAGATTTAATGAGTCCGTACGTCAAATCAGATAGGATCGCAAAAATTTGAATGGAGTCTAAATAGGTAGAACCGGCTAGTCCTTTCACTATGGTAGCTACCAAGTATCCCCCACCTGTACCGATAAGAACACCATAAAATGTCAAGATTGGCACCATAATCATACATGCTACAACACGAGGTACTACAAGATACCCAATGGGGTTAACCGCCATGACCTTTAAGGCATCGATTTGCTCTGTTACTTTCATAGTTCCTAACTCTGCCGTAATAGCTGCACCCACACGACCTGCTAATACAACGCCAACTAAAACTGGGCCTAATTCGCGCCCCATAGCAATGGCCATAATACCACCCACAGTTCCCTGTGCACCATAGTGTATCAATACATCTGCCATTTGCAATGTCATCACAGCGCCTGCAAAAAACATAGTTAATGATAAAATCGGCAAGGAATACACCCCTAAGTGTGCCATTTGTTCGATTGTGAGTTTCCAATTTATTTTTGGTAATTGTCCTATGGTTCTCCATAGTAACAACATGGCCTCACCTATCTGGGATAGGAAAAAGATCATTTGCTTACCAATCCATGTTAACCAAATCATAGTTCCTCCTGAGTATTTGTATCAATCTTCAGTATATCACAAAACTCTTTGAATGTGCAGTAGTACCATCGGAGTTTTCAAAATAAAAGCAGGAAATGATGCTATATCACTTCCTGCTCTCTTCGGATAAGACTATTTATTTTTCTTTTGGTCTGACTCTTCTGCTTTTACTTTCTCTTTTAAATTTGAAAGTTTTTCTTTGATCCGCTGTTTACGCAAATGGTCTCGATCTTTTTTATCTACCACTTGTACCGTAAACTGTCCATCACCTAAGACAACATAATCTACTACCACTCGTGATGCTTCATTGTTTTCTTTTTCGTCATCATCAGAGGCTTTCAAACCTTTTTTATGTTTGCCTCCATTTGGCAACTCATCATCGTCCACATCTTCCTCGTCTGCTTCTAGGCGTTGCTTTTTCGCCTTGTCCCCAGACTCTTCCACCATACTGATATCATCGGCTAAAAACTCTGCTACAATTTGGTTATTCTGATCATCTTCACTGAGATCTTTGAAATATTCATCAAAGTTTTTATGCACTTTCAATCGCTCTACAATTTCATCTGTCAAATTATATTTTTGTTTTTCAAACAAGTATGGCAATGGAATCACGCCACCACCACGCACTTCAAGTGTATAGGTTCCTAGCTTTTGATCTTCTGGCACTTTAAAGATAATTTCTCGTTGAATCTTTCCTTCGCGGTAGGCTTGTAAATTGGCAGTAATCACAATGTTGTCCCCAGGAGATACAATGACTTGGTCTGCACTAGCATCGATGATCGTAGCTGTACGTTTTGCTTCTTCCACTTGTACATCTACTTGAATATCACGGATTTCATAGTCTTTGAAAGCATTATTCATTAAACTTTCTACAATATCGAATAATTCATCGATAGATTTTTCAGATACTGAGCTACTGGAGTACACCATATTCCGTCGTTCTAAGGTAGGTAATTTAGGATCTACAGGTGTAATCTTAATATTGATCTTAGCTGTACCACCACCTACACGGTCTAGCGTTTTGTTCAGCAGGCTATATACGGAGGTCGCCACCAAGGTCGGCGTTAGTTTAGAAGATTCCACAACCGTGACCGCCGCATTTCGCTCTACCCCACGATCTAAATCACGAAGTTGCATACGCACAGGAACACCTTTTCCAAATACCCCAACGGTACCAGCAATACCTGCCCCGCGATCTTCTGTGATAACACCTACTTCTCGCCCTAAGGACCCCAATTTAAAACCAGAATCTATACTTTTTACTACTGTAAAAATACTGGAGTTATTCATGAAATAACCTGTAGAGCCACGTTTATCAAATGGGTGTCCAAAGGCAACTACTTTATCCTTATCTACATAGGTAACAGTCCCCACGGCGCCCATCTTCAATTCACCTTTTACCAGTAACGCCGCAATAGAGCCACCAGGCACCATTGGTTTCACAATATCATCCGTGCTGTCACTAGCCGTAGCATATCCTTTATAACCAAAGTCCTTAAATTTTGTTCCCAAATATGCTAAGGATGTTTCATCATAACCATCTGCCATCAATGGTGTGCCCAACGGAATCAATTGTGTATCTTTCCATGGATTCGGTAAATCTTTTTGGTATTTCTCATCCCACAGTTTCACCATTTGATCGATAGGTGTTACCATGCCCAAAGTACCGTCTGTAAATCCCCAGCCATAGGCAACAGCACCTACCAATTTTCCATCAATGTATACGGGGCTACCACTCATACCATGAACAATCCCCCCCGATGCATCAATGATGGGACCTGATACTTTCACTAAAATCAAATCCCCCGATGGGCCACGTTGTTTCATAACGCCTAGGACTTCCACTTTGAAAGAATCAATTTTATCCCCTTGTACTACTGTATCCGCATGACCTACCATGCCACGGTGTAAATCCTCTACTTTCATAAATTCTATTGCATGAGCACTTGTAAAAGTAGCCCCACACAATAAGAGCGCCAGCACACCCTTAGTGTACCGACGCCAAAAACGATGTAATTGCATCTATATCGCCTCTTCTTATTGATTATTAATAATTAGTTATTGATCACTGTTATAATTTGACCTCGTTCCACTGTAGCACCTGGCTCCACAGAGACTGTTTGTACCACACCGTTCACAGTGGCACGGGATGCTACCATAGGTCCCCCTAATGTTTGTACTGTTAGCAATGGGTCCCCTTCTTTGACAGAAGTTCCTACACTAACCACAGATACGACTTCACCAGATAACACAGTTTCATGATTTACTGGTGCAGCCTCTGCCGTAGATGTCACTAAAAATGCTGCTAACAATGCCCCCAAACTATATAGAAAAACTTTTTTCATATATATACACCTCCTACAATTTTCTTCCATGTACAGTATATCATATTTTCAAGAGTCAGAACAATCAATTCCTAGTAAAATAGTCTATCTTTTCATACACTATCTTACTTCCCTTATCATAAACTTTGTATATGAAAAAATCATGAAGTCAAGTACCACTTATCGTAGTTCTTCCAAGGTATCGCGCAATTGATTCAACTCTGATAGCGCTTTTCCTGTGCCCAAGATAACAGAATACCTAGGATGTTCCACTACATAAGCAGGACGACCCGTTTTTTCTGTAATCATTCGGTCTAAACCACGAAGCTGAGAGCCTCCACCAGTCAAAATAATACCATGGTGATTAATTTGCGCCAATAATTCTGGAGGTGTTTTTTCTAAAATACCAATAATCCCTTCAATAATATCTTGCACAGGTCTATCCAAAGCAAACTTCATATCTTTTGAGGTAATTTCCACAGCACGCGGTAATCCTGTCACACTGTGCCGACCTCTAACGATAGCACGTTCCTCTCCAGATCTTGGATCTACGGTACCCACTTCAATTTTTAGATCTTCTGCTGTCAAGGGACCTATAAGAAGCTTTTTCTTCCGCTTCATGTATTGTAGTAACGCTTCATCAAAGGTATCGCTACCGATGCGTAAACTCTCACTGACTACCACGCCAGAATCACAAATGACAGCAATATCTGTGGTACCACCGCCTATATCGACCACCATGGCTCCCACTTGTTCAGCCTTATCTAAGCCAGTTCCAATAGCCGCTGCTAGGGGTTCTTCCATAAGCACTATTTTACGAGCCCCTGCTTGTAAGAGCACTTCTAAAACAGCCCGCTTTTCCACGGGTGTAATACTGGAGGGAACACAAGCAATCATACGGGATCGAATTAGCCCAGATACAGGCATGACACGACGAATAAAGTAACGCAACATATAAGCGGTTGTATCATAATCGGCAATAACGCCCCCTTTTAAGGGCTGAATCACTTCAATGCCCTCTGGCGTCCTACCTAAAATAGCTCGCGCTTCATGACCTACGGCAATCACTTCTCTAGTCTTTGTATCACAAGCCACAAATCCTGGCTCATCTAAAACTATACCTCGGCCTTTGACATACATCACTACATTAGTGGTACCCAAATCGATACCAATATCAGTAGTCCATAAAAGGCTCATTTTTTCAAGAAATGATAGGGAGCGACTTTCTCGCTTAAAGGACGTTTGCTTGGTAGTCGTTCCTATTGGTTTTCTACGTACACGACGTTGTTTCCGTCTATCCTCTCTAGTTTGAGGCTGTTTTGGCTTACTCGTCCACCCGAACAATGTTAGCACCTATTCCTTTTAATTTTGTAACTAAATTATCATAGCCACGATCAATATGAGTCAATTGCCCCACTTTGGTCACCCCAGAAGCAGCTAAGCCTGCGCACACAAGAGCCGCACCACAACGTAAATCAGTCGCTTCTACTTCAGCACCTACCAATTGTTCAACACCGGTTACGATAGCTTTACGATCATCTACCTCAATGGAAGCACCCATTTTTTTCAACTCATCCACATGCATAAAACGATTTTCAAAGACTGTTTCCATCACAGTACTTGTACCTTTGGCAATCGTCGTCATAGCCATAAATTGAGCCTGCATATCTGTAGGGAATCCAGGGTATGGCAAGGTTTTAATAGATGTTGCTTTCAACTGTCCATTACTGATAACACGAATACCATCAATATCTTCTTCTACTGTAACACCAGCTTCTTTTAACTTAGCTACCACAGGCTTTAAATGCTCTGAAAGGGCATTTTCTACATATACGTCGCCACCAGCCATAGCTGCAGCAATTAAATAGGTACCCGCTTCAATGCGGTCTGGAATCACTGTATGCACAGCACCTTTTAATTCTTTGACGCCTTCAATACGAATCACATCCGTACCAGCACCGCGAATATTAGCACCCATACTATTTAAGAATGTAGCTAAATCAACAATTTCTGGTTCTTCTGCAGCATTTTCAATGATTGTTTTGCCTTCTGCAAAGGTTGCTGCCATAATTACATTTTCAGTGGCCCCCACACTTGGGAAGTCTAAATAAATTAAATTACCTTTTAATCCTTCTGGAGCCTTTGCTTCTACAAAACCTTCTCCCATAGTGATAGTCGCACCTAGTGCTTCAAAAGCTTTTAAATGCAAATCGATTGGACGACTACCAATCGCACAACCACCTGGTAAGGCAATACGAGCTTCTCCTTTGCGCGCCAATAAAGGTCCCATCACTAAAAAGGAAGCACGCATACGACGCACTAGATCATAAGGCGCCTCAGTAGCAGAAATTGTAGACGCATCAAAGGTAATATTTTCTCCATCTTTTGTTACTTTCACACCAAGGGATGCAATCACATCACAAATAGTATGAACATCTTCCAAATCTGGAATTTCAAGCAGGGTGCTTGGAGTAGACGCCAATAAAGTCGCTGCAATAATTGGTAGTACCGCATTTTTTGCACTACTTACTCGAATACGACCTTCTAAAGGTGTACCTCCTTGAATAATAAGCTTTTCCAACTGAATTCCTCCTAATCTTATTTATAGTTATCGTTTAACGGTGATACCCTATCACCTTTCAAACATGTTTTGACTGACAAACATTCATACTCTAGTATACTAAATCTTTCCTCTATACGCAAGAAAAAGACCGCCTTTAGACGGTCCTTTCTATAACAGTTATGTGTATTCTATTTATTTTACTTTCATAGATAATTTTTTATCCAATCGATGGATAGTATCTACAAAACGAACGGTTCCCGTTTTATACCGCATCACTACGGAGTGAGTACGAGCACCACCAGGGAAATATTTAATAGAAGATAATACATTGCCTTCTGTAATGGCTGTGGCAGAGAAGATAACATCATCACCACTTACTAAATCATCGATGGTCAATACTTTGTTAAGGTCAGTAATACCCATTTCATGACAACGACGAATTTCTTCATCTGTAGCTGGTTTTAAACGAGCTTGCATGTCCCCACCTGTACATTTTAAAGCAGCCGCTGCCAGTACCCCTTCTGGAGCTCCACCAGTACCTACAACCATGTGAATACCAGAGCCTTCTAAACCACATTCCATAGCTGGGTTTACATCACCGTCTGTAATCAAACGAATACGAGCTCCGACAGCACGACATTCATCCATCAACCCTTGGTGACGTTCACGATCCAACATAACGACTGTTAAATCATCGATAGCACGTTCCATTTTTGCGGCAACACGGCGCAAGTTTTCAGTCATGGATTCATTCAAGTCGATCACACCTTTGGCGCGTGGTCCTACACACAATTTTTCCATATACATATCTGGAGCATGCAATAAACCGCCTTTTGGTGCAATGGCCAATACAGCAATGGCACCATTTTGACCTTTTGCAATTAGATTCGTGCCTTCAATAGGGTCTACGGCGATATCTACTTCTTCTCCGCCTGCCCCAACACGTTCACCAATATATAACATTGGTGCTTCATCAATTTCACCTTCTCCAATCACAACAGTACCAGAAATTGGCACTGTATCGAAGGTTTGTCGCATGCCATCAACAGCTAATTGATCCGCTGCATCTTTGGCTCCACGACCACATAAACGACCACTTTTTAATGCCGCTGCTTCTGTAACACGAACAAACTCTAAGGCTAATGTGCGATCCATTTTGACCCTCCCACTTGTGTCTACTATTTATTGGCTGCTTCCCAGTCCGCTAGAAAACGTGCTAATCCTGCATCTGTTAATGGATGTTTTAAAGATTGTTGTAACACATTAAACGGTACTGTAGCAATATGTGCACCTGCTTTGGCACATTGTGTCATATGCATAGGCGTACGAACGCTAGCCGCAATGATTTCTGTTGAAATATTATGAATCATAAAAATTTCAGCAATATCTTCGATTAATTGGATTCCGTCCATAGAAATATCATCTACTCGACCAACGAAAGGACTTACATACGTAGCACCTGCACGGGCTGCCAATAATGCTTGGTTGGCAGAGAAAATTAAAGTTACATTCGTTTTAATCCCCTCTTTAGAAAGCACAGCTACTGCTTTTAAGCCCTCTGCTGTCATTGGCACTTTAATCACTACATTATCACCCAACTTAATTAATTCATGGGCTTCTTTCACCATTTCTGGTGCTGTTGTAGCAATGACCTCTGCACTCACTGGTCCCTCTACAAGATCAGCAATTTGTTGAATCACTTCGTGTAAGTCACGTTTTTCTTTCACGATTAAAGACGGGTTTGTTGTTACCCCTGCAATAAAGCCCATTTCATAGGCTGCTTTAATATCATCAAAATTAGCTGTATCAATGAAGAATTTCATAGCGGACTCCTTTCTAAGCCTCTGGATGAATATGAGTTAAACCACCCATATATGGTTGAAGCGCTGTTGGAATGCGTACAGAGCCATCTGCTTCTTGATTATTTTCCAAAATCGCAGCCACTGTACGACCTACAGCTAAACCAGATCCATTTAATGTATGTACAAATTCTGGTTTACCTTTTTGTTCACGACGGAATTTAATATTACCACGACGTGCTTGAAAATCCGTCATGTTTGAGCAAGAAGAAATTTCACGATATACCCCTTGGCTTGGCATCCAAACTTCGATATCGTACGTTTTAGCAGAACCAAATCCCATATCACCTGTACATAATGTGATCACACGATGTGGTAATTCTAACACTTGCAAAATACTTTCTGCTTGCGCTGTTAACGTTTCTAATTCTGCAAAAGATTCTTCTGGTTTTGCAAATTTCACTAATTCTACTTTATTAAATTGATGCTGGCGGATTAAGCCACGTGTATCACGGCCAGCAGACCCTGCTTCGGCACGGAAACAAGCTGTAAATGCTGTATAATATTTAGGCAATTCATCAGCTGACAAAATTTCATTGGCATGATAGTTTGTCAATGTAACTTCTGCGGTCGGAATGAGGAAGTAATTTTCCCCTTCCACTTTATACATATCTTCAGCAAATTTTGGCAACTGACCTGTATTCGTCAAAGTTTCACGAGTGACAATGTAAGGCGTCATCATCTCTGTGAAGCCAGCACTACCATGCATATCTAACATAAAGTTAATCAATGCACGTTCTAATCGTGCACCAATCCCTTTGTAAATAGTGAAACGAGCACCACTTTCTTTAGCAGCTCTTTCAAAATCTAAAATTCCTAAGGATTCTCCTAGGTCCCAATGCGCTTTTACGTCAAAGTCAAAAGAGCGAGGCGTACCCCAACGGCGTTGTTCGATATTTTCGTTTTCATCAGCCCCTACTGGTACAGAAGCATCACACATATTAGGTAACATCAAAGCCACTTGTTGTAATTCTGTTTCCACGTCACGCAATTTAGTATCCAATGCACCGATTTCATCACCTACACGTTGCATTTCTGCAATTTTATCATCTGCATTTTCTTTATTGCGTTTTAATTGGCTGATTTCTGCCGTTACTGCATTACGCACTGCTTTCAATTGTTCTACTTCTTGGATGATAGCGCGTCTTTCATCGTAGAACTTCACAAAGCTAGCTAGGTCGCCTGTTGTATGACGACGATCTAAGTTTTCTTGTACCGTTTCAATATTCTCACGGACAAATTTTAAATCCAACATAATCATGACCTCATAGAATTCATTTAAGTACTTAATTAATCTACCTTTAATATTAGCACATTTGCTATTACTTTTCTACCTTAATAGGCATTTACTTGGGCAATTTCCCCTTACCCTTTCTCCATCTCTGAAAGGATAACAAAACAGCGACCAAACTCATTTCTGTTTAGTCGCTGTCCATCTACGCACCTCACAACATCCTGTGCGTATACATATATTATTCTTCTGCTGTTTCTTCCTCTTCTACTTTCACCGCTTCTGGTTTCATGAGAGGGAATAACAATACATCACGAATGGATGCAGAGTCCGTTAAGAACATGACTAGACGGTCGATACCGATACCCAAACCTGCAGTTGGCGGCAAACCGTATTCCAAAGCTGTGACAAAGTCTTCATCCATACGATGGGCTTCATCATCACCCGCTTCACGTTCTTTTAATTGATTTTCAAAACGTTGTTTTTGATCGATTGGGTCATTTAACTCGGAATAGCCATTTGCCAATTCACGACCATAAATAAAGATTTCAAAACGTTCTGTAGTCAATGGTTTCTCACGATTTTGTTTTGCTAGTGGGGAAATTTCAACTGGATGTCCATATACTACAGTTGGTTGCATCAAGTTTTCTTCTACATATTCTTCAAAACACAAATTCATGATTTTACCAATACCATCGGCTTCACCATATTCTACATTTAAGCGATCTGCAATTGCACGTGCTTCACTCAAGGTTTCAATAGCATCAAAGTCTTCCCCAGTGTATTGTTTAATACCTTCTTGCATAGTGATGCGATTCCATGGTGGAGTCAAATCAATATCCATGCCTTGGTAGTTAATTTTTGTTGTACCAAGTACTTCTTGTGCACAGTAGGAAACAACCCCTTCTGTCAATGCAATAGCATCTTCAAAGTTACCATAGGCCTGGTAGGATTCCATCATAGTAAATTCTGGATTATGACGAATAGATACGCCTTCATTACGGAAAGAACGGTTAATTTCATATACGCGCTCTAAACCGCCAACGATCAAACGTTTTAAGTATAATTCAGGGGAAATACGCATATAGATATCAATGTCTAAGGCATTATGATGCGTAATGAATGGGCGTGCTGCCGCACCGCCCGGAATAGCATGCATCATAGGAGTTTCTACTTCCATGAATTGCTTGCTGTTTAAATACTCTCTAATTTTCGCTACGATTTTCGTACGTTTTACAAATGTATCACGAACGCTTGGATTTACAATTAAATCCACATAGCGTTGGCGATAGCGAAGTTCTGTATCTTTCAACCCATGCCATTTTTCTGGTAATGGACGAAGGGATTTAGACAATAAAGTCAATTTGTTGACTTTCACTGTAATTTCGCCTTTTTGTGTTTTAAACACATGGCCCTCGATACCTACAATATCTCCCATATCAAGCATTTTTACATATTTGTAATCCTCTTCTCCCATAACATCTTTACGGAAGTATACTTGAATATCGCCAGATAAATCGCGCAAATTAGCGAAGGCTGTTTTACCATGAGAACGAATTGTCATCAATCGACCAGCAATCACTACTGGTTGACCATCAAAATCACGGAATTCATCCTTAATTTGGAGTGCCTTATGTTGAACAACAAATCGTTGTCCAAATGGATAGATATTATCCTCTTCATATTGCGCCAACTTTTCGCGGCGTACCAACATTTGATCGTTTAAATCCAATTGTTCTGGCACATGTTTTTCTTCGCTCATGAGGGGCCTCCTTATACTTCTTTACCCTTATTGAATGCTTAATATTTTGAAACTCACCATACCATCTGGTGTATTCACTTCTACTTTGTCACCTTTCGCTTTTCCTAAAATCGCCACGCCTACAGGGGATTCATTAGAAATACGATTGTTGAAAGGATCTGCTTCAGAAGAACCTACAATAGTGTAGTCTAATTCTTCATTAAACTCTTCGTCTAACAAAGTTACTTTACTACCTACTGTCACTGTATCGCCTTTTACATTTTCATCAATGATTTTAGCTGTATTAATTTTATTTTCCAATTCAATAATGTGACCTTCGATGAAAGCTTGTTCGTTTTTCGCATCATCATATTCAGAGTTCTCTGAAATATCACCGTAGGAAATAGCAATTTTAATACGCTCTGCCACTTCGATTCGACGTACAGATTTATAATAATTTAATTCTTCTTCCAGCTTCTTCAACCCTTCGGCTGTAAGTAAGGTTTCTTTTACCTCTGCCATGTATGTCTCTCCATTTCTATTCCTCATATACAGAAAACAGTGCCACATGACACTGCCTCCCTTATGAAAAAGTTACTTAAATTTCTTATTAACAATAGCTATAATTATACTGACTTCTCTTGTAAATGTCAATGTGAAAGCCTATACTTGTACGACACACATGGAGTTTACCCTATTTTTTATAGACACTTTCATAGATAGCTAACGCATCCTTAGGTGTAAGATTACTATATGCTGTAGGATAACGAACACAACTATTAGCAATATCCGATAAGGATTCTTTTGGAATCCCTACTTCTTCCAAAGTAGATGGCACCCCTATTTCTTTGAAATATGCTTCTAAGGCTTCGATACCAGCTAATGCATAGTCTGTATCACTCATAGTGCCTTGTTCAATGCCCCACACTTCCTTAGCAAAACGCATCAACCGCGCTGTAGCATTGGGCAAAATCCAACGCAAATACGCTGGATGCATAATCGCCAGACCTGCGCCATGAGGAATATCATAAAAAGCTGACAGGGCGTGCTCTAAGGCATGCGTCATCCAGTCTTGATCTTTGCCTAATCCTAAGGAACGATTCAAGGCTAAGGTAGCACCCCACATAATGTTAGAACGAGCTTCATAATCTTCTAAGTGTTCCATGGATTTTCTGCCATTGCGCACGATATTTTTAAAAATTCCCTCGATGGCAGAATCTGTCACATTATCATCATCAGGTGTAGATACATATTGTTCCAATAAATGAGACAACATGTCTACGATGCCATAGGCAACTTGCTCTCGCGGTAACGTGTAGGTATAGGTAGGATCTAACATAGAAAATTGTGGAAACAAAGCCGGTCCATAACCGCTTAATTTTTTCTGTGTTTCCCAATCAGTAATAACACCACCATTATTCATTTCACTGCCAGTAGCTGCCATAGTTAATACTACACCAAATGGCAATGCCTCCATCACAGGCTGATGGTCTAAAAAGAAAGTTTGCCAAAAGTCAACCGTATCTGGTAAGGTAGCACCACCTGCAATGAATTTAGTGCAATCAATAACAGAACCACCACCGACGGCTAGAATAAAATCAATATTATGTTCTTTGCATAAAGCAATCCCTTCACGCACTTTCGTAGTTCGTGGATTTGACATAATCCCACTTAACTCAAACACTTCCTTACCTGCTTGTTGTAAGGCTTCTTTTACCGTATGATAAATACCATTCTTTTTAATACTACCTCCACCATAAGTAAGTAGCACTCGTGTTCCGTAGTGACTTAATTCAGCTGCTAGTGATTCCTTCACACAGTCTTTGCCAAACACTATTTTGGTTGGGTTATGGTAAATAAATGATTTCATTCGACCCTTGTCTCCTTACTATTAAATACGCCTATCGATGATAGAATGAATAGGCAATTGTTCTTTCATAGACTGTATCTGCTTTAGTCTTGCTTTCACCATTCATATTGATATCATTCGGCACAAATTGTGGCTCAATGGCAATGCCTGCATGACTGCCATAATGACGTTCTCGGCCATCTTCATCCAACCAATTTCCTGTATATACCTGAAAGTGTGGCGCATCTGTATGGAATACCGCTGTCACATCCTTACCTTGTAACACCGCAAAAGGCACAACAGAATCTACTGTTTTACTTCCTTCTACTGGAGTCGTTACAAAATCATGGTCATATCCCTTATATTGACTTAGGGCATCAGCATAATGCTCCAATGCCTTTTGTAGATCCATACCATTTCTAAAATCAAATGGTGTTCCATCCACTGATGCTGGTTCCAATTGCGGGATTTGATGGTCTCCAAATGGCATATACTGATGGGCTCCTAATTCTAATACATGGTTCGATAAGTCACCTTCTCCATGCAGATTAAAGTATACATGATTCGTTAAGTTCACAAAGGAATCTTCAGAGGTTGTGTACACATACGTGACTACTAACGTCTGCTCTACCAATCTGAATACCGCTTCTACATAGAAATCACCTGGAAATCCATCTTCTTCAGAAGTAATAGAATGAGAGAGATGTACCACTGTATCAGAACAATTTTCCTCCACTGCATCCCATAGACGATGCCCAATATTTCCTTTCCCACTATGCAATAAGTTGGGTCCATTGTTAGCTGTTAGTTGATGAACTGTACCATTCCACGTATAGGCTGCATTGGCAATACGATTCGCCACACGGCCTACGGTAGCACCCAGTTGTCCATGCTTTGTTTCATAGTCTTGTGCAGAATCATAACCCAATGCTAAATGGCGCTGCAACACTTTATCATAAACAGCGACAATGGTGGCACCATAATTACTGATTTGTACTCGTAGTACTTCATTTTCTATTGTATATACATGAGCCTCTTGGCCTGTTTGTAAGTGTCCAAAAGATTCTACTTTCATCATAACTCCTAACCTCCGATACGCCACATAGGACGTTCCACTTTTTCAATGGAATTTCCATCATGACTCGCGTATCGACCTTGTAATGCCTCTTCAATGCAATGCAATATAGTTTGTGGTGTACCGCCATTTTGTATAAGTCCACGCAAGTCTAAATCTTCATCACGCAACAAACATAAGCGTAGCGATCCATCTGCAGTGAAACGAATCCGATTGCAAGAAGAACAATATTGATTGGACAAAGGAAAAATAAAGCCAATTCGTTGTCCATCTGGCAATTGGAAGTATTGAGCTGGTCCAAATCCCAATCGGTCTGTGACTGGAGTTAACTCAGATCCCACAATGCGTTCAATCTGCTCCTTCCACTCTCCAAAGGTTGGCACATGACTTTGTTTCCCTTGGAATGGCATATATTCAATAAATCGCCAGACCACATCCCACTCTTTTCCATAATGCAACAAGGTTTCCACTTCTTTGTCAGAAAATGGCGCTTGCACTACAGTATTAATCTTTATGTTTTGAAAGCCTGCAGTTTTTGCAGCTTCTATACCACGAAGCACACCAGCTAATTGTCCATTGCGACCTACAGCTTTGGCAAAACCCTCTTCTTCCACAGAGTCTAAACTAATATTTAATCGCTGTACCCCTGCTGTAAATAAACGTTTCGCCTGAGTTTCTAATAGACTACCATTGGTAGTCATAGAAATATCGGAAAACCATTGGCTCTCTTGTATACGCTCTAACAACTCATATAAATGTGGATACAATAATGGTTCTCCCCCAGTTAAGCGCAAAGCTTTGATGCCTCCTAAGTGCAATGCCTCTAACAAAGGCAACCAAAAGCTTGGCGGCAACACAGGCGCCATAGCTTCTGTAATCTCCTGAGGCCGACAATAGGCACAACAAAAATTACACGCTTCCGTTAAGGAGATACGTGCATACTCAATGACACGCCCTTGGCTATCACGCATTGACTGGCTCCTCAACAATACGCACTGCATCACCTACTTGAATCTTTCCGCCTTCTAGCACACGGCCAAATATCCCTTGCGTAGGCATAATGCAACTTCCTACTTGTTGCATAATTTCACAACCTTGATGACACTCTTTGCCGATTTGTGTAACCTCTACGATAGTCTTACCTAAGGCTAATTTAGTACCCACTGGCAATTGAAATAAAGTCAAGCCTTCTACAGTAATATTTTCTGCAAAATCACCAGGGTTCACATCAGCACCGCTTTTACGCATTAATTCGATACTTTCAATACCAAGCAAGCTCAATTGACGATGCCATGGGCCTGCATGAGCATCTCCTTCAATACCATGATTTACTACTAACTCCGCTTCAGGGATGTTTGTTTTCTTTTGTCCTTTTGCTCTGCTAATTGAAATAGCAATAATTTTTGCGTCCATTATATCTCCTTAGATTATTATATTTAAAATTACCTATATAGTTTCTATTATATCACGTTTGTATAGTAAATCTATAACAAAAAGCACGCCCTTCCAGAAAGCAATCCATATGTTTGCATTTCTAAAGACGTACTCTTTATTTTATATTCTTTAAACTAATTATCTTTTTATATCCCTCTGACCTAAACCATTAAAAACCATATTTAATACGACCGCTAGAATACTGCCAAAGGTAATACCACTTTCAAAAATAATCTTCGCAGCTGGTGGAAAGTTATGATAAAACTGTGGAGCTCCAATAGGAATCATAGCCACACCAATACTCAATGCTACAATCATCAAATTATGATTATTTTCGTAATCTACCTTTCCCAAAGAGCGAATGCCGCTAGCAATAATCATGCCAAACATGGCAATCCCTGCACCTCCAAGCACTGGGCTAGGAATGGATGCCACTACGGCTGCTAATTTAGGAAACAGTCCTAAGACCATCAAAATCATACCAGATGTAGCTACTACGAAACGGCTTTTCACATTAGTCACTGCAATTAATCCAATATTTTGAGCAAAAGCTGTATAAGGAAAACTATTTAAAAAACCACCTATGCATGTAGATAATCCATCCGCTTGTAAACAAGAACTTAATGTTTTCTTATCCACTTTTTTATCTACAATTTCACCTATGGCAATGGCATCTCCTGTAGTCTCTACCATACATACAGACATAACTACAAGCATAGCGATAATGGAGCTTACATCGAAGGTAGGCATACCGAATGCAAGTGGTGTCACTAAGCCTAACCAATCTGCCTGAGTCACCTCAATAAAATTCACTTCTCCTAAGGCATAAGCAATCATAGTACCACCTAATAAGCCAATAAGAACTGACAAATTACTTAAAAATCCTGTAGTAAAACGATTTACTAAGACTACAATGAGCAATGTTAATCCTGCCAACCATAAATTTGTGGAACTTGCGTAATTAGGATCTGCTGGAGATACGCCGGCAATCCACATAATCGCTACAGGCATCAAACTAATGCCGATAATCGTAACGATGGTCCCCGTTACCACTGGAGGAAATAATCGAATGAGTCTACTAAAATAAGGAGCGATGAAAAAGGTAAATATCCCCGCCACTATAATAGCTCCATACACAGCTGGTAAGCCATGTTCTGTTCCTATAATAATCATTGGTGCTACAGAGGCAAAGGTAACTCCTTGAATCATCGGAATTCGCGCACCCACTGGTCCTATCCCTATGGTTTGAATCAACGTAGCAATACCACAAGCAAATAGGTCAGCATTTATGAGGCGAATCAAATCTGGAGTAGATAAACCTAAGGCATTCGCCAGAATGATAGGAACGGCTACAGCCCCTGCATACATAGCCAATACATGTTGTAAACCATAGGAAAACAACTTAGGTAGGGGTAAGATTTCATCAACAGGATGCACCTGTTTAGCACTTTCACTCATGCCATTTCTCCATTCTTCAATACATTTTATTAAGAAGTTATGCTAATTATAATACTTTTATATTAAATCATAACTTATATAATTTGTCAAAAAGATAGCCTACTCATCAAGAGTAGGCTATATCTTATTTAGCTTTATATCCTTTTACAGTTGGATTATGGTCTTTCATAGCTTGTTCTAAGCCGAAAATAACCATCTCATTCATATATGTGCGCAATTCATCATTTTGTACTTTTTCAGCATGACGTGCTAATATACCTAAAAACTCAGCTTTATAAGTTTCCACTTGATCACCAGCTACAAAGCGATGTCCATTTAAATAGTTTTGATAATCCATATATAGGCTATTCAATACTGTTGTGCCATAGCTATCTTGTTTCCAGCGATGGCTATCGATATAAAAGTTTTTACGTACATTCATATAATAAAGAGCATTCTTTACATCCAACTGGCCAGCAGAAACAACTTGGTTTGTTTGTAATTCAAATAATTGTTTACTATGTGCTTGTCCATAGTTTGCAAATGTATTGACTACTTGTTTTACTTCCCAATTTGGACTTTGTACAGAAACACCAGATTGCATATCAGCTATCACAGCTACCCCTTCTTGTGCTGGCAACATCAATGGGTCTTGTGCTGCATACGCAGTTTGCCCCAATGCAATAACACCTAATATGGCAGCTCCTGCTATCCAACGTTTACTTTGTTTTTTCATATAAAAGCTCCTTTCAGTATTTCATTCTATATCCCTATTATACAGATTGTACCTCTTTTATTCAATGAGCAATTGTATATTCATTTAGTCTATTATATTCTATCCATCAAAGTATATGTCTTGACTTTTATCAATCCATCAAGTACCATAAGAGTAACTATGATAATATCTATCATTATCGTTTTACTGTGGAGGTGACCATGAAGTATTTTGAATTAGAAGCACTGCCTTACCCTGACCATGCCTTAGAACCGATTATCAGCAGAGAAACACTCACATTTTTGTATACCCAGGTATACAGCCATGCCATATCTTCACTTAATGAACTAGTTGAAGAGTGTCCTGACCTTCGCTTTGGTCATATTGACTGTCTGTTAGGAGGCCTAAGCCATGTACCACAAGAAATTCGACAAGACATTCAGTGTTATGGTGGAGCCTATAAGAATCTAACCTTATTTTTGCACACGTTGACAAGCCCTAATACAAGTACCATCAACGGACCAATCAAAGATGCTATCAACCGCTCTTTTGGGTCCTTGGAAACATTCCAACAGCAGTTTACGAAGGAGGCTCACGCCCATGTTGGTAATGGTTGGACTTGGCTTGTGATCAACCCAGACAATATCCTTTCTATTACTTCCACAAAAGAACAAAACAATCCAATTATGGATATGCAAACTGCCATTTTAGGTATCAATATGTGGGATTACATGTATTCCTCATCTAACCGTCAAACCTATATTGATACCTTCTTCACCATTGTGAATTGGAAGATCGTGAACCACATCTACGAAGAAACATTAAAAAGTCCAAATCGCTTTGGCCACGAATAAAACAAATAAAAAGCTGTCATCACCTCGTTGTGTATGACAGCTTTTTTCTATTCTTCTGGTA
This sequence comes from Veillonella sp. 3627, assembly GCF_003992195.1. Classification (NCBI taxonomy): domain Bacteria; kingdom Bacillati; phylum Bacillota; class Negativicutes; order Veillonellales; family Veillonellaceae; genus Veillonella; species Veillonella sp. 3627. Next base: position 76,559 of record NZ_RQVG01000009.1, on the reverse strand, counting down.
CGGTGCCCACATGGACTGCTACAATGCCACCTGTAAGTTCAAAATACTTAGCATCTTGTAGTCCCACATCTTTAAAAATTTGAAGAACACCTTCTTGCCCCACATAACGGCGCAATGATTCTGGCAGCCATGCATAGGATGATTGATCTCGGCTCAATTTCCCCAACACAGGCAGAATCTTTTCAAAGTATATATAATAGGCTTGTTTAAACCCAAACATAGTAGGCTTTGCCAATTCCAAAGTCACTACTTTGCCTCCCGGTTTAACAACACGTTTCATTTCACGAATCGTTTGTTCAATGCTTGGCACATTGCGCAAAGCAAAACCAGATACAGCACCATCAAAGGTATTGCTATCATAAGGTAAATCCATTGCATCCCCTTGGGTCAAGGTCACTCGATCTGTATATCCTTCTTTCTCTAATCGATTTTGCCCCACCGCTAACATTTCAGGACTAAAATCAAGTCCTTCCACATGTAAAGACGGAATTTCTTGTAATGCTGTTTTTGTTAACATACAAGTACCACAAGCAATATCTGCTAGTTGCATACCTTCCGTTAATTCTAATTGTGCTATAGCAAATCTACGCCACCGTGCATCTTGGTTAAAACTCAATAATGTATTCATCACATCATAATGCTTCGCAATATGAGAGAATACATCTTGCACGTAAGCTTTTTTATCTTCATGTGTTTTAAATTCCACAATATACCTCCAGTTATTTATACTGCTATTCATTATACACGAATGGATGAGGATATTCCATAATTTGTGATTTTTTTCTCTTGCCAAAAGTATATATTCCGTTTATAATGTCTTTATGTCTTTTATGAGTAGATATTTGTACTCGATTTTAAGTATTTATAAGTATAAGGAGTTTTCTATGAGGGCATTATTTCAATTCATCAATAGATTTAGCCTCATCCAGCAAATCTGCGTAGGTCTCTTAATCGGCACTGGTATTGCCGTATGGTCTCCAGAAAATGCTGTGAAGTTATCTTTATTAGGTACCATCTTCGTAGGTGCATTAAAAGGTGTAGCACCTATATTAGTATTTTTCTTAGTCATCGCAGCAGTCAGTCGTCATCGTTCCGGTCAAAAAACTGGCATGCGTTCCATCATCGTATTGTACTTAATCGGCACATTTGCATCTGCAGCTATCGCCGTAGCAGGTAGTTTCTTATTCCCTACGACTTTGCTATTAACAGCGTCTCCAGCTGATACAGCACCTCCTAGTGGCATTACTGCAGTACTTTCTACTTTATTAACTAATATTGTTGAAAATCCTGTGAAAGCCATTTTAAGTGGTAACTATATTGGCATTCTTGGTTGGGCTTTATTATTTGGTTTTGCTCTTCGTCATGCAGCAAATGAAACGAAAGATGTGATGGCTTCCATCTCTGATGCGATTACATTGGCTGTACAATGGATTATTAAATTTGCTCCTCTTGGTATCATGGGCTTGGTAGCTCAATCTATCGGTGAAAATGGATTAGGCGCTTTACTGACTTACGGTAAATTGCTATTAGTCCTATTAGGATGTATGTTTGCAGTAGCACTCATCATCAATCCATTGATCGTAGCTATCGTCATGAAACGCAATCCATATCCATTGGTATTCCGCTGTCTTCGTGAATCTGGTGTGACAGCCTTCTTCACTCGTAGTTCCGCTGCGAACATTCCAGTTAACATGGATTTAGCAAAACGTTTAGGCATTACACCTGATACCTATTCCATTTCCATTCCATTAGGCGCTACTATCAACATGGGCGGTGCAGCTATTACCATCACTGTTATGGCATTGGCAGCTGTATCTACATTGGGTATTCAAGTAGATCTAGCGACAGCAATCTTACTTAGCATTATCGCTACCATCTCCGCTTGCGGTGCCTCCGGTGTAGCTGGTGGTTCACTCTTATTGATTCCATTAGCTTGTTCCCTATTCGGTATTTCCAATGATGTAGCTATGCAAGTGGTTGGTGTTGGATTCATCATCGGCGTGATTCAAGACTCCACCGAAACAGCATTAAACTCTTCTACAGATATCTTATTTACAGCAGCTGTAGATTATGCGCGTCATGGCTACCCAACGGACAAAGTATAAACGTATACTTCACACATACTGTTTGAAAGGTCTATTTGTTCTTTGGTATGGGATGCCCAATAGAATTTATAATTACATATGGCTTATGAAAGTAAGCCCTAACAAGGCTAATAAGGACTGGTACAATCTGTACCAGTCCTTTCTTATTTCTGTCATCACTTATATTATAAAGCAAACTGAATAATATGCTTCCTCTTATACCCCAGTGTATCCGTGTACTACATTCGGTTTCACTAGGAATGTTGGCAGTACCGCTTCTACTAATAGGCTTAATTTTTGTGAAAGTTCCTCTTTCGTATATTTCACATCATGCGGTACTTGTACGTCAAAACTAATCTTTCTATGTTCCATATCAATTCGAATATCGTATAAAGAAAAACTGTCATCATAGGCTTGAATCACTGCCACTAAACGTTGTTGCAAAGCTAGGGTTTGCTCATTGACAACGATTGGATCCATATGAATGGTCAATTTTAACTGTAATTCTTTCAAAGCTTGTCGTTCTACACGATCAATCATATTATGGATGGTCATCGCATCTTGTTTCGCATCTACTTCTACGTGGATAGAAGCATACTCGTGGCCTGGACCATAATCATGAATCATTAAATCATGAGTTCCTAAAATACCAGCCTTAGATTCTACAAAATTAATAATCTCTTGTACACGTTCTGCAGTAGGTTCAAATCCTAATAAACGATCTGTCGCTTCTTTCAGCACTTCAAAACCAGCTTTGGCAATGATAAGTGCCACAATTAAGCCTAAATACCCATCAACGCTCAATTGGAATATACCGCCCAACAATAAGCCAATAGCAATCGCTGCCGTCGCCCATACATCGGATAAAGCTTCTTTCCCATTGGCACGCAAGATAGGAGAATCAATACGATTACCAATGGAACGCAAAAAGAAGGATAACCAAATCTTCAAAGCCATAGCCCCTAACATAACAGCCAGTGCGGATATGGAAAACTCTACTACCTCGGGATTCATAATGTGCTCCACCGCTTCAATACCTAATTGAGCAGCTACTACAAAAAGCAAAATAGAAAAACCAATGGATAATAGATATTCCATTCGACCATGTCCATATGGATGCTCTGCATCTGCTTTACGGCCAGATAATTTAAAACTCAAAAAGGATACTAAGGATCCCCCTGCATCAGCCACATTATGGATAGCATCACTAATCATGGCAATGGAGCCGATAAGAAAACCAATGATTAATTCCCCTAAACAAACTAACACATTTACCACAATACCGGTGATACTCGCCATAATCCCATATTGTTGGCGTACATTAGTATCTTTGACTTCATCTTTATTTTTTACAAATAAACGGATTAATACTTCTGTCATACTACACCTCTTTTATCTATTTAACATATACTCACAATTCTACCCCATTCTAATCTGCTATATCACAGAGGTAGCTTTTTATTCTCATTTACTTTCTCATTATATACTATTATTTAACTATTATCAACTATAATTTTAATTGAGAATCTTTGATTTCAAAATAGTTATAACCTATGTCATATACTCATACAATAAGGTAGGGTAGATTTCTTTATACTATCTTAGACCTCTATCGTTACTATCATTTCATATCATAACTTGTATGAGTCTATACATATTAAACATATTTTGCTTATAGGTACTGCACAATATATCAATTATCATCATATATTAGCATAAAAAAACTGTAGTGATAGTATCCCCATCACTACAGTTTTTACTATATATCTTTTTAATAGATTACCATTTATGTTCGTAGAACACTTGCGTCCACATAGACACTTCTGACAATGTTGGGTGTGGAGCCATAGCCTCGCCAATGGAGATAACAGATTGTGGATCCAAGTACCTTGTCAAACCTTGTGCACGTAGTTCTTTCGTTGTATTAGAACCGATTTCTTCATGAACAGGAACTAATTTCACTTCACCACTATTCATTAAATGTACATATGGTTGGAACAAGATCGATGCTTGTGGTCCCACGATATGAGCCCCTAATAGACGATTCGTAGCTTTGTCTACTACTACCTTAATAAATCCATCATGCACATCGCCTTTATCGATACCAAGGGCCATACCTTTTGCGGAGTTAGAATAGTGGTTAATACCAACTCCCACATCATAACCAGCCTCTTTGGCTTCTGCTTCAGTCATACCGACACGACCTACTTCTGGATACGTGAACGTCACCATAGGAATCAAATCATAGCGTGCCCAACGATAGTCTGTTGGAGATGTAGCACGATATAAATTATGAGAGATAATATCCCCTTCATAGTTGGCACGATGACGGAAGGCTGCATTACCATTCACATCACCTAATGCATACACACCTTCTACAGATGTTTCTAAAAATTCATTAGTTTTAATCCAGCCACCTGGTAATTGCTCAATATGAGTATTTTCTAGGTGCAAATCTTCTACAGACGGAGCAATCCCAGTAGCCACCAAAATTTCATCTACACGGATTTCAGATACTTCACCTGTAGTACGGTTTTTCACAGTGATTACTTTATCACCATTATCCACACGTACATTATCACATACAGTATCTGTTAATACGTTCACTCCAATGGCTTTCATTTCTTCTAAAATATGAGCAGAAATAGCTTCATCTTCTTTTGGCAATAAACGCACATTGCGCTGGATTAACGTCACTTCCGTACCTGCTGCGGCAAACACACCAGCAAATTCTGTACCAATAGGACCACCACCAAATACAGCTAGTCGTTTATATGGTACTTTTGGATATTCACTGCCAAAGAATTTTTCACTTGTAATATAACCTGCTTCTTCTAAGCCATCTACATGATTTACTTTAGAATGACCGCCTGTACCAATGATAATAGTAGGTGCTGTAATTTCTTCTGTTTTTGTACCATCTTGCAATGTTACATATAATACTTTATCACTTACAAATGTAGCTGCTCCATGGTATACATCAGCGTTATCAAAGCTTTCATAGAACTCTTTAACCCCTTTGCTTTTATTGATAGCTTTCCAAACCCGTTCACTCACTACATCCCAGTTAAGAGTCGGTGTGGCAGTTTCTACACCAATTTTTTTCCAACCATGGCTTTCATGTACCACATCCGCTGCAGTAACCATTACTTTTGTTGGAATACAGCCACGTGTTAAACAAGTGCCACCAAAGCCTGTTTTTTCAATAACAGCTACACGTTTGCCTGCTTTTAATGCTGCATCAGCTACTAAGCTAGCACCACCAGTACCAATTACGATTACATCATATTGTTTCATTTACGTCATCCTTTCTAAACCAATGGATAATCTTTATTCTTTGTATATAGTATATCATACATCGACTATTTTAGATATGAGAATTTTTACTATTTTCCACTGGCAATAGAATCTAACAATTCAATATACGTTTCTTTTGTTAAAGGAGCTTCAAAGTTTTCTAAAATTTCTTCCGCAACCTGTGCCTCATCATATAATAAATCAACAATAGTCATGGCTAAGGCTTGAGCCGTTTTAATATAGGCTACATCTGGTACGGTAATATTATATTCCGCACTATGGAGCACCCCTTCAATACATCCCACCCAAGGGTGGATAACAGGCATTAAATGGGATACATCGCCCATGTCAGTACTTGCTGTCATATGCACCCGTTGACGTACATTGTCTGTACCAAATAGCGGTTCTGAGTTAGACCGCAATAAACTGTTCATATCTGGATTATCACGCATCGGTAAATAGCCCGGTAGATCATGAATCACACAAGTAGCCCCCACTGCATCTCCGCCAGCTTTCAAGGCACGATTGACACGTTGATTCCCATCCACAATAGCTTGTACATTAGAAGCACGCACATAGCTTTCAACTTGCACATAATCTGGTACACAGTTGACCAAGGTTCCCCCTTGATTAATGATAGGATGGAACCGGAAATAATCGCTCTCTTTGAAAGTCTCACGAATAGCATGTACTCCCATCACCCCCATCAAAGCTGCATTTAATGCGTTAATCCCTTCATGAGGAGATGCCGCTGCATGGGCAATTTTACCATGGTATTCAATCAGTTTTGCCACAAATCCATTGGAGGTACTACCTAAGTTCATTTCTCCCGTAGGTGTGTCCGCTGTTTCCACATGCATTTGCATAGCCATATGGATATCATCAAAAGCTCCTTCATAAATCAGCTGTTGTTTACCACCTAAGTATTTAATCGTTCCTTTTTCACGCAATGTATTGCGATAATCCACTTCAATCATCTCTTCTGCTGGGACTGCAAATAAAACTACATCCCCACCAAGAGCTTCCATAACGCCTTCCGCTTGTAAGCCCATGGCTACTGCAAATAAATTGGCAATTTGCACATTATGTCCACAACAATGGGCTGCCCCTGTCATAGGATCTGCCTTTGGATGACGGTGACATACGATGGCATCCAATTCACCGATCATGGCGACAGTTTTTTTAGATTTACCACCATGCAAACGACCTTTCACACCTGTAATAGCATGACCAATCGTAAAAGGAATCCCTAGCTCTGTAAACATATCTTGTACTTTTTGAGATGTTTTATGCTCTTTATAACCCAATTCTGGTTCATCCATAATGGCGCTAGCTAATGCACGCAATCGACCTTGACCTACCACAATGGCATCACATACACGTTGTTTTACTTCTTCTTTCGTTAACATAATCGGTCTCCTTTTACATTGTATGAAAACACCTTTTACTAAAAGGTATCTATGTATAACTCTTGAACTCTATTGTACCACGAAATCAAAAAGAGAGTTGATAGGAAATCATCAACTCTCTTTCATTAGGTTCAACTATAACCTATATGGTTATATTCAAATTTAAATCACACCTTGCATATGTAATACAAAATGAGCTACTGCAGCAGCACAAATAAAGGTACCTGCCGTTACCGCTAAGGCTACTGGAATAATTCTCCAAGATAGACGACGGAATGCTCCTAAGTCTTTTCCCAAGGAGAGACCTGCATAGGCTAATACTGGTGTGGTTGTAGCCAAGAATGTTACTTCTTTTGTTTGTGCAATAATCCATGCTTGCCCTGGCATGATTGGCAAGGATGCAATGACCCCTACTAAAGATACCCAGAAGACCATAGGGAATCGATTAGCTAATGGCAAATAGGAAATAATCGCACCAATAATTGCTAACCCAGCAATCACAAAGACTCCTACAAGACTTGGTCCCAATAGATGCTTGCCATCAATGATATTACCCAGAGCAGTCATAATAGCTGCAATGCATATAACAATGACAAATTGTGTAATTTTTTCACTCATAGTCATCTTATTGTCCCTCCTCTGCCAAATCTTGTTCACGTGTACGACCTGTAAAGAAATTATATGTTTTTTCCATCACAGGTAAAGACACGAAAATACCAAAGTAAACTCCTAGTACAGTAGTCAGCAAATTCGCTGCCCCTGCTAAAGCTGCAATTTGAGCTTCATATTCTGGATATACTGCAATGATAGGGGCAGTAGAAGCAGCCATCATACTAGCACTACCTACACCCGCACCCATAGCCAAGGCCAGTGGATGGAACCAACCCATTTGAGCAAAAAATCCTGCTAGTACAGACGCCCACATAGCACCAATCAATACGCCACAAATATACATGCCCATAACGCCACGGCCTTCAGGAGAGCTAAAGCCAAATTTATCAATAATAATCGCTACATTAGGTTCCCGGTCTACAGAGTAACAAGCACCCACCGCTTCACGGCGCATTCCTACTAATAATGCCACTGGCAAGCCGAATAAAATAGTACCAAAGAAATGGCCTAACTCTTGTAACATAAGAGCCAACCCAGCAGTAGAAAGAATTTCTAAATTAGGACCAATCCCTAAGCCTACTTTAACCATTAAGAGCATCACTGCAATCCCAAGATAATCCGCTGATTTTTCCATGGTTTCTACTGTTAAAATTTTGAATGATGGAATGGATACAAACAAACCCATAATCAACGCATAGAGAAGCGGTAAGAATACCACAGCTCCAAATCGTTGGATTCCGATCATTTCTGCAATGATGGTAATCACAAGAGCCAATGCATGTAATTTCCAGTTTTGTAATACTTGCATACAATACCTCCTATACTAATAACTATAACTATTTCTTTATTATAGTAAAGTTTAACGTGCACGGTCAATGTGTGAGTGATTCCGAATTAGCAATAGGGTTGCAAAAATAAAATAAGAGGTGAATAGCTGTACTATCCACCTCTTATGATTAAGAGCTAGTATATTGAGTTATCATATGCCGTATAGTTGGCTTATGCATTTACTAATGCTTTTCCTAATGCTTCACATTGTTCTTTACCAGAATCATCAGGTTCGCCCATCACTGGTAATTTATCAACTACAACGCCATTAGCGCCTTCTACACGACCAGCCCAGTCATCTAACCAAGAGCCACCCCAACCATAGGAGCCAAACAATACTACTTTTTTACCTGCCAATTTAGGTTCTAATGCTTCATAGAATGGTGCAAATTCACCGTCTTCCAATTCTTCAGCACCCATGTCAGCGCAACCTAATGCTAATTTTTCATAATTAGCAGCTTCATCAGCAGTGATTTCAGAAACGGATTTTACTACCACTTCTTGACCAGCATCAGCGATGCCTTTACCTACAGCTTCTGCCATTGCAGCTGTGTTACCTGTTCCAGACCAATAAATTACAGCGATCATAATGTTACCTCCTAGCATGCCGTTACGGCAACCAAAGACTCTAAAGATTTTCCTTTATTCAACTGTGCATGACAATAGTCACGACACATTCGAAAACAATGAAATGCGTGCATAGCTGACGCTTGATTTCCATACACCTTCCAGTCGCCACAGACTTTATAGCCTGCTCCGCGGAATTGGATAAACGCTTTTACATCTTCTAATGGATATCCTAAAAACACACCGATTTCATGAGGAAATACGTCGCTCATTTCAATACGATCACGCAAATGTAATAACCAATCTGCCAAAGTTTCATAGGATTCATATCCATAATTTTGTAAAAATGCTAGCACCTCAGGTTGTCGCAAATAGTCCTCAAGCATACGTTCACGAAATACGAGTAATAATTTTCGTTTATTACAATGGCACAATTCATAAAAGAATAGACCTTTTTGATTAAATTTATCATTATACTCATGTGTTTTTTCTACCATCTTAGCCCCTAAATGCTGAGGTAAAGCAACAAGATTTGCCACTTTAATACCTCGAATCGCGGGCGCACAATGGTAACCGATAATCTGCTCGATGGATTCCATTTGTTGTACCTGCCTTTTTACTTATTTTGGGGAGAACACTTGCTCTCACAGCAAATAGATAATCCGGATATATATCATCTCGAAAGATGAATCAAAATAATGAAAATTATTTCTATTATTATAATACAAATAATCCTACCATATGTCAATAAGCATGAGAAGTTTTTTCATTTAAAACAAAAAAGTTGCACTCTTTGAAAGATAGGTATTTCATACTACTCATAGTCAATACTATTCTTCAAAGTTTGCAACTTTTCTTTATAATAAATACTGTAATTGTTTTCTCAGTGCTGTATCTTGCACATTTGTCATGACATATTTTACTCGTGGGGCTCCTGTACTATCTGACAAGAATGTAATTTGCAGATACATAGGATATTCCACTTGCTTAAACCATGTATTTACAATGATTTCACCTGCATATACATGTTTTCTTATTTCTCGAAATGGGACAATCACTTGGAATGATTCAGGGTGCTCTTTTACATATGAATCATAGTCCTGAATCATAGCGACTGTATATTTAAATCCTACAGGGGCTGATGTAGAATTCCAACCACCTTGCTTAGGACCAAATCCATATAGCAAGGTGCCTTCACCATAACGGGCATAGTAATAATTGTTATTTTGTTTATCCATCAGCATGTAGGACTCACTTGTATCAATACCAATTTGTCGTAGTCCCTCTTCCAATGACTGTGGCATACCACTAGAAATAATACTAGCACTACTCCCTGCTTGCACAAGCATAGTAGCCGGCCATCTATCTGATACCCTATTGGATGCTTCCACACCAATCTTGCTGCCAACTAGCATACATACAAGCGTACATAGCCATACAAAATATGTTATTTTTCTATTCATTATATCCGCCTAACCTTGTTTCTTTTGCATTTTCGCCCAGGTATCACGCATACCTACAGTTCGATTCATCACAATATGGTCTGGCGTGCTATCTTTATCCGTTACAAAATAACCAGTACGCAAGAAATGATAATGATCACCTACTTGTGTATTACGGAATGCTGCTTCACCTTTAGCAGATTTTACTTCTAAGGAGTTTGGATTCAACTGTTGTAAGAAATCCTTATCTGCCGATTCGTCATCTTCTGCAGATAATAAATAATCGTATAAGCGCACTTCCATATCTACCGCTGTAGAGGCTTCTACCCAATGTAAGATACCTTTTACTTTCTTTTGACAGCCTGTTCCAGATTTTGTAGTTGGATCATAGGTACAATGGATTTCAGTGATATTGCCATTGTCATCCTTTAATACAGATTGACATTCAATGATGTAGGCACCTTTTAAGCGTACTTCTTTGCCAGGTGCTAAACGGAAGAATTTTTTCACTGGCTCTTCCATAAAATCACCACGCTCAATGTACACTTCTCGACCAAATGTCACTTCACGTGTGCCCATTGCTTCATTTTCTGTATTGTTCTCGATCACTAATGTCTCCGTTTGCCCTTCTGGATAATTTGTGATGACAACTTTTACTGGGTCTAGTACTGCCATATACCGTGGCGCTTTTAATTTCAAATCTTCACGGATACAGAACTCTAATAGACCTACTTCTACCATGCTATCTGCTTTGGCTACACCAATACGTTCACAGAAATCCCGAATGGACTCTGGGGTATAACCACGACGACGTAAACCAGAAATCGTTGGCATACGAGGATCATCCCAACCACTTACAAGATTCAACTCAACTAATTGACGCAATTTACGTTTACTCATGACCATATTCGTCACATTTAAGCGAGCAAATTCAATCTGTTTTGGTTTTTCTGTATCTTCCCAATCTTCCAACACCCAATTATAAAGTGGTCGATGCACTTCAAATTCTAAGGTACATACAGAATGGGTAATACGTTCAATCGCATCAGATACTGGATGGGCATAGTCATACATAGGGTAAATATTCCATTCAGAACCTGTACGATGATGGTCAGCATGTAAAATACGATACAATACAGGATCTCGCATTACGATATTAGGGTCTGCCATATCAATTTTGGCACGTAGTACTTTTTCTCCATCTTTATATTTGCCCGCTTTCATTTCTTCAAAAAGACGTAAGTTTTCTTCTACGCTACGGTCACGATAAGGACTATTCGTGCCAGGAGTTGTAAAATCACCACGAGTAGCACGGATTTCTTCTGGTGTTTGATCATCTACATAGGCTTTACCTTTTTTGATCAATACTTGGGCATATTCATATAATTTACCAAAATAGTCAGATGCATAATGTACATCCCCATGCCATTCAAAGCCTAACCATTTTACATCTTCTTCAATGGATTCTACATATTCCACATCTTCTTTCACAGGATTTGTATCATCAAAACGCAAGTTTGTTAAGCCATGATACGATTTGCCAAGACCAAAGTTAAGACAAATAGATTTTGCATGTCCAATATGCAAATACCCATTTGGCTCAGGCGGGAATCGCGTATGAACACGTTTTCCATAGGTATTTTCTTCATTGTCTGTATTAATAATCGCTTCAATAAAATTAACAGTTTGAGGCGTTGTTTCTTCTGTACTCATCATCGTCTCTTTCGATTCCATGTGATTCTTCCTCTCTTAGATTGATTATACACAAGTGCACGTTCTGCACATTCTCTTTATTATACCACAGGAACAGCTATGTTTCACCGTTTTCTTATGAATGAAACCAGCAATTTTCATATCAGTTCTCTACCATTTATTTCTCGATGGATTGGTAATTAACGCTTTCATTGACACAGGTCAACAATGGTTTACCATGTACACCAGCAATCAGATTATTAGCTGTCAGCATAGCCATCTCTTTACGAGTGCGATCAGTGAAAGACCCAATATGAGGTACCACTAAGCATTTACCAGTTTTAAGTAATGGATGGTCTGCCCCAATTGGTTCTGGATCTACCACATCTAAAGCCGCGTAATCGATTTGACCCGTTTCTAACGCGTGCACTAATGCATCTGTATCCACAATTTTTCCACGTCCCACATTGACAAATAAAGCCGTCTCCTTCATCATTTCAAAAGCTTCTGCATCAATTAAATGATATGTTTCCTCTGTCAATGGAGCCATTACTAAAATAATATCACTAGTAGTGAGCAACTTGCCCAGTGATACATAGGTTGTCATAAGTAAACTATCGTCATTGCGACGATTACGGTTATGATACTGTACAGTCATCCCAAAAGCACGAGCTCTACGAGATACGGACACACCAATTTTACCCATACCTATAATGCCTAATGTCATACGGCTTAAATCTTTACCTTTAATATTTGAAGGGCGTTCAACCCATTTACCCTCCTTAACGAACTGAGCATTTTCATAAATTCTACGACTGGCAGCTGCCATCAATGTAAATGCTAACTCAGCTGTGGTTTCTGTTAATACATCAGGTGTATTGCCATAAGGTATATGACGTGCTGTTAACGCATCGATATCGATATTATCATAGCCCACAGAAGCCTGTGCAATTACCTTTAAATTTGGCGCATCTTTAACTAGTTCTTCATCCACAGCAAAATGATTAATACTCCATAATCCATCTGCATCACGAAGCCATTCTTTTAGCAGCTCTTTTGGCATTTTTTCTTTTTCTGTCCACTGACGCACTGTCACATGTTCACTTAAATAAGCGACTACATCTTTACGCACTAGACCCGGTACTACTACTATTGGTTTATTCATTTGTTACCTCACTTTCATGTATCCTATGTATCTACCCTATAAGTATTATGTTATATTATCCACTCTTGACTATTGCTAGTCATCGTTATAAATACCTCTTTTGTAAATTATATCATATCTCCTTTGGACAATAAAAAAGACAGTCCTATTTTCATAGAACTGTGCTTTTTATTTGTAGATACGGTAACTTGCACTCTCAAACGTACCCGAGAGCTTCTACGCTTTCTATACGATGATATGCTATTCCACAAACGTTCCTAGAATAACATGTTTATCCTACCAATTGGATTTTCCTTCATTGAACATTTCAAATGCATGTGCAATTTGGCGTCTCAATTTTAATCGTTGTGAATCACTTAATACATATTCTACACCATTATGTGCGATGCGCCCATTTTTTTACAATGCTACTCAAATCGTAAAGAATTTCTCTAGCCATGCTTGCATTGCCTGCTAATTCATCAATTGTTACATCATAATAATTAGCCAATCGCTTTAAGGTTTCCAAATCAGGCTCTCGATATCCTGTTTCGTAATTTGACAGGGCAGCATTACTAATACCAATATCCCGAGCCACATCTAATTGACTCCGCCCAATCCGTTTACGGGCATGTCTTAAATTTTCACCTAATGCCATTGTATCACCCCTTATACTACGTGAATCTATAGTATAAATAACCTATCTCTATTATAGCATGAGATACAATAGATATGCTATAGAAAACCACTATCCCACATCTCACGAATTGTGTATCTCTCTATGTTTTTCAGCATTTTTGAATTGTATTACACGAATTGAATTGTTTATCCCAACTGCGCATGCGTATTTTTGATTATATTTTAATCAAAATTGATAGATTTCATTCTATTTTAATCGTTTTCACTCATAAATTATTTATATTATTCATGTGCATGTTCTGGTGGCGGTAATTGTTCAACTCGGAATACCTCACCTATAGTTTGAATTTTTCCAGGAATGTATTCAACAATCTGTGTCATCAATACATATAACAATCGTGGATCAAAATTAGAATTTGCGCTTTGATTAATACAATCTAAATATACACTATCATCATCTTCTTCAATATAATATTTGAAGCTTTTATATGTACTGTTCTCACGATTGATAAAAGTCAGAATATCTTGACGATTTTCCTTAGTAACAACACCTGCCCCCATCAATAATCGAATTGTAGCATAAATTGTATCATCCAACAATAAAAATACTGGAATATCTCCTAATTCTGTTTGTACATAGGATCTAAATACAACCGTATGATCTTCATCGCCAACTTCACGCTTTTCAAAGCATGTCAATTGTTCATCAATGAGAAATTTTTCAAATAATCTCGCCTTTTCATTCATAGGTATCACCTCGTTAAAAAAAAGGGCATTGCTTGTCACAATGCCCATATAATTTTATTCTATCAGTCTTAATCCTTTTTAGATTTTGTAGTTTTCCGCGGTTTACTTTCTTTTTTAGTAGCCGTTTCTTCTACTGCAGTATTTTCTACTTTAACACTTTCTACTGCTGCAATAATACGAGTTAAGTCTTTTTGTGTATGTGGATACAAGACCTCAAAAATAGTATATGCTACTAACTCTGGCTCAAAATTATCTCCACTCATTAAGCTTACATCTAAAAGAATTGCTTCGTAGCCATCTTCTTCCATTAGATAGTGTTTGAAACATTTAAATTCACTATTCAATTGATTTAGCACTTCCACTGTAGCTTTTCGCTGTTCTGGAGTGAAACGACCACCTGCAATTTCTAAACGCACAAAACCAAATGGCGTATCATCCAATACTACAAACAATGGGAACACAATATCATTATACTCAATACTCGCATCGAATATCGCTGTATTATATTGGTCATTTTCAATCTCACGAAGAGTAAAAAGATTTGTTAATTCATTTTGTTCAATAAACTGTTGAAATAATTCTGCTTTTTTGTTCACTGTCTTAACTCCATTCCAAATACGTTTAAAATTAAAACTCATTACCATAATGATAACACACAATGAGATATGATTTCAATGGATTAACAAGATTCATCTTCTTTATAAATACAACGATCATTTTCAAAGCGTGCAATTCGCACTAATGAATGTACTTCATACCCTGCTTTTTCTAAACGCTCACGACCTGGTTGGAATGATTTTTCAATGACAATAGCAATTCCTTCTACCGTATCTCCTGCGCTTTCTACAAGCTTAGCCAATCCCATAGCCGCTTCACCGCTAGCTAAAAAATCGTCAATAATTAATACTTTCTCTCCTGCAGGCAAGAATTTTTTGGAGATTGTTACATCATAGTTCTCTTCTTTAGTATAAGAATATACCACAGAGTGATATACATCATCTGTCATCAAAATAGATTTTTTCTTGCGCGCAAATACTAAAGGAACATCTAATTCAATGGCAACTTGTAATGCGATTGCAATACCAGAGGCTTCAATCGTAACAATGCGTTCAATACCTCGTCCTTCAAATTGTTTCGCAATTTCTTTACCGATTTGAACAAACAATTTAGGATCAATTTGATGATTTAAAAATCCATCTACTTTTAACACTCGATTGTTTAATACAATACCTTCTGCATCAATACGCTGTTTTAATAATTCCACGATGATCCTCCTTATTGTTTTCTGTCTTTCAATATATTAATAAATTGTGAAACACCTTCTGTTAATGCATCCATTCTTGATCGTACTAATACAATACGACGCTCTGGAATATGTAAGTTTGTCTTTAATTCGATTAAAGAACCTTTTTTTATTTTTTCTCTAGCCACTAATTCTGGCACTAAAGAAATTCCTAAGTTAATTTCAACCAAATCCATAAGTACATCCAAGCTACCTAGCTCAAAAGCTGGGCTCGTGCATCGATTATAGGTGACCGTATCAAAAAAAGTTCGACTGCTCGCCCCCATCGTAAGCAATAATAATGGCTCTGCCATAATTTCATCAATGGACCAAACCTTCGACTCATCTTTGTATATAGTGCCTCCTACAAATATATCTTGCATAGGCTCTAAATCTAGGATTTCTAAATGATTATTATCATAGAGTCCATCATAGGCATGAACCACAGCGATTTGAGCCTCTCCCGATTCAAGCATTCCTACGCATTCACGGGATGGTCGATTCGTAACACGTAAACTAATATCTAGCTGTTTTTCTTGCCAACTTTTGAAAGTAGGTAACAAAAAATACTTACTCAATGTATCTGTAGCTGCTAAGTGTAAACTCTTATAATCCCTAGATACACGTTCTTGTAGTTTTACAATCCCATTATCTAAAATGGAAAATGCTTCTACAGCTGTTTCAAAGAGTTCACGACCTGCTTTTGTAAAAGCTACTGATTTTGTTGTCCTTTCAAATAGAGGAATTCCTAAATCTTTTTCTAATTGCTTAATACTCTGGCTAATGGCCGATTGTGAGACACCATTCGCTTTCGCTGCCTTGGAAAAAGATAAGTGCAATCCTACTCCCACAAAGGCACGCAGTAATTCTGCAGACACAGACATAAATAACCTCAAATTTTCTATGAAAGTAATTCACTTCCACTATTACTTTACTATTATATATACTTATAAGTTTACCTATATTCATTTCTATTGTCAAACTGCAAAAATACGAATAGAATTTTATCTATCTATTTGTAATAAAACTATATAAAATAGTTGCGTTCTAGCTTATAAACTAGTAATATATATTTGATAAGAAAATCTGGGGCATAACAATCCCCCCGTATGTATGAAAGGAATTTAACTATGCATTGCGCACAAAAATTGACTGATCATATTTATTGGATTGGTAGCAACGATTGGAGTACAGAACGTTTTGAAAACTTGTTTCCAATTCCAAATGGGGTAAGCTACAATTCCTATTTTATTGACGACGAAAAAACTTGTATTGTTGACTCTGTAGATGATAGCATTCGTCAAGAATTCTTTGACAATGTAGAACATTTGTTAAATGGTCGTGAGTTAGATTATTTAATCGTAAATCACATGGAACCTGATCATTGTGCTACATTAGTAGAATTGCTAGACCGTTACCCAAATGTGAAAATGGTCGGCAATAAAACTACATTCCGATTCTTTGAACAGTTCTATGGTCGTCCAGCTCCTGACAACTACTACGAAGTAAAAGAAGGCGACACCATCGATCTTGGTCATCATAAGCTTCGCAGCTACACCATGCCAATGGTTCACTGGCCAGAAGTAACCTGTACTTACGAATCAACAACAGGCACTTTATTCTCTGCTGATGCATTTGGTACATTTGGCACTATCAACGGCAATATCTTCGCTGATCAATTAGATTTTGATCGTGTATACGAAGATGAAGCTCGTCGTTATTACACAAATATCGTAGGTAAATATGGTGCACAAGTACAAAATGCATTGAAAAAAGCATCTTCTTTGAATGTAAATATCATTGCACCTCTTCATGGACCAATTTGGAGAACTCCTGATAGCATTTCTTACATCATCAGTAAATACATGCATTGGAGCACTTACAATGCAGAGAAAAAAGGCGTTGTCATTGCTTTCGGTTCCATGTATGGCAACACTGCTGAAATGGCTCAGCAATTAGCGAAGTTGCTATCTTTACGCGGTGTAACAGATATCCGTATTTATGATGTATCTAAAACTAATCCATCTTACATCATTTCTGATGCATGGAAATATAGCCATTTAGTATGTATGGCACCAACTTACAACTTAGGCTTATACTTGACTATGGAAAACTTATTACATGAATTACATGCATTAAACTTCCATAACCATAAAGTTTCTATCGTAGGTAACCATTCCTGGGCATCCGGCGCGATGAAACGCATGGTTGATTACTTTACAAATGAATTTAAAAACATGGAAATCGTTGGTACTCCACTAGATATTAAAGGCGCATTACACGATGAACAATTACCATTGTTTGAAGAATTAGCAGATTCCATCGTTGCTTCCTTAGCAGAAACAGATATCAAAACTTTATAATCAATACAAGCGACTCTACACAGTAGAGTCGCTTTTAATCTATACATCTAAACAATTAATGATACTATTGATGAATCTAGCTTTAGTATAACCCAATATTTAGTATAGAGTGTAACTGTAAATTCCTTGTAACATATACAAAATGAGCTATCATGAAAGGACATTCCCAACTTGATAGCTCATTTTTATAGGTACTATATGTATTACTATATCTAATAGCAAATAAATCTATACAGAGGATGTATAAGTACAATCACATCATTATATCTGGGTATTACCTATCGATTCTACTAACATACTATCGACGATAACGGCCTAACATACGCGCCCCTTTTGGTGTTTCTAAAATCATAGACCACACCATTCCATACCTAGCTGCTAATCGTAAGCCTTCATTCTTAGACGTACCAGAATAAATAGGTCTGTCTTTTCTCACCTCTTTAACAGATATGTTTGCAGATTTCCTTCGTTTAGCCTCTATTCGTTCATGGACTGTAGCTCGCATTTCCTCTGCGTCATATCTCGGTGAGTCTTCTGGCTTTTCATATCTATCTACATTCACTGGATTACTTGTATTCACAGTCCCTTCGGAGGTGTTTCCCACCATTACATCAGGATCCATATTCACAGATTCCTTCGGGTCCCGTGAAAGTGTAATACCATAATACTCTTCCATTTCCTCCCAAGTCATATCCTTAGTCGGAACTGGTTTTTGTGAAGATTCCTCGTTAGGTGTTCCTTTTTTAAATATAAAGGATCCTAAAATAATCAGAATGAGTATCCCTATTTCCATAATCGGATACCTCCTCTACCTTATTCATGTGTACCTTTACCATCGATGGTAGATGCATAATCACCTTCAGAAATACTTTCACGCATTTTAGTGTCCGCCATAATATTATTCATCGAATAGTAATCCATAACACCCAAATTACCCTCACGTAACGCTTGGGATAGCGCTTTTGGTACTTCCGCTTGAGCTTCTACTACCTTTGCTTGCATTTCTTGGGTATGGGCACGCATTTCTTGTTCTTGCGCCACCGCCATAGCACGACGTTTTTCTGCTTGCGCTTGGGCGATTTTTTTATCCGCTTCCGCTTGATCTGTCATCAACTGGGCGCCAATATTACGTCCTACATCCACGTCGGCAATATCGATGGATAAGATTTCAAAAGCTGTCCCTGCATCTAAGCCTTTATTCAATACAGTACGAGAAATATGGTCTGGATTTTCCAAGACGTCTGTATGCTCTTCAGAAGAACCTACGGTAGTAACAATACCTTCCCCAACACGGGCAATAATCGTTGCTTCTCCAGCGCCACCAACTAAACGATCAATATTAGCACGCACTGTCACACGAGCACGAACTTTTAGTTCAATACCATTTTTAGCTACTGCAGAAATAATCGGTGTTTCAATCACCTTTGGATTGACCGACATTTGTACCGCTTCTAATACATCACGACCTGCTAAATCAATGGCTGCAGATCGTTCAAATGTTAACTCCATAGTAGCACGTTCTGCTGCAATCAATGCATCAACCACACGGTCTACATCACCACCTGCTAAATAATGGGCCTCTAATTGATCTACCGTCACATCTAAGCCAGCTTTATTGGCTTTCACCAAAGGAAGTACGATTTGCGATGGAGATACTCGACGAAGACGCATACCAATCAAAGTCATAATGCTGACGTTCACGCCTGCTGCTAAGGCAGATACCCATAGCCCTAATGGGACGAAATGTAAAAATAAAGAAATGCCGATAATTAGAATAATCGGAAAAATGATAAATCCCACCGTTCCAATAATTGTTTCCATATGTCCTCCTATCTATTTGTAGTTCTCACCACGATACGACCACCAGTAACAGAAATAATTTCCACTTCTGTGCCTGGTTCATAAAATTCACCATCAGTAACTGCATCGAGAAAATTTCCTTCCACCACAATGGTCCCTGCTGGTCGCAACACCGTTTTTGTATATCCAATCTTGCCTAACCAACAATTTGGATCTGGATGTGTAGCATACCCTTTTTCCTTTGTAGATGTTAGGTGCAATGTCAATCGTTCTCCTAAAACTGTCTTAGGAAATACAGAGATAATCCACCACAACAATAGTACGCCCACTACTGAAAGCGAGGTGACAATAACTATTGCCATAGGTCCTCCTCCCATCCAATCATAGATACCCCATAGGAATAGCAACAAGCCTGTTAGACCAAAGATGCCAAATCCTGGTATCATCATTTCGATGAGGAGCAAAATAATACCACTTACTATAAGTCCTATCATAGCGTCTCCTTTCTCTTTACTATCTCTTTATCTGTATTATATCACAATCTTTTTATATAAAAGATGAAAAAACTAGATTTTGTTATCTCTATTCTCCTCTTTAATCTATATATAATAAAATAAGAGGCCTTCTAAAGAAAGCCTCTTAATTGTTTAGTGATTAAACGTCTTCGCGGTATGGAGCTTGACCGATTTCATAGAAATCGTTTCCTTCGCTATCGATAACAACGATTGCAGGGAAATCTTCTACTGTTAATTCTGCCAAAGCTTCTGGGCCTAAGTCAGCATAAGCGATAACATCATATTTTTTAATAGATTTAGCAATTAAAGCTGCTGCACCACCAACGGCTGCAAAGTAAGTTACACCGTTTTTCTTCATAGATTCGATAACTTCTGGTTTACGGGAACCTTTACCGATCATGCCTTTGATACCTTGATCAAGCATTGTTGGAGTGTAAGCATCCATACGACCAGATGTTGTAGGACCAGCGGAACCAATTGGGTCTCCTGGTTTAGCAGGGCTTGGTCCTAAGTAGTAAACAATTTTATCATGCCAATCGATTGGCAATTCTTCGCCACGTGCTAATGCTTCAGTCATTACTTTATGAGCAGCGTCACGAGCACTATAAATTTTACCAGAAATAAGAACCATATCACCAGCTTTTAATTTACGGGATTGTTCTTCTGTTAAAGGTGTTTGAATACGAATTTGTTCTGCCATGGTTATTCCCCCTCTTAAACTTCACCGTGAGCATGACGGCTAGCGTGGCAGCAGATAGTTACTGCTACAGGAAGACCAGCGATATGTGTTGCTGCCCACTCGATATTAACGGAAACTGCTGTTGTAGAACCACCTAATTGAGGTCCGATACCAGTTTTGTTAACCATTGCATTGATTTCTTCTTCCAATTTTGCATATTCAGGATGTGCATTACGTTCTTCTACAGAGCGAAGAAGAGCTTTTTTGGAAAGGAATGCTGCGTAGTCCATCGTACCACCGATACCAATACCTAGTACCATTGGAGGGCATGGGTTAGGGCCAGCTTTTTTAACGATTTCAAGAACTGCTTTTTTAACGCCTTCAACGCCATCAGCAGGAACCAACATTTTTACGCCAGATTTGTTTTCAGAACCAAAGCCTTTTAACTCTACATTAATGTCAACTTTGTCGCCTGGAACAATTTTAGTGTAAATAACTGCTGGAGTGTTATTTTTAGTGTTTACACGGTTGAACAAAGGTTCAGCTACTACGGATTTACGAAGATATCCGTCCACATAACCTTTTGCTACACCAGCTTGAATAGCTTCTTCAAGATCTCCACCTTCGAAGTGTACATCTTGACCAACTTCTAAGAATACGATTGTAAGACCAGTATCTTGGCAGATTGGACGATCTTCAGCATCAGCGATTTCCGCATTTTTGATGATTTGATCCAATACACCTTTACCTACTGGAGATTTCTCACACTCATAGCCTTTTTTCAATGCATTATACATATCTTTTGGAAGATGATATGCTGCATTCATACATAATTCTGCTACCTTTTCTGTTACTTTCTCAACGTGAATGTTACGCAAAGTAATCCCTCCTCAACTTAAAACAGAGACCTTTCTCTTGTGTATTATTGTATCACCATTACCTTATCTTTTTCAATTCTTTAAGAATAGGTACTATAACTGTTTATTATGATAGAATTTATTATCATTTAATGGTAAATGCATATAGTTCTCTATTTCTAAGGTATTCTTAAATCCCATGGTTCATTCCTAATATGGACAAATATCCACCCTTTATAAACCATTAAAAATACACATATATTTAATCTTCTCAATACATTATTTCCTACTAAAAACTACTATGTTTACGCGCAAAATATACCTCTATAAAGTGAAAAACTCTCTCATTAAATCATAATAAGAGAGTTTTATTTATGCTATTTTATATATTTTCTTATGGAAATAATGCTACCTATGATTTATTGATATAACAAATATAGGTCATTTCCAGCCATATATGTAACATTTATTATAGACAATCATACCCACTATAGGTCAGCTGCTTCTATCCACTCTTGTAAATCGGCTTCTCCTCCGATGATATCTTCATCATAAGCGCCTGCTAACTCTGGGTAACGACATACTTCAATCGTATAGAGTATCGCTTCATCGCGACCATTACGGAAGGTGCCAATCCATACACCACGAATCGTAGACTCATACCATTCTACTGGTTGATCTGTATCTTTCAGATGGATCGTCACATCACCACGTCCCAATGTTTCCAATACTTCCACTTGCTCTTCCATAGTGAGACCTGTATTTTCCACATAAATCGTATAGGTTTCTCCTGTTTGACGCAAGTGCTGCATAGCATTTTTCAATTCTTGAAACACCGCCTTTACACGGCCAAATTCATTTTGCATAGAATCTCCTTATCAAATTATTACAGTTTATAGTATGTAGCAGTCTATTCTTCTTTTCCACTCACAGGACTAGCTGTTACATACCAATTAGATAAAACCCTCAGCACTCGTTCTTTCACTTCTGCTACCGCAGCTTGTGTGGAATCACTTAAGGTAAGGCCTAATTCTAAACTTTCAGGTTCTACACCGATCACAACGGCATCTTCTAAAGGATCTTCTTGTAATGCACGAATACGTAAAATATCTTGCATCCCCACTTCATGCACAGAAATAGCTTCAGTAAAATAACTATTCATTTCCTCATGAGGAAACTCATATACTGTGCCTGGTGCATCACCACCATTGATGGCATCCACTAATAATAGTTTTGTCATACCCCGCATATACGTAAGCAATTCCATGCCCATGGTGCCTCCATCTAGAATGGTAATAGGAGGATTAAATACATAATCCTCCCGTAATTGGTTCACCACATGGACACCGAATCCCTCATCAGTAAGCAAAATATTGCCTACCCCTAATAGTACGATGGGACTACTTTTTATTTGGTCCATATAAATCCTCTATATCTTCTGGGTCCGTAGGGTAGAATTTCATACCTGAAACCATACTAGATACTTCTCCAGATTCTTCCATAACATCTTCGCGGAATGCCATATACACATGTATAATTGTAAATAACAAAAATCCCCAAGCAATATAATGATGAATCATATGCACTTGATATTCCGTAAACAATAAGTTCACTGGATTAAAAATTTGTGCAATCCACGTATTAGGATACACTTGTGCAAACATAGCAAGACCTGTACAAATTTCTAGGAACAACATCACATATACCCCAAAATAACTAGTACGAGCCATAGAATTACGCAAGAAACGATGCTCTCGTTGCTGCGGTAACATTAGATAGTGCTTAATTGTGTCCAACAGACCAATCCAATACGACTTTTTATGAAATCTAGGAAACAATCTATCGCCACGATATCGAATTCCACCATAAATACGGAATATAAGGGCAGCAATTAGGATAAATGCTGCGATAAAGTGAATTTTACGAATCATCTCCATAGAGAACCAACCGCCCACTGCGATTGTCGGTTCCACACTACCTGGTGTAGCTTGGAAACCTGGATTCCCAATGTATAGGCCCGTCCAGAATAGAGCCGTTACACAGAGAACCATAGTCCAATGGAAAATGCGGAGCCATAAACTAAATACACGATAAGGCTTTTTATTTAATGGTAACATAGACAGCCTCCTCCCTATTTACATAGGGCATCTGTATTGACAGACACTATTTTTTCACCCTTTTTATTGTACAAGTGCGTCGCACATGCTAAGCAAGGATCAAAGGAATGAATCCCTTTTAAAATTTCCAATGGTTTATCTGCAATTTTAACTTTTGTATCCATCATATTTGCTTCATATGCACCATGTTCGCCAGCAATCGTTTTAGGGCATGCATTCCATGTCGTTGGTACGATACATTGATAATTGTCTACACGACCATCTTTGATGACACACCAATGTCCTAAACCACCACGTGGTGCATCTAATAAACCTACACCTTTTGCCTCTTTTGGCCAAGAATTAGGATCGAATTTACGAGTATCCGCCACAACAGTATCACCGGTTTTGATATTTTCAATCAAGCGATTATAGAAATGTTGGCTCAAGTTAGCTGCCACTTGTGCATCTAAACCACGAGCTGCTGTACGGCCCACTGTGGAACACATCCACACATGTGCTGGTACGCCTAGCACTTTAGATACGGCATCAATTTGGTCCACCATCATTTTCTCAGCCCAAGTTGGGTCTTTGATGATGCCTTGTTTTACTTTTACATAAACAACGATATATTTTGCCAATGGGCCCACTTCGCAGGCTTTCCCTTTGAATGTAGGAGATTTAATCCAAGAATATTTTTTCTCTTCATCCAAGAATTCCCATTTTTTATTTGTTCCCGTTTTAGGGCCTGTGAAAGCTGGTTTTGTCACACCTTCTGTTGGATGCAAGGATGTTTCACCATTTGGATATTCAAACCAAGAGTGATTGATTTCTTCAGACAAGAAGTCTGGATTCATCAAGTCTTCCCCTTCTAAAGCTGTAAATGTTGCTTTTTCCCAACCAAGTTCAAAGTTTTCTACTACTCCATTAGCACGAACAAGAGACTTTTTAAAGAAATCTCCATCTTTTATACCTGTATATGTATCATCTGGATAGCCACCGTAAGCAAGGACACGTTTTTTTGCTAAGCCCCCACCATCGACCATACCAGCTTTTACATATAAATGACCAATCGCTAATAAGTCAGGCAAGTAGAAATAATTCACCAAATCTTTTGCCAAGGAAATAGATTCATCCACACTTGCCAAACGAGCCGCATTGACAGGTGCATTCATATCATCCATGGAAATAGAGCAAGGCATACCACCTACAATGTAATGAGGATGTGGGTTTTTGCCACCGAAAATAACATGTGGTGTCACAATATCACGTTGACGATCCAAGATTGTCAAATAGTGGGAAATGGCCATCAAATGCACTTCTGGAGGCAATAATTGATAGTCTGGGTGATCCCACCATTGGGCGGAGAAAATACCTAATTGACCACTTTCTACAATTTTTTTCACTTTTGTTTGGATCGCTGCATAATACGTAGCATTTCCTTTAGGGAACTCCTTAGGGTATGCAGATGTGCCAGATTCCAAATCTTTTGGTTGTAATCCACTCACATTGTATGTGTCTAAGACTTGTTGTTGCAATTCTGCTGTTTTCTTAGGATCTGCTTTCAATGCCTCTACTGGACTTACCCAGTCAAGGGCATGCAAGTGATAGAAATGCACAATATGGTCATGCACATCTAAACAACTATGCATCATATTACGAATATAATTGGCATTTTTAGGAATTTGAATCCCCAATGCATCTTCTACAGCACGAAGAGCTGCTAAGGCATGCGTAGAGGTACATACTCCACATATGCGTTGCACAAAAGCCCATACATCTCGAGGGTCACGATTTTTAGCTACTAATTCAATCCCACGCCAAGCCGTACCACTAGATAGGGCATCTTGTACTTGGCCTGTTCCTTCATCAACACTAACTTCTACACGCAAGTGACCTTCAATACGGGTCACTGGATCTACTACAACTCGTTTCATTATTGGTCACTACCTTTCTCGTCAGATTCTTTTTGTTTCGCTTCTTGTTCTGCTAAATATTTCTTCTCTTCTTGAATAGAATCATATTTATGTTTTGCCAAGGTAATACCACCATGAGCCACTACAGCACCAAAAGCACCAAATCCTGCCACTGTTCCTAATGTATCCACATCGGTGATGGTGTTTGGGGTATGAATATGAGGCAATCGTTGGTAAAAGTTATCATTGTCCCAGAATCCCTTTTCAGAGCAACCAATACAACCATGTCCAGATTGAATTGGATAGGACAACCCATTCCACCAACGCAAATTACCACAAGAGTTATATGTTTCTGGTCCACGGCAACCTACTTTATATAGACACCAACCAGCTTTCGATGCATCATCATCAAAATGTTCCACAAACAATCCAGAATCAAAGAAAGGACGACGATAGCATGTATCATGGATACGATTGCCATAAAATTGTTTTGGCCTTCCTTCCACATCAAGCGGTGGAATTTCACCAAATAAAGCATAATGCATAATCACACCAGTCATGACCTCTGGAATTGGAGGGCATCCCGGTACTTTAATGATTTTTTTGCCTTTTACAATAGAAGAAACAGACACTGTATTCGTTGGGTTCGGTTTTGCCGCTTGAATACCGCCCCAAGCTGCACAAGAGCCGTATTCGATGATGAAAGCAGCTCCTTCAGCGCATTCTTTCAATACATCTACAAATGGACGTCCACCAACTTGGCAGTAGGATCCATTTTCATCCAATGGAACGCCACCTTCAACAGCCAATACATACTTACCTTTTTTACTTTCTAACAAGTGATGTAAATGATGTTCAAATGGTTCCCCTGCTGCGGCAGCCAAGGTATCATCATACTCTAAGGCAATCATATTTAAAATCACATCAGATGCAAAAGGCGATGTGGATCGAATGAAAGATTCGTCACATCCTGTACATTCATGACCATGCAACCAAATCACCGTAGGTAATTCTTTTGTTTCTGCCGCTGCTACGACTTTATTTGTCAATGCTGGCGGCAACCCTAAAATAGCAGTTAAAGCTACACAGGATTTCATAAAAGTACGTCGGCTTAATTTACGTTCTTGGAATAAATTCCAAAGACTATTCAATGATTCTTTCACAAAAAAGCCCCTTTCTTGCAATAACTTTATAGCATCTCTACAAATTAATATACTATCCATAGTATATCATGAAAGATATTCCTTCTATAGAACATTAATCACTAATTTGTAAAAATATTTTTATATCCTCTATTTATAGTTTCAATAATTTACGTACAGAAGCTGCCTTCTTATAGCCTCCTACGCGATCTTTCTCTTTTCCTTTTTTATAGCAGATAATTGTTGGTACACCTTGCACATCTTCTTTTAAAGCAATCTCTTTAGCTAAATCAATATCAATAGCAATCATACGTGCTACACCTTGCAATTCATCATGTAACACATCCAGTTCTTCTTTCATAGATTGACAAGGAGAACACCATTCTGCTGTAAAGCAAGCTAAGACGATTTCATCCTCACCTTTTACAACAGCTTTAAAATCTTCATAGTTGTTAATCGATTCTAGTTTCATCACAATACCTCCTACAATAACAAAACCGCTCCGAAGAGCGGTTTTGAGCAAGCAATCAATAAGCCGAGTTCTGTCCTGCTTTCGCAGTGGCGATTATCTTTCTAGGCGCATAGTTGCCTATACGCTCAAGCGGCACAACCCGAAAGGTAGGCGGGCAACCCTTAACCCTTTCCTATTCGGCCTTGCTCCGGATGGGGTTTACCGAGCATACATGTTACCATGTACCTGGTGCGCTCTTACCGCGACCGTTCCACCCTTACCACCCAAAGGTGGCGGTTTACTTTTCTGTGGCACTATTCCCTATGGTCACCCACGCCGGCCGTTAGCCGGCATCCTGCCCTATGGAGCTCGGACTTTCCTCAAGTCAAGTAGACTTGCAATCGCCTTTCATACTTACTGTTTAAGTCTAGCATAGACCACCGAGAGGGTCAATACCTCTCTTATACATTATAAACCGAAAGTGCTTAGACTTCAAAGAAAAAATCTCTTTGTACTTTACTTTCTATGACCTCTACTTCTTGAGTTGTGAAAATTCTTTCTATCATTCGTTTCAATACTGTTTGGCTCATGTATTCTGTACCATAATGGCCCGCGTCCACTACTGTGATTCCTAATTCTTTTGCTAGTTGCATATCATGGTATTTGACATCCCCAGTAATATACACATCTGCTTTTTGCTTAGCTGCTATCTTAATGAACTCCGCTCCACTACCCGTACATAGACCTATACGTTGAATAGATGATTGCTTAGCTCCACCCCAACGCAATGTACTATGAGGGAATGCAGATTGTAATACTTCTTTGAACTCCCCTATCGATAGTGATTGCGGTAAATTGCCAATGCGACCAATATAGTGTGCATCATACGCATTCTCTAAAGCTACTATATCGTAGGCAATTTCTTCATACGGGTGGGCTTCTTTCATAGCCGCTAACACCTGACCTAATAGCTTTTTAGGCACTACCGTTTCCACTCGTTCTTCCTGTACAGTTTCAATTGCCCCTACCTGACCAATAAAAGGGTTCGTCCCTTCTAAGGGCA
Source organism: Veillonella sp. 3627 (assembly GCF_003992195.1). Classification (NCBI taxonomy): domain Bacteria; kingdom Bacillati; phylum Bacillota; class Negativicutes; order Veillonellales; family Veillonellaceae; genus Veillonella; species Veillonella sp. 3627. The sequence goes on along the minus strand of NZ_RQVG01000009.1, from coordinate 47,934 downwards.
AGAACCTTCCTTCTCCAGCAACAGAAAAACTGCAATGACTGTACGCGCCGATATGACCTGCCCCCGCGTTGCCCATGGCTTGGCGAAGTTGTTCACTATGTGTAATAGGTACATAAACAGCCACTTTATAAGCCACGTCACGTCCCGTTTCTTCTAACCCTTGTATATCTTGTAACCCTAGTCGTATAGCCACTTCGTCATTAAGACCACCAGCTGTAACATCCAAATTCGTATGCGCACTATACACATTAATCCTATGGCATAATAGATCTTTAATCATCTTTCCTTGCATCGTATCCGTGTTGATAGATTTGATACCTTTAAAAATCATCGGATGATGTGTCACAATCGCATCTACCTGTTGCTCTATCGCTTCTGCTACTACTTCTGGCGTCACATCTAATGCCGTTAACACACGTTGCACAGTTGAACTCATAGATCCCACTTGTAATCCGCAATTATCCCAAGACTCTTGCAACTGCAATGGCGCTTGACTTTCAATGGCTTGAGCAATATCTTTCATAGTTACCATATATACCTCCTATCCACCACTCAAGGTATGATGTAACGTTCCATACTCATCAATGGTTATACTTTTTTAATGGTAAAAGTTTCACCTGTACCTATTGTAAAATACCTTGTAATGCCTTCATTTCTTGTTCCATCACCTGAATAGCATCACTGGATTTCGCTGTATCACGCATATGTTGTAGGATAGATTGCAACGTTTCAATTCTACGTTGTATGTGCTGTGTCCAAACTTCAGATTGTTCTTGTTGTAACAAAGCACCATATTCCCATAACATCGATTCTCTAGATAGCTCATTATACACGGAAGTAGCGCCTCGTTGTACTAACCACATATCATAATATTGGTTACCCTCTACTAAGCATGCTTCTTGAATAATGCCATACCCTTGATCTACTAAAAATTGTTTCAACTCTCGTCGATGGCTTTGTGGTTGTAATACATAGGTATGTAACAATTCAGGGCCTACCGTAATGATGTGTTGCATCAATTCTCCACCCATGCCGCAAATGACTGCGCAGTCTACTTCTCCTTCTTTTGTGACAGCTAATCCATCTCCTAATCTACATGTAATATAATTTTCTAATTTCCGTTCTTTTATCAATCCTCTAGCGGATTCCAAAGGGCCTTGATTCACATCAATAGCGATAACTTGTGTAGCCACTTTTTCTTCTATACAAGCCACTGCTAAATACCCATGATCGGTACCCACATCTGCCACCGTTTGACATTGTGGAATCATATGTAATACTTGTTCTAATCGTTTTGAAAGTGCCATATCTGTAATCTTCTCTTTCATTATACAATGAACATCTATAGATAACAAAAACCATCTCACAATGTGAGATGGTTTCTTATGGTGGGCCCACCTGGATTTGAACCAGGGACCGACCGGTTATGAGCCGGTTGCTCTACCCCTGAGCTATAGGCCCTCGTTTGGTGCGGATGATGGGACTTGAACCCATACGAGCGTACGCTCACCACCCCCTCAAGATGGCGTGTCTGCCATTCCACCACATCCGCATGAGGATATGTACATGGTGCCTCAGGGCAGAATCGAACTGCCGACACACGGATTTTCAGTCCGTTGCTCTACCGACTGAGCTACCGAGGCAAGTATATAAATCGATATATTTGCTTAAAAATAGGTAAAAAAAATGGCGACCCCGATCGGATTTGAACCGACGATCTTCGCCGTGACAGGGCGACATGTTAACCGCTACACCACGGGGCCGTGTACTGAGTACTTATATACTATACCATAGGTATTACATCTTGGCAATACCTATGGTCAATTATATATATTCCTAAAATGCATACTAATTCTATTAATAACAATTTGGTTTTCTATCACGGAACACATTAATTTTAGAGCGAATGTGGTCTACAATGTCTAAATCAATAGTTACTATGTGAGTTTGCGGCGTTTCATCACATTCTAATAACACTTCACCCCAAGGGTCTACTACCATCGAGTGACCTGCCATTGGTAATTTACCAATAGTTCCACAACCATTAACACTACAGAAAAACATTTGATTCTCTATAGCCCTAGCTTGATTTAATATTTGCCAATGATGTAAACGTAACAATGGCCATTGAGCTGGCAAAAAGAATAATTCTATCCCTTGTAATGCTGATTTACGAATTAGTTCGGGAAAACGAATATCATAACATGTGGCACTGGAACAAAGCACACCATCTAATGTAAAGTTATGAATCGAATTACCACCCGTGAAATATTCATTTTCTTTGGCAGGACTAAACCCATGCATCTTATCATACGTAGATAGCAATTCCCCTTTGCGGTTGTATACATAGGTTCTATTGTAGATAGTGTCTCCTTCTTTAACAGCCACTGATCCACCAAAGATATTCACATGTTCTGATTGCGCCAATTCACCCAACAAAGCTTGCGCCCGTTGACCTGATTCATCTGCCAATGCATGTAACTCTGGACCCGTCATAAAGCCCGTATTCCAAGTTTCTGGCAATACTACTACATCCACGCCTTGCTTAGCAATCGCTCGTACACAAGTTTCCACTGTTTCAAAATTACTATCTATTTGTCCAATCTCTGTAGCTAATTGAATGATACCTAATCGTAACTCTTTCATCATTCCTCCTAAATGTGCCAAGCCATATGATCAGTAAAGTCATTTGGCTCTAATGGCAACGCATGCCGTCGTGGTACATAGGATCCTTTGTCAAAACGATCTACTTTAGGGCGACGATATATAATATGCTCTGGTTCCGTTTCAAAAATGATCACATTCTTTGGTACATCTCGTTTAATGACCAGATTACAACCTATTTTTGAACCTTTTCCTACCGTAATATCACCTAGCACCTTTGTGCCTGCACCGATAAGCACATTATCTTCCACCGTAGGATGACGTTTTATCTTACGAGAATCCATCCCTCCAAGGGTGACCCCATGAAACAGTGTCACATTATCTCCTATAATAGCGGTTTCACCAATGACAACCCCCATACCATGGTCAATAAATAAGCCTTTACCAATTTGCGCGCCTGGGTGAATTTCTATGCCCGTTACTCGACGTGCATGTAATGCTACTCGCCGGGCCAAAGTAAACCAACCTTTTCGATATAGACGATGCGCAAAAAAATGCCAAAATAATGCTGTTATATGAGGATATGTCCACACTACCATATACCAAGAGGTGGCCGCTGGATCAGATTGTAATACACGCTGTATATTGTATCGAATAGAATTCCATACCTCTCTCATAAATTCCTCCCTATACACAGATAGCATGGCCTAGACCATGCTATCTTTTGTATCACAATCGATTAAGAATGAATCCAATCTACACTTTCAAATTGAATCATAGATAGATATTTTTCTACTCCATCTGGAGCTACCACGACAACATCTACATCTGGGAATTTACGACCATATTGACGAGCCACAAAAATCGCAGCTGCTGATGAAATACCAATACCAATACCAGTTTCACGCATGAAGTTAGCTACTTCTTCGATGGCATCTTCATCGGTTACTGTTTGTACTTCATCCATCAAAGAAGAGTCGAAGTTTTCTGGAATAAATCCAGCTCCAATACCCTGAATTTTATGAACCCCACCAGTACCGCGAGAAATAACTGGAGATCCTTCTGGTTCTACGGCCACCGCTTTAATATATGGGTGTTGTTCTTTTAAAGCTTTTGTTACACCTGTGAAGGTGCCACCTGTACCAATACCAGCTACGAAGATACCTACGTTAGGCACATCACGCAAAATTTCTTTCGCTGTTGTTTCATAATGTACATGTGGATTTGCGGGGTTAACAAATTGCCCCAAAGTCACTGCATTAGGATAGTTATCAAGAATTTCTTGTGCCTTTCCAAGAGCACCTTTCATACCTAATTCTTTTGGAGTTAAAATTAATTGTGCTCCATAGGCTTTAATTAATTCACGACGTTCCTTACTCATACTTTCAGGCATAATAATGATTGTTTTAATGGACAACATAGCACCTAGCATAGCTAAAGCAATACCGGTATTACCACTTGTGGCTTCTACAATAATAGTATCGTTTTTAATTAAGCCTTTTTCTTGCGCATCTTGCAACATACCAAGAACAGCACGATCTTTTACACTGCCACCGGCATTGTATTTTTCTAATTTCACATATACATTAGTATCTGGAATTCGATACATTGGTGTGTTTCCAATTAAGTCAATTGCATTTTTTACAACAGCCATACTTATTCTCCTCTACTTAGACTTCAATATAAAACACTTAATTTTATTCCTATTCTATAGATAGGATTTGATTTTGTCAACTACATTCTTCTCAAAATTTTACTTATTTTGATTGAAAGCCACCATGCCCCATACGAATGCAATCTTCTTTTGTGATTCGTACATTTGCTAATAAACGTGGCGTTATCACATCAAAAGCGCTCGGATTATTATACAACACACCACCTGGTACCCCCAGTACTGGCGTACCATCTTCCAAATACGCAATGCACACCATCGAGCCTGGCAACACTGGTAGCCCATAAGTAACTACTTCTTTCGCACGACGTGCAATGGCACCTGGAGTTAAATCATCAGGATCTACACTCATACCACCCGTGCAGAATATAATCTCTGCCCCTTGGGACTTTACTTTGTCTATGGCCTCCACAATTTGATCTGTATTATCTGGCACAATTTCATGAGCTACCAGTTCCACACCATAATCCGCTACACGGTCTTGGATAACCGCTGTGAAAGCATCTTGAATGCGCCCTGCAAAGACTTCACTACCTGTAGTAACAATACCCATTTTTTTACGCACAAATGGATAGACTTGTAAGATAGGCTCCTTACCTTCACGTAATCGTTTCGCTTCTTCTAACTGCCATGCTTCTAATAATAATGGAATACATCGCATGCCTGCTACCGGTTGCCCAGCTTTTACAGGTGTGCCGTGTAATCTTGTAACAATGGTCAACTCCCCAATACTATTGATTTCATGCAATCCTTCTACATCCACGGTCAATACACCATTATGATTTGCCAAGGCTTCAATCTTGCCTTGTTGTACTGGGGTAGGGCTGAGAGATGGATGTTCACAGAAACGATATAATTCTTCTGCTACTTGCTCCTCATGAACCAAATTATAGTCGGATTCTTCCATTACATAAATATGCTCTTTTCCTAGTTGCAATAATAATTCCACATCTTCCTCTCTGATGATGTGTCCTCGTTTAAATGGTGTGTCTTTCACCTCTCCAATGACGATGCGCACAATATCGTGGCATAGCGCTTGACCCACTGCATCTTTTACATGTATTTCTTTCATTTTAGTATCCCCACATTCGTTTACCAATGGTGAAAGCTAGCCCGCACAGGCCATACCCAACCAATACCTGTCCACCCATGTAGGATAGCATATACCACAAACCTTTCTCTTGCAGCATATATCCTTCAAAGATAAAGGTAGAAAAGGTTGTAAGTCCACCTAAAAACCCTGTAATACATAACAGTTTAACCCAAGGTGATACATTAGGTTGCCCTTCAATATATGCCATACCCAATCCAATAAACATGGAACCTATGATATTTACTAGCACCGTTCCCCAAGGATACAGTGCTCCTTTCGTGACCATATACTGTCCAATGCCATACCGCGTCATGGCACCAATAGCCCCACCAATAGCCACTGCTATATATACATTCATAATCAAACTCCTTTATTCCTTTATTATACACCACCCTAAGCGGATTATATACTAAACTGCGAATTTTTCTCTCTCGATTTATATATAAGTTGTTATAGTTACACCCTATATTAGAAGTACCCACTATTTTTTTCACTATATGTCGTACCAACATTGTACACACATTACATCTCTCATGTAGCATAAGCTAGTACATATACTAGATTCATACAAGCTCCATACCAATATAACTCCTACTACGTGTTACAGAGAGCTTATCTATAAGAGCTATACTAAAGAATGCCCACATAGACTACCTAGCTCAACTACTTCGGCACAACAAAAAAGAACTGCCTATTTCTAAGCAGTTCCTTTATATACATTAGTTTCCAGGATTTTTTACTAAATCTTGACCCGCAATACCAGGGCGCGTCATTTCTTTCGGAGAAAGAATATAATCCATTTCTTCTTTCGTTAACAATCCTTGTTCTAGAATGATTTCTTTTACGCTACGATCAGTTTCCAACGCTTCTTTTGCCAAAGCAGAGGCATTTTCATAACCAATATGCGGCAACAAAGCTGTTACGATACCCACAGAACGTTCTAACCAATATTCACATTGTTCTTTATCTACTTCAAGGTCAACTAACAATTTATCTACAAATGTGTTTACCGCATTTTTTAAGTAGCACATAGAGTTGAACAAGTTATAAGCAATCACTGGTTCCATAACATTTAATTCGAATTGTCCATTTTCTACGCCAAGAGAAATTGTCAAATCATTACCGATAACTTGGTAACAAGTTTGGTTCAATACTTCCGCAATTACTGGATTTACTTTGCCTGGCATGATGGAAGAGCCCGGTTGACGTGGAGGTAATTTTAACTCACCAATACCACAACGAGGGCCAGATGCCATTAAACGGAAGTCATTAGCCATTTTAATTAATACTAAGGCTGTTACTTTCAATCCAGAAGAAATATCCGCAAATACATCTGTATTGTTTGTAGCATCAATTAAGTTGTCCGCCGTAATGAACGGTTCTCCTACCACACGGGATAATTCATCTACAACAGCTTTGATATACGTAGGCTCTGCATTCAAGCCTGTACCCACAGCAGTAGCTCCCATATTCACAGTATGTGCTTCTAACATAGCAGATTTGATACGACGAATACCACGGCGCACGCCAGATGCATACGCACCCATTTCTTGACCTAATGTAATTGGCACCGCATCTTGCAAGTGAGTACGACCCATTTTTAGAATTTCTTTGTACTCTTCTGCTTTTTTATCTAATTCATCCGCTAAGCGACGAAGTGCCATTAATAAAGGTTTACTTTTCATAATCGCACATACTTTGATAGCTGTTGGGAATGTATCATTTGTAGATTGTGCCATATTCACATGGTTATTCGGAGATACAATGTCATATTGACCTTTTTCATACCCTAAAATTTCCAAAGCACGGTTCGCTAATACTTCGTTCATGTTCATATTAAAAGAAGTACCTGCTCCTCCTTGGATAGGATCTACAGGAAATTGATCATTGAAATTACCACGTACCACTTCATCTGCAGCACGACTAATCGCTTGACCTATTTTTTCATCTAAACGACCAGTACTCATATTCGCTAAAGCACAAGCTTTTTTTACCATAGCCATAGCTTTTACGAAATCTAAGTCAATTTGTTTACCTGTAATAAAAAAGTTTTCAATACCACGTAATGTTTGTACTCCATAGTACAACTCATCGGCTAATTCTAATTCACCTAGAAAATCATGTTCTTTTCTCATAGTATACCTCATTTCATATAATATCATATGTATCTACTGTATAAGCTTTGTGTATATGATATACCTGTATTATATCATGTATCTTGTATACAAAATAGGTGCATGCTTTCTAGTTCCGAATAATACCTCCTTGTACATCTAGACAAATAACTAAAACTCATAGCAATCATTAATTTTGCTCATTTTTATATATTTCTATAGACTATATAGGAGAATATATATGATATAAAATTTATGTTGTAAATACATCCAGCCCTATATTACAAGGACCCTCTGCTATATAGGAAACATATAAAAGGTAACTCCAACTACACTCCAGAAGAATAAACGTGGTTCCAACCGCACGCAAAAAAGCATAAAAAGTGGTGCCAACCGGGAGCCAACGAACTCAAACTATACCCTTTTAAAGCCCTTTTAGAAAACAAGAAACCCAGTAACTAAGTTAGCTACTGGGCTTATATTTGTATTGAATTATTCTGCTGTGAATGGCAACAACGCGATAGCACGAGCACGTTTAATTGCAAGTGTCAATTTACGTTGATGTTTAGCACAAACACCAGAAATACGACGTGGAAGAATTTTGCCACGTTCAGTCGTGAAACGACGAAGTTTAGCAATATCTTTGTAGTCGATTTGATCAGCATGGTCAACACAGAAGTTACATACTTTTCTTCTTGGTTTTCTGCCTCTATCTCTTCTCATTGAGAAACCTCCTTTGATATAGTTGTGGAGTTCTTAGCTTAGAACGGAATTTCTTCACCTGCGCCTGTACCGGAACCTGCACCAAAATCATCAAAATTGGATGCACCACCGTCAAAGGCATCAAATGATTGCGTATCTAAGGCTTGTCCCACGAAATTAGCAACTACTTCTGTTACATATCGTTTTGTACCATCTTGTGCTTCGTAAGAACGAGTCGCAATACGACCTTCTACAAAACAACGGCTGCCTTTACGCAAGTTTCCCGCAGCTTCTCCTAATTTTCCCCAAGCTACACAATTTACAAACGCTGTTTGTTCCTTAGTCTCGCCATTTTGATCCACATATGTATTGGATGCAGCTACTGTGAAAGTAGCAACAGCACGACCAGTTTTTGTGTAACGCACCTCAGGGTCACGAGCTAAATTCCCTAAAAGTTGTACAGAATTCATATCCTCAACCTCCTTAGGCTATTATTCTTCGTGTTTTACAATCAGGTGTCTAAGAACGTTATCGTCGATTTTAAGTACGCGGTCGATTTCTTTGATTTCGCCAGGAGCTGCTTCAAAGTTAATCAATACGTATACGCCATCAGTATGTTTATTTACTGCATACGCTAAACGGCGTTTACCCCAAACGTCAACTTTCTCAACTGTACCGCCAACACGAGCAATTAAAGCCTCAATTTTATCAAAAGTAGCTTTGTTTGTCTCTTCATCAGCTGGTTTCACAATCACCATGACTTCGTATTTGTTCATACAAAATCACCTCCTCTTTCGGACTAACGCCCCTATCTTACATAGGGGTAGGAAGATGCTTACCATCAATAAGCCTTATTATTGTACAACATTCTAGTCTGAATTGCAAGAAAAATATGAAAATAGACATAGTCCCCAAGGAACCATGTCTATTTCATTAACACACTAATTATGTATATTATGCTTCTGCTTGTTTTGCTAGTTTAGCGTAACTTTCAGCTTCTACTTCTTCTTGTGTTCTAAAATCTTGTGGTAATGTAGATAATCGAATCCAACTACGAATTGCCTCTACTAATACAACAAGAATCATAATAAACATAGCTACAGAGAAGGCCACTAAAATCCATTTACCAGCTGGAATATAGTTGAAGAATACGTTTTCAATATCAGCAGCGACTGCTACAATCGCCATAAGAATAGTTGGAACACCTGTTACCCAAGCATACCGTTTTTTCCCTAAACGCATGATGATTGTTGTACTTACTGCCAATGTCATTGTACCTAATAATTGGTTAGATACACCGAATAATGGCCAAATTGTACCAATGTTACCTTGTAATACTAGGTATCCCCACATGATACAAATCAATGCAGCACAACCATATACACCAGGAGCCCAATGTTGGTCATTGAATTTAGGCCAGTATAAGCCAAGTAATTCTTGTAATAAGTAACGACCTACACGAGTACCTGCATCAATCAATGTCATGATGAACAAGGCTTCAAACATAATACAGAAGTGATACCAATAGCCCAATAAATGATCCATATTAGGTAGGCGAGAGAAGATATGTGCCATACCTACTGCTAAGGATACAGCGCCACCAGGACGATGCATCAAGTCTTCCCCTACTAGAGCTGATAACGCTGGTAATTCATGCACTTGAAGTCCCAAGGCTCTAAAAGATTCTGCCGTAGAGTTGATTGCAAAATAATCATCTGGATGCAGTGCAGTAGCTGCAATCATTGCCATCATAGAAATGAAAGATTCTGTTAACATACCACCATAACCGATAGGTAATACTTCTCTTTCATTTGTTAACATTTTAGGTGTTGTACCTGTTGCGATAACCGTATGGAACCCAGATAAAGCACCACAAGCAATGGTAATGAAAATATATGGGAATACAGAACCTTTCAATACAGGACCGCCACCCCAAATATATTCTGTCACTGCTGGCATTTGGATTTCAGGCATAACGATTAGAATACCAAGTGCTAAGGCTCCTATAGTACCAATTTTTAAATAGGTAGATAGGTAATCACGAGGAGCTAATAACAACCAAACTGGTAATGCTGCTGCGAAGAAGCCATAGACAGCTAACATAATTTCAATTGTTTTCAAATCATAAATAAACCAAGATGCATATTCGCTAGCCGCTACATTGGGACCATAGATAATAGCTGCAAAAATAAGACCAACCCCAATGATTGTTGCTTCTTGAATTTTTCCCGGACGCAACCATTGTAGATAAATACCAATAAAAATTGCAATAGGAATTGTTGCAAACACTGAGAAAAATGCCCAAGCAGAGCCGTGAAGCGCATTGGCTACTACTACTGCCATACCTGCTAATGTAATAACAAGCAAGAATAACGTCGCTAGCATAGCACCTAAACCTGCAATTTTGCTAATCTCTTCACGTGTAATATCCGCAATGGATTTACCATCATAACGAATAGATGCAAATAGAATAACCATATCATGGACTGCACCAGCAAATACGGAGCCGATAAGAATCCACAGAGTACCTGGCAAGTACCCAAATTGTGCTGCAATTACCGGTCCTACTAAAGGACCTGCCCCAGCAATTGCTGCAAAATGATGACCAAATGTGACCCATTTATTCGTAGGCACATAATCGTGTCCATCATTGTGAACCATAGCCGGCGTCATTCGATACTTGTCTAAAGTTAATACCTTCGCCGCTATGAATGCCCCATAAAAACGATATCCTAACATTAAGATACACGCTGAGGCAATAACTAAATAAATACCATTCATGACCATACATACACCCCCTAAATGTTGGATGAGTCACGCTATATATACCCATTCATTGCATGACATCACCCTATGATCTATGCAAAAAAGTAAATTGGTATTTCTGATTTAATTATAGTTACAAATATCATCCATGTCAATTTACTATTTCTCATAATGGTACTGATTTAGTCTTAAAGAAATCCCGTATTTACAATACATTCTAGGCTTATGAAGTTTCTTTATTCTCAATATAATAAGATTTCATGCCCTTTCAGAATGCACAAAACACCTTACATTGTATGCCCAGAACAGCTTTCCAAGTATGTTTTATAGTCATTTACAACGTTGATAAATGATTCCCGACCCATAGCTACATTCAAAGCATTTCTCCATCTTGCTGCCTCTGGCAATCCTTTGATATAAAAGCTAGCATGTGTTCGAATCTCACGAGTCGCCAAATCTACACCTTTGTAGTGGCACAACAAATCATAATGACGAATGAGCATAGCAATACGCTCCGAGCCTGTTGGATTCTGATTATACTGCCCTGTTTCTAAATAGTCTTTAATTTGACGGAACAACCACGGATTCCCCTGCGCCGCTCGCCCTACCAAGATCGCATCACAGCCGGTGTATTCCAACATCGCTTTCGCACTTTCTGGAGAGTTCACATCACCATTACCTATCACTGGAATCTGCAAAGCAGACTTCACCTCTTTAATGTAATCCCAATTGGCCTTACCACTATACATCTGTTCACGAGTACGACCGTGAACAGCTACCGCAGCGACTCCTACGGATTCCATACGTTGTGCCATATCCACTACATTGATAGATGTATCATCCCATCCAAGGCGCAATTTAACAGTCACTGGAATATGTACTGCTTTCACAGCTGCCTCCGCCACCTTCATGGCTAACTTTGGAGTCTTCATTAACGCAGAGCCATCTCCAGAAGATACTACCTTTTTCACAGGGCAGCCCATATTAATATCTACTATAGGCGCTCCCGCTGCCTCTACTACTTTTGCTCCAATGGCTATGGCTTCTGGATCTGACCCAAAAATTTGCATAGAAACAGGCTGTTCTACCGCTTCCATATAGAGCAATTCTTTTGTATGTTCATTATTGTATTTAATCCCCATGGCACTCACCATTTCCGTACACACGAAAGAGGCTCCCATTTCTTTTGCTAATAAGCGATAGGACACATCGCTAAATCCCGCCATGGGCGCTAACCCAATACGGCCAGGAATTATGACATGTCCTATGTGCCAGGATGTATTATTGATTTCTTTCATAAATAAGTCGTAATCCTTCTAATGTCATCATTGGATCAATGTGATCAATCACATCAGTTTCAGCACTAATGAGAGGCGCTAAGCCTCCAGTAGCCACCACTTTTGTATCCTCTGGCATTTCTCGTTTCATACGAGCCACAATGCCTTCCACTTGTCCAACATATCCAAATAATACGCCTGCCTGCATAGCACCAACTGTGTTGCGACCAATGACAGGACCAGGATTTTTAATTTCAATTCTTGGTAACTTAGCAGTGCGACCAAACAGGGCTTCTGCAGAGATGCCAATACCAGGAGATATAGCCCCACCTAAGTATATACCACCGTCTAATACAGCAGAATACGTCGTCGCTGTGCCAAAGTCAATGATAATTAAGTTTCCACCATACTTTTCATAAGCAGCCACCGCATCTACAATTAAATCGGCTCCTAGTTCACGAGGGTTTTCGTATTTAATAGAAATACCTGTTTTAATACCAGGGCCTACGAATAATGGTTTTTTGTGAAAATAGCGCAAACACACACGCTCTAACGTAGGGTTCAACGGAGGTACTACAGAAGAAATAATGACAGCTTCCACATCCTCTTTATTCACCTTTGGATCATGAAGAAATAAATTGCTCAACAACATGCCATATTCATCAGTAGTTCTCCCACGATCTGTAGAAATGCGCCAATGAGCCATAATTTCTTTTCCCTCATATACGCCTAATACGATATTCGTATTCCCTACGTCTACAACTAATAACATCTTAATATCCTCCTCCAGTGGAGCGTATAGACACATCTCCTGCTATGATACGTTCCTCTCGTCCATCCTCTAATTGAACGATCAAATTTCCATCTCTATCTAAATCTTTAGCATACCCTATATAATCTTTATCTGGCGCTTTTACCAGTACTTCTTTATATAAAGTTACACTATACTCTTTCCATTCTTCCAAGGTAGAGTCAAAGCCTTCTCGACACACCTTTTCATACTGATCCTCTAAGGCTTTTAAAATTACAGCGAAGGCTTCTTTGCGATCTATCTCTATCCCAGCTATAGCAAAAGACATGACTTTATCCTTCAAATCCTCGCTAACTTCTTCTATCGTCGTATGCGTATTGATGCCAATCCCTAAGACAATATAGTTAATCTCTTCCATAGTGCCATTCATTTCTGTTAGAATACCCACCATTTTACGAGACCCTACCAATATATCATTCGGCCATTTGATGCCCGCCTCTGAAAGCCCCAAGGTACGGAATGCTTTCACTAAGGCAACTCCTGCCATTAAGGTACATTTTGACGCTTCCATAGGTAAGAACTTGGGTCTTAGAATTAAGCTAAACCAAAGCCCTTTTCCATAGGGAGAATACCAACCTCTAGATAAGCGACCACGACCGGAAGATTGTTCTTCTGCACATACCACTGTACCTTCTGGAACTCCATCCATAGCCAAGGCCTTTGCGATACTATTTGTGGAATCTAACCGTTCTTCATATACATAATAACGGCCAAAGGATTTTGTTTGTAATACCCCTTCCATCTCTTCAGGACTAATCAGGTTCGGCTCTTCTAGCAACCGATACCCTTTTTTTGTAAAAGATTCTATCACATAGCCTCGTTTACGTAGTACTTCTATATGCTTCCAAATCGCTGTACGTGACACCTGGCAAGCCTCTGACATCGCTTGCCCAGATACAAATTGATTTCTGTTTTCTTTTAAAAAGTCTAGTATTTCATCTCTCACGGCTTGTCGCCTCCTTACCTTTATCGAGGTTTACAATACGATTGTACAGAGGTCCTACATAAAAAGCAAGTCTTTTCTAAGTAATTCACCCTCCATAGCTATGCCAATTTGGTACACATACAAAAGGACTCTCATAATACACCTTGATTAAATCTAATATGCACAAAAGGTACCTTCCCCTAGGGGAAGATACCTTCCTATTAGCATCTTAGATTATTCTTTTGATACATCAATTTTATCTGGCATCACGATACCTGCCACTTCTAGAGGAGTTTTCTTACTATTCTCTTCCTCTTCTGCTTTTGCTTGTACTTCTTCTGGACTTAGTAAAGTACCATAGCGATACAAGTTTTCCACTTGCTTAGCATCAATTGTTTCTTCTTCTAATAAAGCTTTCGCCATATTATGTAAGAAATCAATATTTTCTGTTAACAAGTTCATTACATCACCGTATGCTTCTGCTACAATGCGATGCATTTCATTGTCAATTTTTTCAGCTACTGCTTCGCCATAATTGCGTTCAGAGCCTAAACTTTTACCTAAGAAGACTTGTTCTTGATGTTCACCAAATACCAATGGTCCTAGCTCATCACTCATACCCAAACGAGTAATCATTTCGCGAGCAATGTTCGTCACCATTTGTAAGTCTCCAGAAGCACCACTACTGATTTCTTTCAGTACAATCGCCTCTGCACAACGTCCACCCAAAGCCACGCGAATCTGTGCTAGCAATTGGGAACGTGTCATATAGTTTTTCTCTTCTTGTGGGAGCATCATTGTGTAACCACCTGCGCTACCACGAGGAATAATTGTTACTTTATGAACAGGATCTGCATTGGGCCATAAATGAGCCACAATGGCATGACCAGATTCATGGTATGCTGTCAATTCACGTTCTTTTTCACTCACCACATGACTTCTGCGCTCAGGACCATAGCTTACTTTTTCACTAGCTTCTTCTAAGTCATGCATGGAAATGGATTTGCGATCTTGACGAGCTGCTAACAACGCTGCTTCATTTAATAAATTGCTCAAATCAGCACCAGTAAAACCAGGTACTTTTTTCGCAATCGTTTTTAAATCCACATCTGGATCCAACGGTTTATTACGAGCATGAACTTGTAAAATCGCTTCACGACCACGAAGATCTGGACGACCTACTGTCACTTGACGGTCAAAACGACCTGGACGCAATAAAGCTGGATCTAAAATATCTGGGCGGTTTGTAGCAGCAATCGTAATAATACCTTCATTGGCACCGAAACCATCCATTTCTACCAATAATTGGTTCAAGGTTTGCTCGCGTTCATCATGACCGCCACCAAGACCGGCACCACGTTGACGACCTACCGCATCAATTTCATCGATGAAAATAATGCATGGTGCATTTTTCTTAGCTTGACTGAACAAATCACGCACACGAGAAGCACCCACACCAACGAACATTTCTACAAAGTCAGAGCCACTAATGGTAAAGAATGGAACTCCTGCTTCCCCTGCTACAGCACGTGCTAACAAGGTTTTACCTGTCCCTGGAGGGCCAAACAATAAGACCCCTTTTGGAATTTTAGCCCCGATAGCATTGAATTTACCAGGATTACGTAAGAATTCAACGACTTCTTCCAATTCTTGCTTAGCTTCATCTGCACCAGCCACATCTTTGAAGGTTACATTGACTTTACCTTCTCCCTGCATTTTAGCACGAGATTTGCCAAAGTTCATGACGCGACCAGATCCACCTTGTGTAGACTGCATCATAAAGAACCAGAATCCAATAATTAATACAATTGGTAACGCAGATGTTAATAAGCTAACCCACCAAGCTGGTTGCTCAGGTGGTTGCGCCGTTACATCAACACCACCTTCAGACAGTTTTGCAAAAATACCTGCATCACTTGGTGCATAGGTAGCAAATTCTGTACCAGATTTTAATTTACCTGTAATAGAATGATCCCCTGTAATTGTGACACTCTCTACATTTTTTCGTTGCACCTCTTGTAGGAACGATGTATATGTAATTTCTGATTTATTTTTTGTACCTTCAGAAAAAGAGTTAATCGCTGCCACTGCTGCGACAATTATCAACAAATAGAGGAGTACGTTTTTTAAGCCTCGCTTCAAATTTTTCTCCTTTCTCATCTATAATCTAAATTGATACTTATTTATCATATCAAATTTTGTCGAATATATCAACGATTATTGATAGACTTCTTCTTTTAAAATGCCAATATACGGCAATTGACGATATTTTTCATCGTAATCTAAACCATATCCAATGACAAACTCATCTGGAATGACAAAGCCTTCATAGTCTACATAAACATCTACTTTACGACGATCTGGTTTATTCAACAAGGAACAAAGACGAACACTAGCCGCTTTGCGAGATTGCAAGTTTTCTAGTAAATAGGACAAGGTTGTACCAGTATCTACTATATCTTCTACTACAATCACATGTTTTCCTTCTACAGGACGATCTAAATCCTTTAAAATACGAACTACCCCACTACTTACAGTACTACTACCGTAACTAGAGCAGGAAATAAAATCCATTTTTACATCGCCTTCAATATGACGTGCTAAATCTGTAAAGAATACAATGGCCCCTTTTAATACACCTACAAGGACAATTTCTTTACCTTTATAATCTTCTGTAATTTGACGACCTAATTCCGCCACTCGTTTTTGAATTTGTTCTTCCGAAAGCAATAATTCTTTCACTTCTGGTATCATAGTAACTCCTTATTAGTTAGCTCTATTTCTTTTCTATGTCACTACATAGAACAACCTTAATTGTATCATATGACGTCAAAACTTGCACCTGACGGAAACGAAATTCTTTTCCCTTTGGACCCTTGACTAAAGAACATAAACCATCTATAACTGCCTGATTCAATTGTTCTGGTTTCACATAAAGGCTTAGTACTCGTTTCCATAGTCGGCTCACTAAGGCATCATGCTTACCCATCAGTCCTCGTTTATCCAACACTATGCCAGTTTCATCATGACTGACATAGTCCGATTCTAGCCGTGTCACCTCTTGCTCAAAATAGGAGGCATCACATTGCGCCAATGCACCTAATCGATACAAGGCATTCACTGTTTGTGGATACCTTTCCGTACAGGTAGGTATCAGGACTTGTCGAATCCAATTCCTATCATAGGTCGTGTCTTGATTAGACACATCTTCTCCATAAAAACACTGCAACCACTTAGCATAATCTTGTAATACCTGTTTAGGTAAAGATATACAAGGTCTCCACAGATTTTCTGTGATAATTTTCATTCCTTGTAAACCCTCTAGTCCAGTTCCACGTAACAAGTGAGCTAAGATTGTTTCCCCTTGGTCATCTAAATGATGAGCCGTCACAATATATTCATATCCCTTATCTTCTGCAATATCTTGCAGATGAGTATACCTCAATTGACGCCCCATCATCTCAAAGGATATACCTTCCTCTTTGGCCTTATCACCAACATGTTCATGCACTGTATAGCAGGGCATACCAAATTGTATGGCATACCATTCTACTAGCTCCACTTCTTCTAAAGCCTCTACTCTAAGTCCATGGTCCATAGTAAATACGCCTACATTCGTGAATCCCTCTATATAAAAATAATGTAATAAGGCTATAGAATCTACCCCACCGGAACAGGCTAACAATAAAGGGGTATCTTTTGTTATTGAGTCCCCCATCGCTGCTGTCACTGCCTGCCGAAACCGCAATACAGTAGCCCACATATCTCCATATAAGGCTTTCTCTCGACTACGATTCATAGGGATAGTAGATTGATACATACGGTGTCGATACATATGATACTGATCAATACAATTCTCTCCATAGTATCTATTCAACACGGTGCGACTGTTATCTACTTGCTCTGCCAATTCTTCCATCGTCAGCAAGGGCACAACCATCTCCACATATTTGCGTGTTTCATTGGCCTTTTCCACTTCTATACTGGTGTGCAAATCTCCTTGACTTTCATAGGCATCTAACAAACTAGTCACCAAAGGCGCCCAAGAATAATAGGATTTATTTTGCACCATATTGCGCTTGCCACCCTTCTAATCCATCAGCTTCACTGACCACAATCGATCCAATTTGATATGTATCCATAAGAGATGTAATAATCTCGGCCCCTGGCACAATAATATCTACACGCCCTGGTTGCAAACCTTTCACTTCCAACCGTTCCTCACGACTCATATACCGAAGCTGTAATATCATAGCTTCAATAGTACCGCGGTCCATACGATGCCCCTGTATTCGTCTAGGATCGTAACGTTCCATTTGCAAATCTATCGCCGCCAAGGATGTTGCGGTGCCACCAATACCAATAAACTCGCCAAACATTCCTTCAATGGGTAGTTCATCCCACATGCGCACAGTTTCTTCCCATACACGTTGGGGTCCCTCCCTAGATATATCTTGCATACGCACAGCACCAGCGGGATAGGATTTTGTAAAGTACACATGGTTCGCATCACCCAAGGCAATTTCCGTACTTCCTCCCCCTACATCAATAGTAGCATAGTGAAAGTCTGGATGTTCATAAACCGTGGCCCCTATAAATCCATAGGTAGCCTCCTCTTCACCACTTAGTACACGGTACTCCATAGGACACACTTGCTTGGCTTTCTCTAAGAAGTCCTTACCATTTTCTGATTCTCGAATGGCACTCGTAGCAAGACCAATGCGGATAGTAGCCCCATAGTCAGTGAGTACCGCGTCTATTTCTTTGAGAGCCTGAACACCACGCTCCATAGCTTCCTCTGTTAATAGTCCATTACTATGACGTTTACCTAATTGTGTAGTCCATAATTGCTTCGGTTCATTCTGCCACTGCGAACCATCATAGGTTCCCAACAATACCCGAAACGAGTTAGAACCTAAGTCCACAATTCCAATCCGGCTGCCTTGTTCTACTATACATTGTTCCATTTCTATCGCTCAACTTTCTATCCTTAGTTATTTATAATCATATCTATAGTCTATCCATGGTGCACACAAAAAAAGTGATACTCTTGTATCACTTTCCCTTATCGAACATAGGGAACTTCCCCAGGCTTCACTAAGCCTAGTTCTTCCCGTGCTACACCTTCGATATGTTTATCATCTTCTAATAACTTCTTTTGTTCTGATAAATCTTCATTTTCTTTCTTTAATTCTTGCAACTGCTGTTCAAGTTGATGTTTTTCTTGATGTAAACTATAGATTGTATATACTTGCTGCACTACTACTATGGCAAACAAGATAAACAAGGCTAAGCGAACTTTGTCTAATTTTCTATTTACTTTTCTCTTTGCCGATCCTTTCGGTTTTCCATTTACATTTGCCATACCTATCACTCCTGTATTGTATCTATAATTGTATTATAGCATATGTAGGCATTTCCGTGTACACTTCCTATAAAAGAGTGCGACTACTACGATGCCTCCATGATATACAATAAAAAGCGACCCCACTAGGAGGTCGCTTTTTATATGTGAATGTAAGGATTAACTATTCACCTTTGTAGTTCAATACTTTTTGAGTTACAGGTGTTGCATGTTTTTCGAAGTATTGAAGAGCTACTTCTGGGAACATAGCGTATGTTAATACGTCTTCTTCTGTTACACCAGTAAAGCCTTTAGCTTCAAGATCCGCACGCATTTTTTCCATTTCTGGAGCTACATCATCAGCTGGACGATGAGTGATAGGAGTTTCGTCGCCAATGATTAATTCTTTAATTTCTGGTTTTACAGCTGCTGGAAGTTGACCGTATTTACCACGAACTAGGTCTTTTACTTCAGCTGGTGTAGTGTTGTAACGAGGCAATCCTTGGGATTGGAACAACACGTTCATCATAGCCATTGTACCAACGATTTGAGATGTTGGAGTTACCAATGGAGGGAAACCAAGATCTTCACGAACGCGAGGCATTTCATCCATTACGTCGAAGAATTTGTCAGCCATACCCATTTCTTTTAATTGGTTTTGAGTGTTGGATAACATACCACCAGGGATTTGGTAATGACGAACTTCTGGTAATACTTCATGAGCTGGAGTTAAACCGAATTCATCAGCGATTTCTTTACGAACGCCACGGAAGTATGTAGCTAATTCACGCATTTTAGCAAGATCTAAACCAGTATCGTATGGAGTGTTTTTGAAGATTTCAACGATAGATTCAGTAGCAGGTTGGCTAGTTGCATGGCCGAATGGGCTCAATGCAGTGTCGATGATATCAACGCCAGCTTCTACTGCTTTTAAGTATGTAGCAGATGCTAAACCGCAAGTGAAATGGCTGTGTAAGTCGATATCGAATTTTTCACCAAATTCTTTGCGTAAGTCTTTTACTAAGGATTCTGCATCGTATGGAGCTAATAAGCCGGACATATCTTTGATGCAAAGGGAATCAATACCCATTTCTTTCAATTCTTTAGCTACTTTTACGAAGCTTTCGTTAGTGTGTACAGGGCTGATTGTGTAAACCATAGTACCTTGTACATGAACGCCTGCTTTGTTACCAGCTTCGATAGCAGCACGCATGTTGCGAGGGTCGTTCAATGCGTCGAAAATACGGATGCGGTCCATACCATTTTCTTTTGCTTTGCGAACGAATGCTTCTACTACATCATCAGCATAATGTTTGTAACCCAATAAGTTTTGGCCACGAAGTAACATTTGCAATGGTGTGTTTTTTAAGTTTGCTTTTAATGTACGAAGACGTTCCCATGGGTTTTCATCCAAGAAACGGATACAGCTATCGAATGTTGCACCACCCCAGCATTCCAAAGCATCATAACCAATTTCATCCAATTGTTGTAATGCTGGAAGCATATGGCTCATACGCATACGTGTAGCCAAGATAGATTGATGACCATCACGAAGAACTGTTTCTACTAATCTTACTCTTTTTGCACTCATAATCCTTCTCCTTCACATTGACCCTTTTTTATCAAGACTCTACCACCTGATAGAAAGGGAATTATTAAATACATGAGTAACAGTTATCTCATGTATAATGTACATAACTATATTAGACTACTAAACGCCATCTTTGTCAACCTAAATACATGCTTTTTAATCATATGAATTTTATCGATGTAGTTACATGTATATCCACTATTTTAGAGGAATTTCACCACTTTTGTTTCGATATTCATTGTCAACTGATGTATATCTATTTCACTTTTTTAGGCGCTGTTTCTAACACAATATGTTGACCATTTCGTTTTACCTGAATAGAAAAGTCTTTTACATCCTCTTTAAAATAATCCATTTTTATCGCTAGCAACAACTTGCCAATTTCTGTTTTTATCCGCTCTGTTAAAAACTCTTGATAAAAATCATCTTCCGTTTTATGTGACTTTACTTTGGCCTCTAGTTTATTACCTGTACTGGCATTATCTTTCAATATAGCAGTCTCAAAGGTTTCTGTTTCCACAAACCCTTTCATCATGTCCGCATCACTTAATCCTTTTTGGATTTTAAATTTCGCCATTTTTTAGTTCCTTCTTTCCATATGTCCCACAATTTTGTTTCTATTATGACTAATTGTTATAGCTTTTTATGAAAGACAGTGAATTTTATTACTGAAAGTTACATGTATCGTATAATTCTTTATTGCTTTTTCTCAGAAGAACCGCTATCTTTAGCAGTCTCTTTATCCTTTAAGATAGAATCTACAGTAATTTCTGATAATTCTGTTGGGTTATCATAGGTATAAACTTTATTAAAACCTACCCCTAGTTTACCTTCATAGGCCTCTAAGGCACGATTTTTATCATCAACTTTAACAATGTAAATCAATTGTCCTTGGGTAACACCGATTAAACGGAATTTTCCTGGAGGGTTGATGGCACGCCATCCACCTTCTGTACCATTGAACATAAATACATCTCCAGTACGTACATTATCATAGAAGAATCGATCTTCATTGTAGAACATGCCGATACGCCCAATATCAGAAGCTTGCATATAGACACGACGCGTATCATAGTTTGCATCTGTGCGATATACACGATATGCACCATCTCCGACACGGACCTTCATGTAGACTACATTCGTTGCCGCAGAGTACGCCACATCTGTAATACGCGATCCATTAGGAACAGAATTAATAGTTGTATCAATTTCATGTTCTGGTGCTTCTGGGTCAATACGAGCTAACATCACATCATTATGACGGCCGCCGAACAAACCAACAATGGCTAAATTACGATCTGACATCCATTCAAAATAAGATACTTCCCGTTCTTTTAAATCCAAAGTAACAGGAGCTTCTTTACCAGCCGTGTATATATCCACACGATTTTGTTCCACTACAGCCATATATTTATGGTCATGAGAGTAATAGCGAGTTCCCTCTTTCACATCTGGAAAGTTTTTATCTACTTCCTCGCCATTGATCACCTGAAAATTTGTAGTAGGCGCTAAGTATACTTGGTCTAAATACAGGTAGACACCACCTTGCAAAACTAAGCCTAGCAAAAAGGCTGTTGTTACTTTTCCAAAGGTATTCATAGACTCTCCTATTTCACGATAAATACAGTAGGAATCATGCGTTCACCTAACAAATCTGCAGGCTTGTTCACAGTTTTACCATTATAGAACAACGTGGTGCTAGAACCACCATCCAAATTAGCTGCAATCACAGCCCCTTCTTGGTATAAAATATCTTGCACATCACGCAAAGTAGCTCCAGCAGAGTAGGCTTGACGTCCATCAATGACTAAGAATAGGACCGTCCCATCTTTCTTTTGAGCAATGGCTGTTCTAGGTCCAATGCCCCAGCCACCATCACCATCGGTAATCATCTTCTTACCATTTACGATAAGCGGTGGACCGAAAGTCAAACCTTCTTTGGCTCCCATCTCTTTCAATTCACGCTTGTTGTACGTACCAGCAATTAAGTTACCAGATTTCGTAAAGCCAATGAAATCTACATCTTCATCAGGTCCTACATCTTTACCTAACACATACTCTCCATCATGCAGAATAAATCCATACGGAGAACGCCCTGTTCCTGTCCCATTAGGGTCATGGAATCCACCCCCATTAATAGCCGCTACTGCCCCATTTAAACGAGCAATATTACTAGTCGTCTCGCCTTTTTCATTAAGATGAGGTGCTGTAGCTACCTGAACTCTTCGTGGATCTGGAATTTCTAGTAAATATCCCGTATACCGATTAGACTCAATTTTACGCAAATTCAATGTAGTATCTTCTTTTACATCAAACTTAAATAATTCTTGGTTTTCACCAGTCCCAACTGTACCCACAATTTTTTGTATTTCTTCAGGCGTATAGAGCCACGTAATATAATGTGGATGTCGAGACCGTAAAATAGCACCTACTACAGTGCGCTTAATGTTATCAAAAGGGCCAAACAACACCACGATAGGTGATGTAATAGCTGTAAATATAAACATTAGAAGGATAAATTTTACCCATCCTTTTCTAAAAAAAGAACCCATATAATATGCTCCTTTATCTATTCCTATCCTATACTGCAGATATACTGTTGTCATAATACCAACAGGCCTAAGTAAATACGATAGGCTATGTGTAATGTCTGTTAAGACTCCAATACTCGTAACTCTTCTATTCGATCAGAAATAGATACTCCTTCATAGGAAAAGTGAGGATACACCTCTCGCAACGGTTCCAACACAAATTGGCGTTCCCAAAAATAGGGATGAGGTACCACTAAATTAGGTTCTTCTACACACACAACTTGACCTAATTCAGTTTCTATCCACACAATATCTAAATCTAATGTTCTAGGTCCCCAATGGATCTCTCTCTGTCTACCCGCTAAACGCTCAATATGCCATATAGTTTCTAGCATGGTCAGAGGTTCTAAGGTGGACTTTACTTTCAGAATCCCATTTAAAAATGGTCCTTGCTCCACTGGCCCCCATGGTGGCGTTTCTATCCAGCTCGAATGCTCTACACCAGTTACACCTTGTATACCTACTAGTTGATTCACCGCAAATGTTAAATATCCTTCTCGGTCACCTAGATTAGAACCGATACCAATATAATAGGTATACATTATAATTGACCTCGTGTAATCACTACTTCTACATAATCTAGTACACCGGGGATCGGCGCTTCTGGCTTGCGCACTGTCACTGAAAGCCCTACAATCCCTTGATAGGTATTCCATAAATCATCTGCAATGAGTGTACCCACCCGTTCAATCAGTCGTTGTGACGGTCCTTCTACAATAGCTTTTGTCCGTTCGTATACATCTGCATAATTAATAGAATCTTCAATACTGTCAGATTGTCCAGGTTTCGTCAAATCTACACCAATAGAAATATCCACAAAGAATCGTTGACCTAATTCATTTTCGCTTGGTAGATTACCATGATACCCATAGAATGCCATGTTTCTCAAATTAATTCTGTCCATTACTCACCTCGTAATAGTACATCTGCTACGGTAATTGCTCTCTTATGCATTTCCACATTATGAACTCGCACCATATCTACACCTTGAATCATCCCTGTAATACAAGTAGCTACCGTTCCTTCATCTCGTTGATCCACGGGAATATCATTTAGTATGGTTCCGATGAAACGCTTACGGCTAGGCGCTAATAAGACAGGATATTCATACACTGTAATTTCTCCTAACCGTTGGATCACTTCCACATTTTGAGCATAATCTTTGCCAAAACCAATGCCTGGATCAAGCCAAATATTTTGTGGTTTTACTCCTTCTTTCAAAGCTAGATCCACCGAGGAGAAGAAAAATGCCTTCATATCATCGATAATGTCATCGTAATCAGTACTATTTTGGTTATGCATAATAATGACTGGCACATCATATTTTGCCGCTACCGCTGCCATGTCCTTATCATATTTTAAGCCCCATATATCATTCAATATATGAGCCCCCTGCGATAAGGCAAAATCAGCTGTTTCTGCTCGGTATGTATCCACAGATACAGGTACAGTAGAGCATTCTAGAACTGGCAACAGTACTTCTTTCATACGCTCTAATTCTTCTGCTACAGAGATTTGTGTATGCCCAGGACGCGTAGATTCTACGCCTACATCAAGAATATCTGCCCCTTGTTCTATCATTAGTTTTGCATGGGCTACGGCTGTGTCAGAAGTATTGTAACGACCTCCATCAGAAAAAGAGTCTGGAGTTCCATTCAAAATTCCCATAATTAATGTACGGTCTTTTAGCTCTAATTGTTTACCATCTTGCCAGTTGTACTTGCGGTACTTAAACATGATCGTTACCTCCTAATAACACCAATGCTTCCTCGCGTAATGTCCCCATGGGTTCTAATATACCTGTAGCCACTATTGTTTTTGCTACAGTTTCCTGTGCCACTTCACCTTTCATAAGCATGCATAAATGGGTGGCTTCTACCATTACCATGGCACCCAATACATCGCCATCTTCCACTAAAGATGTGGCAATGTCATGGGTCAATCGTTCTTGTAATTGTGGGCGCTTGGCATAGACATCCACTAATGCTTTCAATCGGCCCAAGCCAAATACTTTACCATCTCGTGGTTGATACACAATATGTACTTTGCCATAGAAAGGCATTAAATGATGTTCGCAAATCGAATAAAAGGGGATGTGATTCACTGATACAAGGCCTGTATGCTCCGTAGGATATACATCACCTAACGCCTCTTTTCCAGTGCTATGACACCCAGAAAACAAGCCTTCAAACAGCGTAGCTACACGTTTGGGCGTATCTGTCATGCCCTTTGTCTCTAAATTGATATCAAGACCTTCTAATAATTGGCGTACACCCATTATAGCTTGTTCTTTCATAGTCATCTCCTAAATAATTTTCGTGGTCCAATCTTCGATAGTCCAAATATCCGTTACCCAAGATTCGTAAAACTCAGGCTCATGACAAACTAGGACAATGGTTCCTTTAAAAGCTTGTAATGCCCGCGCCAATTCTGCTTTTGCATCCACATCCAAATGGTTCGTCGGTTCGTCCAAGACAAGCACATTATAGGACTCTTGCATCAATTTACATAGGCGAACTTTTGCATTTTCCCCTCCAGATAAGACGCGCATTTGACTGGTAATATGCTCATTGGCAAGTCCACAACGAGCCAAAGCCGCACGCACCTCAGAATTAGTCAAGGACGGATAGGCATCCCAAATATAGTCTAAAGCCGTTTTAGAATTATCTCGACTGTCTTCTTGAGCGAAATATCCAATTTGTAAGAACTCACCTTTTTCTATCTTGCCAGATAGAGCTGGAATCATACCTAATAAGGTTTTTAATAAGGTTGTTTTACCTAACCCATTCACACCTTGGATGGCAATTTTTTTCCCTCGCTCAATGACTACTTCAACTGGTCGTGTCAAGGGCTCATCATAGCCCAAGACAAGATCCTTCGTATCCACAATAAAACGGCTTGGGGTGCGTCCCTCTTTAAATCCAAAAGATGGTTTTATCTTTTCTTGTGGTTTCTCCAAGATTTCCATTTTTTCTAACCGCTTTGCTCTCGAGTTTGCCATACCACGAGTCGCTACACGGGCTTTATTTCGCTGAATGAAATCCTTCATATCTGCCACTTCTTGCTGTTGTCGCTCATAGGCACGTAAGGCTTGTTGTTTTTTTACTTCGTAGGCAGCTAGGAATTGGTAATAGTCTCCTGTGTATCGTGTGAGCTGAGCTTGTTCAATATGGTAAATCACATTCACCACAGAATTTAAAAACTCCACATCATGAGAGATTAAGATAAAGGCATTTTCATAATTTTGTAAATAGTTTTGCAACCATTTAATATGGTCCACGTCTAAATAGTTTGTCGGTTCGTCCAACAACAGTATAGTAGGTTGTTCTAACAACAACTTTGTGAGCAACACTTTCGTCCGTTGACCACCACTGAGATCCATCACATCACGGTCTAGACCGATATCCATCAAGCCTAAACCCTGCGCAGTTCGTTCAATGGTAGCATCGATTTCATAGAATCCACGCTGCTCTAGCATCTCTTGCCACTCTCCAGTGAGCTCCATAAGCTCATTCATTCTGTCCTCAGAGCAATCGCCCATCTCTAAATAGGCATCTTGCAGTTGTTGTTCAATACCGTATAGAGAATCGAAAGCCCCTCGTAATACATCACGAATGGTCATCCCTTTCTCTAATACACTGTGCTGATCCAAATAACCCACCGTCACTTGATTGGACCATTCCACTTTTCCTTCATCAGGCATCAAGTGCCCTGTTATGATATTTAAAAATGTTGACTTTCCTTCTCCGTTGGCACCGATCAGGCCTACGTGTTCACCTTTCAGCAAACGGAAGGAGGCATCATCTAGTATTTGTCTTGCCCCAAATCCATGGGTTACATTGGTTACAGTTAAAACACTCATATTCATTCTCCAAACTAACGTTATGTATCCTTTTATTATACGTTAACATGACAATAATTTCTAGTTTTTAAACATCTGTCCTGTTATTTTTATATTTTCTGTGTATTTACGCATGACACTATGAAAGTGTATACTAATAGTATTCTAATACTAACAAAAAGGAGTATATCCCATGAATCATGTACCTACTATCTTATCTATACAAGATATGAGCTCTGTAGGCCGTTGTTCACTAACTGTATTCATACCTTTAGTGAGCGCTTTACGGTGCCAACCTATCCCATTACCAACAGCGGTACTTTGCAATCATTTAGAATATCCTAATTTTGAAATGGTGGACATTACGGATCACCTTGAAAGTTTCTACAACTGTTGGAATAAAAATAATATCACTTTCGATGCCATCCAAAGTGGTTTTCTCGCATCACCTGAGCAAATTCGTCTTGTTGAAGATGCCATCGAACGATTCGGCAAAGATAAATTAGTTGTCGTAGATCCCGCTATGGCAGATGACGGCAAACTCTATTCCATCTACAACGAGGAAATGGTGAAAGAAATGCGTAAACTCATCACCAAAGCTTTCATCATCAAACCGAACTACACAGAGGCTTGCTTCCTCTTAGACATGCCCTATGACCCTACACCACAATCGGAAGAGGTTATCTATGATATGTGTCGCAGTTTACATGCGCAAGGCCCAGAATATGTGGTCTTATCTAGCTTACCATCTGAGGATTCCGCCCTCATCGCCGTCTATCGGGGTAGTACAGATACTATCACTTGGGTATCCAATCCATTAGTACAAGTGAAAGCACACGGAACGGGGGATACTTTCACAGCTATCTTGACGGCCCTCGTACTACGTGGCTATAGCCCCGAAGAGGCATCTCGCATTGCAGGCCAATTTACCACAGAGGCAGTACAGTTTACCCACGAGGAAATCGGTTCTCTTCGTGACGGCTTAGCTCTTGAATTACTATTAGATCGTTTAATTTCTATTCCAGACCCACAATAAGGAGGTTTTATGAACACTTACAAAACAAACAATGATATGACCCAAGCTAATAACACAGCAACGTCTGAGCATACACAACTGGCTATATCTACTAGCTCAAGATCCACAACAAAAGATATTATCTATATCGGATTATTATCTGCCTTATGCATCGTGTTTACGACTATTAAAGTACCTTTACCAACAGGTGCCATGGTACATCTTGGTTCCGCTGCCCTATTCTCCATAGCATCCGTATTCGGCGGATTCTATGCAGGGCTCGCTGGCGCCATCGGATCTGGCATTTTTGACCTCATCATGGGCCATTCCCAATACACCTTATTCTCCATCGTAATCAAAGGACTAGCAGGCGTGATTGTAGGTGTATTAACAGTAGGTTGGAGACCTTCCATTCCTGCTCGTTCCATATCTACCCCTCGCATCTTATTAGCTATGCTAGTAGGTGCTATTTGGACAGCTGCAGGGTACTTCGTAGCATGGTGGGTTGTACTGGATAGCTATATCGCTGCCGTCACAAGACTCCCTGCATCCTTCCTAACTAGTGGCATCGGCATCTTAGTAGCCTTGCTATTAATCCCGATCCTACGCCGTATTCCTCGTAAATAATTTGTCATACCATTGAAAGTATGGTATACTAGACATAACAAAAGAGAGCCAGTAACGTGTCGAAGGCGTTAGGCTCATCTCAGAATGCTATGAAATGAAATTGCCTAACGTGTTGAGGTGGCTAGACCTTATTCGTTAGGCTTTTCACTTACATGTTTAAGTAAGTTAAAAATGCTATAACAAGCATAAGAAATTGTATCAATAAAGATAAATATTCAAATGGTGTCATAGTATCACCTCCTCCCATAATAGGAAGAGATGAGCCCAACTCACGTTACTGACTCTCTTGTTTATAAGTATAGCATATTTTGTGCAAATTGTTTATATTTTTAAAAGTAAATCTCATGAGGAATGCCCTTATGTGTAGTAGCCTTGTGGCGTTCTTTACTATCCAAATAGTACTAATATATGAAGAGCAGTGCGTGTTCCTGAGCAAACATTATGAAATACCATTTGCGAAGGAATATGCACTGCTCTTCCCTTTATATAATTTAGTTACAAACGCCACAGGCTACATAACTTAACCAGCGACGATTTTGGACATGAACTTCTCATTATTAATAATAAACCGTTCATGTGTGCCACGGCCGATGACTTTTTCACCTTCTTTAGCTACTACTTCAAAGGTTACTTTTCTACCGTCCACTGCTACTACCGTTGCCATTGCCGTTATAGTTGCTCCTAATGGGCTAGCCGCTTCATGATTTGTTTCCATGCGAATCCCCACGGATCCTTCGCCATCACCTAAATCACCTTGAATCCCAGTATAGGCTGCTTTCTCCATCAATGCTACCATCGCAGGTGTAGCAAACACAGGTAAGGTACCACTACCCATGTACTCCGCTGTATTGTTAGCTTCCACTACCACCGTAGCCATACCAACTTGTCCAATCTCGATTGCCATAGAAACTCCTTTCTATTATTAACAGTAATACAGAATATCATTTGATTATATTCTAGCACTTTAGGTGAATTTTTTCTATTTTATTTTCCTAAAACATGTTACACTAACTCATAATATTTTCTTCTTAACTATATACACGTATAGATTTTAATCATTTATTACTTTCAAGCTCAAATTTCTTGACTTTTTCCTTTTCTGTGTTTACAATGTAAACATAGGAGTGAGGTGATTATCATGGCTGTTATATCTGTACGATTTAATGAAGCAGAAGATAAAATTATTCGTCAATATATTGAAAGTAAAGGAGAAAATATCTCTCAGTATATTAAAACTATGTTGTTAGAACGAATCGAAGATGAATACGATGTATCTATCGTCAACGAATATTTACAAGAAAAAGATTCTATGGAGTTCCTAACATTTGAGGAGGCTGCTAAAGAATGGGATATCAAGTAATTATTCCTGTTAAATTACATAAAAAAATAAAAAAAATGGATTCTTCTACACAAAAATTATTATACTCATATATTAAAAAAAATCTTTGTGGTACAGAGGATCCTCGTATACATGGGAAGCCTTTAAAAGGAAATCTTAAAGGTTTCTGGAGATATCGTATACTTAATTATCGATTAATAGTTGAAATTAAAGATGATAAATTAGTAATTGTAGCCGTTGATTTTGATCATAGAAATAAAATATACACATAAGCAAAGTGGGTACCACGTCTTTCGACGTTGGTACCCACTTTTTGGTATGCATAGTTAACCTTTAACTATTATTATTCAGTTTTAACTATTGTTATTTAGTTTTTATGCCATACCCATGCGTTGCATAAGCATTTTAATTTGTGCTTTCATTTCTGCATTTTCTGCATCTTTTCTAGCATTTTCTGCTTTTAATGCAGAAATTTCATCTTGCATTACATATACAGAGGAGATTGGACCACCTTTGTAACGTTCTGGGATATTGTCGTCATCACCAGTACCGAAACGATATGTTGCACCGATGTTTGCCATGCTCTTACCAGATCCCATTGTGAATCCTGCATTGAACATGAAGTTTTCATTTGCATAGTGTGCAATACCTAATGCTAATGCTTGATTTCCATCATAAGAACCGATACCTGCCATGATTTGAGACTTTCTCAATGGGTCATAGCTTAATGGATTCATCGCTGCTAATGCTGCAGAATGTGCACCAACTTCGCTTACACGTTGGGAAGTTTTTTCTAAAGCAGCGCCAAGTTTATTTGTCACTTCTTTGACTTGACCAACAGTAACTGCATCTGTATCTGCAACACCTGGAGCAACGTTGGTAATACGATTACCACCATTATTTAATCCGTCTTTTGTTAAGCTTACAGATTTCGTAGGATCACCTGTACTTGGAGTAATGTTAAGACCTGCACCATCCATTTTCACAGAACTATCTACTACAGGATTTCCATCTTTATCTTTTACAACATTACCATCTTTATCTTTTTTGTAGTTGTTGTAATCAGAACCATTCAATCCTGTAATTTTGCCATCCTTGATTTCTACTTTAGATACTGTACCATCCGCATTTTTGCTAACTACGGACAATCCTTTATCATTGATAGTTGTAGTATTAACGCCTTCTTTTGTAGGAACACCATTCGCATCTGCTGGAGCACCCGCTGTGATACCACCATTTTTGATATCTACTTTAGATACATTGCCCTTTGCATCTTTTGTTGCTACGGAGAAACCATCTTTATCCATAGATGCAGCAGAACCTTCTTTTGTAGGAATGCCTTTATCATCTACTGGATCGCCAGCGCTTACACGACCATCTTTGATTGTTACTTTGGATACATTACCATTTTCATCTTTAGATGTTACAGAGAAACCATCTTTATCCATAGATGTAGCAGAACCTGTATTTTTAGGAACACCGTTTGCATCTGCTGGAGCACCGAATGTACCAACATTAGCTGTTACACTACCTTTTTCAGCATTCAATTCTACTTTAGTATCACCGTCTTTTTTACCTAGAGTAATCGTTCCTTCATGTCCGTTTACTTCAATAACTTTTGCATCTTTACCTGTTGTAATAGTTCCTTTAGTACCATCCATTTTTACAGCTTCAGGAGAATTTTTATCACCTAAAGTAAGTGTATTGGCATTTAGATCTTTTGCGGTTACCGTTTTAGCTGTTACGCTGCCATCTTTACCATTGATACCTACTTGGTTTTCACCTGTACCGGCTTTAATAGTGGCATCTGTACCATTGATAGCAACAGCATTTTCACCTTTACCAGCTGTGATAGTGCCTTTATCTCCATCTAAAGATACGGCTTTATCACCTTTACCTGCAGTTACTTTGTTAGCTTGTACACTACCGTCTTTGCCATCAAGTTTAACTTGTTTGCCGTTTGCACCGTCACCAGCTGTAATAGTGCCATCAGCACCATTCATTTTAACTTCTTTGTCACCTTTACCAGTAGATACAGTTCCTTTAGGTCCATCTAATTTAACTTGCGTATCACCAGTGCCTACAGTCACATTACCATCTTTACCATCTAGCTTAACTTCCTTGTCGCCTGTTCCAGCTGTAACACTACCATCTTTACCATCGATTTTAACAGCTGTTTTACCATTTGGATCACCAGCCACAATAGTTCCTTCGTGTCCATCAAGTTCTACGCCTGGATCATTAGCATGATCTCCATCAGGATCATTTGCATCATGTTTACCAAGTGTAACTTTTTCACTCAATGTTGCATGGAATGTTTTAACTCCATTTTCCATTGTAGAAGTAACAGTAATGTTTTTATCACCTTTAACATCGACGCCTTCGCCAGCTAATTCTTTGATTTTATTTTTGCCAGCCTCAGTAAGTCCTTCCATATTTTTTAATTGCGTAATATCGGCCGCTGCCGCAGAATGAGCATTGTTTAAACGTTCATTCATGGTGGACAATGCATCGCCTACATTATGAGCCGCAACATCTTTATTATCTTTATCTTTTACTGTAAAAGTTGGTTCTGTTACATTACCATTCTCATCTACAGTCGCACCACCGCCAAGATATTTAGCAACTTCAGCTTTGGCTGCATGCAACTGATTTCCAGTCACTGCATCTTTAGAGTTTTCAGCAATCTTACCATCTTTCAAATTAGATAATGTAGTTGGGCCACCTTTACCATCTGGATTCATTACACTAGCTTGCAATTTATCAGAATCTACTGGTTTTGCAGCGCCAATTTTATTACCATCTTTATCTACCTGATCAGCTTTGTAATACTTACCATCATTTGCCTTCACTAAACGGTTGCCCTGATCATCCGTGTACACTACTGATCCAGCTTCACCATTACGTAATGCATTGACTTTATCTGTCAAGGATTTACCATTCAAGCCATCTTGACCAGTTAATCCTTTATCAGCTGCCGTAGCATCTGGATCATCTGCCGCTTTACCTGTAGCACCTTTACCATCACGTCCATCAGCAGCTGTGTCCCCTAATTTAGAAATGTTAGCTAACTCTTTTTTTACTTTATCAGATAAACCAACTGTAATGGTGTCGCCTTTAGCTTCCGTTGTGAGCTCATCAGTGGCACCTTTTACTTTTAAGGTTTTCTCTTTTAAGTTCAAGGATAATTTAGTGGCACTAGTATTATCATCGTCAGCTGATTCTGTACCTTTATCATCGATTGTTGTATCGCCAGCGAAGGACAATGTTGTATTAGTACCTAAGTCAGTTTTTAAGGCCTCTAATTTACCTGCCATAGCATCATTCGTTACTACGTTATCAGTAATATTTTTCTCAATGGCTGCAATTTTTTCATCAGCAGCAGCGATTTTTTCACCTTGTGCCGTCACTTTTCCATCGATACCATCCACTTTAGTGGTTAATCCCGCGAGATCCTCTTTTGCTTTATTAGCAGTTCCTTCTACAGTATCTACTTTAGTTTTAAGATCTCCCAAGCCATTTTTATTCTCTTCCACACCAGCTTTTAGTTTAGTAATATCACCTTCAGCTGCAGTGACTTTACCGGCTACTTCATCTAATTTTGCTTTAGAGGCAACGCCTTTAATCGTAACATTTTCATCAGCAATTTCAGTATTTTCACCATTTGCTTTTTTCAATGTCACAGTACCGTCATTATCTACTTCATATTCGCCTTTTACCACGTGTAATTCAGCAGATTTATCAAGTTTGCCTTCTTTTAAATCATTGACACCCGTATTAGCAGCTGCTTTTGCTTCATCTACAGCCTTTTTAAGAGCTGCCGCATTTTCAGCTTTTTCTGTTTTTAAACGTTCATTTAATTCAGTTTCATCAACTTTATTACCTAAGGCAGTTACCATTTTATCAAGTGCTGCACCATCTACTTTGCCAGATAATACATCTTTCAAGTCATTAATGGCTTTTAAGTCAGCCTTTTTAGCCATTTCTTCTCTGAAAGTATCATCACTTACTTTCGTAGCTAATTCAGCGTTGACTTCACCAATTTTTGTATCTAAATCAGCTTTACTTGCTTTTTTATCTACTTCTGTTTTTAAATGTTCTAAAGCAGTTTTACTTGCAATACCAGTGATTGTTACAGCTTCTTCTGTTTTGACAGTACCGGTTCCATCTACTTTATCTAATGTAACACTACCGTCACTATTTACCGCATAGGAACCCTTTTTAACATGTAACTCAGCGGATTTATCTAGTTTATTGTTTGTTAAATTAGTAACATCTGCTGCATTTGCTTTTTTATTTAATTCTGTAGTTAGATCATCTTTATTTACTTTTTTATCTAATGCTTCTTTTACTTTGCCTGCCGTAACAAGCTTATTCGCATCACCACTAGCAGTCACGTCATTAGCCAAGTTAGGTGTTACAGTTACTTTACCATCTGCACCAGTCGTTACAGAAATTGCATCCCCATTACTACTTGTAATAGAGTTTACTTCACTCTTAGATGCAATCGTTACAGCATTGCCATTCGCTGTTAAAGTAATATTTTTACCAGCTACTAATTTTACTTTATGAGCTTCTGCATCACCTTCAGTTGTTGTAGGCACTAAATCTGTAGTGCTTGTTCCATTTACTACACTTACTGTACTTACTGTGTTATTGCGTAATGCTTTTAATTGTTTTACGTTGACTGCATCAGTATCATTAGTACCACTTGCTACGCTTAGAATACGACGAGTGATACTGCTTCCATTACCTACAGAAACAACGCCATGATCAGTGTTATTTACAGCATCTTTTGTTAAGTAACCAGTAGTAGCTGTGCCATCCGCTTCAGTAGTAGTAGATCCTTCACCTAATGCGACAGAGTTCGCTAAAGCTGCTTTCGCTTTTGTACCAATACCGATAGCATTTTCCGCTTCTGCATGAGCCGATGTACCAATGGCCACGGCACTCACTCCAGAAGCCAATACTTTGCCTACATCACTATTACCATTATTATCATTACTAGAACCAATTGCTACAGCATTTTTTGCTGATACACGTGTAAAGTAACCAACTGCTGTACCATATTGAGCATTTGCATCCACACTATTTCGTGCACCAACAGCAACTGCTTGGTTGGCATAATTGTCAGACTTATAACCAATATTTGTAGCACCGGCTTGACGTACATTGATATCAAAACCAATACCGACTGCTTTATTAGTTTCTACGTTTACATTAGTACCAATAGCTGTGGCACCATGTTCTTTTGCAAATGTAGATAAACCAATGGATACAGCTCCAGTACCTGTTGCTTTAGCACTAGAACCAATGGCTATGGCATTACCACTATTAGCTACTGTTTTAGATCCAATCGCAATAGATTGCGTTCCAGACGCCGTTGGTGCTTCTGCTGCATCAGCACCAGCACTACCGATAGCAATGGATTGCACACCGCTAGCAGATGCATTTTTACCTGCTGCCACTGCACCTGTTGCGGAAGCACTAGCCCCATTACCAGCTGCTAATGCACTATCTTCTGTAGCTTCACTGGATTTACCAACTGCTGTAGCATTAGCGACTGTAGCTTTCGATTGATCACCCACTGCTACTGTGCTATCTGCTGTGGCTTGCGCTTGGTTACCATAGGCAACTGCTGCTGTTCCAGTGGCGTTGGATTGGTTACCAATACTAATAGCCGTGTCCTTCGTAGCATTCACTTTGTTACCAATCGCAATAGCAGACAAAGCTGTCGTAACTGCTTCATTACCGATGGCCACGCCTCTTTCACCTGTGACAGCACGACTTAAACGACCAATGGCGATAGAACTTTGCATACCTGCTTCTGCACGAGTACCGATGGCAACACTATCACTACCTAAAGCTTGTACTTTCCCAAAATTGGCGCCAGAACCAATAGCTACTGCATTTTCTGCACTGGCAGTGATTCCATTCCCCATTGCTACAGAAAATCGCTTCGTAACAGTGATATTTTTACCAACACCTACAGAGCTATCTCCGCCTACTTCAACCTTAGTACCTAATGCTATTTCTGCACCATCTTTTACGGTCCCCTCAGGAATTGCCGCTTGTACAGTTGCCACTTGTGCACTCACTGCCAAGGCTGCTAATACACTAGCTACGGCAATCTTCTTTTTACCTGTGGTGTTTTTCGCTACTTCTGAAACTACGATGTAGCACTGCTTAGACTTGCTCCAAATAACCTTGAATAACTTGTTCATTGTGATAATCCTCCTTTTTTCTGGTCATCAAACCTTGAACTATATATTATTTATATTTATTAAATATAAACTACCTTATATATCGATGTAACCTATACACCACTACTTAATCAATACATATGACATTTACATATTTCAAATTTAAGTTTTATGATGAAGAAATACATTATTTACTTCTTATTATACATATCTTTACTAAAAGTACTAGTATAATTTTGATTATTTTATTCACTTTTTTGTAATAATCAAAACTTTTTTCACCACTCTAAGCCTACATTATGCCATACTGCACACTTCGTTAAATCTTTAAATGCAATTACAAAAGTATTGAATTTCAACGCTTTTATAATCCTACTATATCTTATACTTTTAATTATATAGATTTTATCGGTTTTTTTCAATATTGCATATTTCATTATTTTACTCTAGAGATGCCTGTAGCAGAGCAAGTGTGTCCTATATTTTTCAATGTGCTATTATGCACTATCTTCATGAAGATAACATAAAGAAATGTGAATGTATTTCAAAAAAGACAAAATGGACACCGAGTCTGTCAACTCAGTGTCCATTTCATTCCATCATAGGATGCATTAGTTCTTTCTTAGAACTATCTTACCTATATGATATTATTTTAGTTTCGCTTCTAACATAGCGATACGTTCCATCAACAAATCAATTTTGTTGCCGTACTCTACATCTTTACGAGCATTTTCTGCTTTCAACGCTGTGATTTCATCTTGCATTACATATACAGAGGAGATTGGACCACCTTTATAACGTTCTGGGATATTGTCATCATCACCAGTACCGAAGCGATATGTTGCACCGATGTTTGCCATGCTCTTACCAGATCCCATTGTAATTCCTGCATTGAACATAAAGTTTTCATTTGCATAGTGTGCAATACCTAATGCTAACGCTTGGTTTCCATCATAAGAGCCGATACCTGCCATGATTTGAGACTTTCTCAAAGGATCGTAGCTTAATGGATTCATCGCTGCCAATGCTGCGGAATGTGCACCAACTTCGCTTACACGTTGGGAAGTTTTTTCTAAAGCAGCGCCAAGTTTATTTGTCACTTCTTTGACTTGACCAATAGTTGCTACATCATCATCCTTAGTACCAGGTTGTAAGCCACTGATTTTACCATTTTTGATAGTAATTGGTGTAAGCGCTTTACCGTTTTCGTCTGTAGAAATTACGGAGAAGCCATCTTTACCCATAGATACTGCTGTAGCATTTTTTTCTGTAGGAACGCCGTTTGCATCTACTGGAGCACCCGCTGTGATACCACCATTTTTGATGTCAACTTTAGATACTTTACCATCTTTATCTTTTGTTGCTACGGAGAAACCATCTTTATCCATAGATGTAGCAGAACCTGCTTTTGTAGGAATACCATTTTCATCTACCGGATCACCAGCACTTACTCGACCGTCTTTGATACCTACTGTAGCTTTATTGCCATCTTTATCTTTACCTACTACAGAGATACCCTCATCAGTAATTTTTGTATTGTTTTTACCCGCTTTAGCTGGAGCACCATCTTCAGCTAATGGAGCACCAAACTCACCGTCTTTTGCTTTTACAGTTTTAGCTGTTACACTGCCGTCTTTACCGTTGATACCAACTTGGTTTTCACCTGTTCCTGCTGTGATAGTACCATCTGTACCATTCATTTTGATAGCATTGGCAGAATCTTTATCACCTAAAGTAAGTGTATCGGCATTCACATCTTTAGCTTTTACCGTTTTAGCTGTTACGCTACCGTCTTTACCATTGATACCTACTTGGTTTTCACCTGTACCGGCTTTAATAGTGGCATCTGTACCATTGACAGCAACAGCATTTTCACCTTTACCAGCTGTAATAGTACCTTTATCTCCATCTAAAGATACGGCTTTATCACCTTTACCTGCAGTTACTTTGTTAGCTTGTACACCACCAGTTGCTGCATCAAGTTCAACAAATTTATCGCCGTTTGGATTACCAACAGTCACTTTACCTTTAGCACCATCTAGTTTAACTTCTTTATCATCTTTACCAGCTGTGACAGTACTATCAACTCCATTCACCCTTACATTAGGATGCTCTTTATCTGGTCCACCCAATTTAAGATCATCACTCAATGTTGTGTAGAATGTTTTAACACCATTTACATCTTTAGGTTTTACTGTGATATTTTTATCACCTTTAACATCAACACCTTGTCCAGCATATTCTTTGATTTTATTTATACCAGCCTCAGTAAGTCCTTCCATATTTTTTAAACCGCTAATATCAGTTGCTGCAGAGCTAACCTTATTTAAACGTTCATTCATGGTGGACAATGCTTCTCCTACATTATGAGCCGCAACATCTTTATTATCTTTATCTTTTACTGTAAATGTTGGTTCTGTTACATCACCATTTTCATTTACAGTTGCACCACCACCAAGATATTTAGCAACTTCAGCTTTTGCTGCATACAACTGATTTCCAGTCATCGCATCTTTGGAATTTTTTGCAATTTTACCATCTTTCAAGTTAGATAATGTAGTTGGACCACCTTTACCATCTGGATTCATCACACTAGCTTGCAATTTATCATTAGCTACTGGTTGTGCATCGCCAATTTTATTACCATCTGCATCCACACTTTTTGCCAAGTAGTAATTACCATCATTAGCTTTTACTAAACGTTTACCATCAGCATCAGTGTATACAACAGATCCAGCTTCACCATTACGTAAGGCATTGACTTTATCTGTCAGGGATTTACCATTCAAGCCATCTTGACCAGTTAATCCTTTATCAGCTGCTGTAGCCGTTGGATCATCTGCCGCTTTACCTGTAGCAGCTTTACCATCACGTCCATCAGCAGATGTATCTCCTAATTTCGTAATTTTAGCTTTTAAATCATTAACATCCGATGCATTGGCCTTTTGTTCTAATGCTGACTTTACTTTACCAGCAGTTACCAATTTATTTGCATCTGTATCCGCATTTAGATCATTAGCCAAGTTAGGAGTGATACTTACTTTGCCATCTGTACCTGTAGTTACGGAAATTGCATTTGTATTCCCACTTGAAATGGAGTTCACTTCACTTGTTGATGCAATAGTTACTGTATTTTCGTTGGCTGTTAGAGTAATATTTTTACCAGCTACTAATTTTACTTTATGCGCTTCTGCATCACCTGCAGTTGTTTTAGGCACTAAATCTGTTGTAGTTGTTCCATTCACAACAGACAAGGTACTTAGTGTTGCATTTCTTAACGCTTTTAACTGTTTTACATTTACTGCATCAGTATCATTAGTACCACTTGCCACGCTAAGGATACGACGAGTAATAGTGCTTCCATTCCCTATAGATAAAACACCATGATCACTGTTATTTACAGTGTCATTTGTCAAGTATCCAGTAGTATCTGCACCATCAGCAGATGTTGTAGTAGAACCTTCACCTAAGGCTACAGAATTTTTTACTTCCGCACTTGCGCTTGCACCCATAGCGACTGCACCTTCTGTCTTAGCGCTTGCACCATTTCCCATACTAATAGCATTTTTAGAGTCAGCCTTAACTTTATTACCTATCGCAATAGCGGCATACCCAGTTGTTACCGCTTCATTACCGATGGCAACTCCTCTTTCATCTGTTATGGACTTACTTAAACGACCTATGGCAATAGAACTTTGCTTCGTTGCTTCTGCACGAGTACCCATAGCAATGCTATCAGCACCTAGGGCTTGGACTTTACCGTTATTAGAACCAGAGCCAATAGCCACAGCATTGTCAGATTCTGTCACAATATTATTCCCTATTCCTACAGAAAATCGATTTTTTACCTCATTGTTTTTACCAATAACTACAGAGCTATCTCCATTGGCCTTAACATTACCACCAATTGCTAAAATAGCGCCCCCATTTAATTCTCCCTCAGGAATTGCCGCTTGTACCGTTGCCACTTGTGCACTCACTGCCAAGGCCGCTAATACACTAGCTACGGCAATCTTCTTCTTACCTGTGGTATTTTTCGCTACTTCTGAAACTACGATGTAGCATTGCTTAGACTTGCTCCAAATAACCTTAAACAATTTGTTCATGTTAATACTCCTCTTCCTTTCTTTACAAAATGATGTAACATAATCAACCTACGAAATGTTAATCTTCTCCTACATTTAAATGATTAAATATCTATCACTATTATACACGCATACATAGAGCTTATTCAATAAATTTAATATAATTACCCATGCCAATTAGTTATAACCATAAATTCCAATAATTTCTTTAACTATAATTTAAAACTATTAATTGTATCTAACATCAATTTAATAGCATTCTAATATATAACGAAAGTGGGTACTAAGCCTGTATGACTTAGTACCCACTATTCTTATACCATGAGCATATCCATATTAAATTATGCTTTTACCGCTAACATTTCAATACGTTCCATAAGCATTTTCATTTGCTCTTTCATTTCAGCATTTTCTGCTTTTAATGCACTTACTTCGTCTTGCATTACATAGACAGAAGAAATTGGACCGCCTTTGTAACGTTCAGGAACCGCACTATATTCTCCGCCAAATCGATATGTCACACCTGCATTGACCATGTTGCTTCCATCGCCAACGGCAACACCTACATTAAATAGAGTATCTTCGTTCGCATAATGAGCCACACCTAATGCTAAGGCTTTGTTACCTTTATAGGATCCAACGCCTGCCATGACTTGAGATTTTTTAAGAGGATCATAGCTCAATGGATTCATAGCTGCTAATGCCGCTGCATGAGCACCTGCCTCATTCACACGGTTATTTAAAGCGTGTGCTGCTGCACGTACTTGACCTACTGTGGCTGCATCCGTATTAGCTGTACCTGCTGCTACATTATGAATTTGATTACCACCATTGTCTAGACCATCCGCTGTTAAGGAAACAGTCGGTTTATCTAAACCTTTCACTGGTGCAATCGTAATGCCTTCGCCATTGACTGTAGTTGTTACTAGACGAATCGGATTACCATCTTTACCTAATTGATGTTTCACAGATCCATCTGCATTCTTAACAATTTCTTTAGAACCATCTGGATTTGTTTTTATTTCAGGTAAGTAGTAGTCGTAGGATGTGGAACCATCTTTCATTTTCACATCTTTCGCCAATTTCACAGTCATCGTAGCTGGTTTGCCATCTTTTGCCTCAGTAGATACTACACCAATATTATCATCTGTTAATGCTTTAGTAGCTCCACCTTTAATAGCTAATGTATCGCCTAAACCTACAGTCACTGTGCTACCAGTATCACCTACAAATACTCGACCACGCGCCAAGGTATCCGTTACATCTTTCACTTGACCTTGCGTTGCCACTACACTGCGATCTGCTTCAGTCACTACTTTAGCTGGATCCCACTTCGTATTTGTCAAACCAGATACTGTGCCATTTTTGATTTCTACTTTAGATGTAGTACCATCAGGGTTCTTAGTCGTTACTGCTATACCATCTGCTGTAACAGTTGTATTAGTTCCTGTAGAATCTCCTAATTGAACCGTCTTAGCATTTACTGTATTAGCTTTCACTGTATCAGCTGCTACTGCTTTGCTTGTCACAGTACCTGTTGTACCATCTACAGTAATTTTCTTATCACCAGAACCAAATGTAACTGTGTCATTTAATTTTGCTGTGAAAGTTTTTACTCTAGTAGTTGTATTAGTACTTGGTGTGACAGTAATACCATGTTCACCTATTACATTGATCAAATTAGTAATTGTATCCTTACCAGTATTTGTCAGGTTACTTAAATCTTTTGTGGCAGAATTACCTTTTAAGCTTTCAATCTCTTTATTTGCTTTTGTGATGTCATTAGCATTTTTTGCAATGGCTGTTGTATTAGCACCAATTGCTTTTGTATTAGATTGAATAGCGGATGCATTGTCTTTAATTGCTTTTTCATTAGTAGCAATTTTGCCTTCTGCAGTAGTAACACGGTTTTCTACTTTTTGAATACGATCTGTATTAG
Source organism: Veillonella sp. 3627 (assembly GCF_003992195.1). NCBI lineage: Bacteria > Bacillati > Bacillota > Negativicutes > Veillonellales > Veillonellaceae > Veillonella > Veillonella sp. 3627. The sequence goes on along the minus strand of NZ_RQVG01000009.1, from coordinate 5,395 downwards.
ATTTAATAGTCTCTGTATTGTTCTTAATATCTTGGGCATTTTTCTTGATATCTGCTGCATTTTGAGTTGCTTTTGCATCAACTGCCTCAATAGCTTTTTTATTGGCTGCAATATCTCTTACATTGTCAGCAATTGCATTTTTATTGGTAGCTATAGCTTCTTTATTAGCTTCAATTGCTTTCATATTCGCTGCAATATCATCTTTTGCCTTCGTCATATCACCTTGAAGCGTTGTAATTTTGCCTTCTGCACTGCCCAAGCGTGTATTTAAATCAGAAATCTTACCAAGTTCAGCTTTAGCATCTGCTGTTAAATCCACTGTGTATTCACGTTCACCTTTAGCATTTAAGGTACCACCAGTGACAGAAACGCTACCATTATCAGCTGCTTTTACAGTTGTATCACGACCGTTTACCGTGTATGTTGTATTACCATCTTTTGTTTCAGGTGTTACTGTCACATTGTTACCAGCTGCTACTTTTACAGCATCTCTTGCTGCTGTTTTTGCTAAATCAGCTACTTTATCCTTACCATCTTTGGATAAGTTACTTAAGTTTTTATCTGCTGCATTATCGATAGCATTACGAGTTGCTTCATTCAAGCCGAATACAACTTTACCATCTTTATCAGCTGCAATTGTGATACCCGCTTTTGCTGCTTCAGCAGTAGCTGCTGTACCATCACCAGATACGAAGTTCAAACCTTTTTGTAATGTTACAGTCTTAGCATCTGCATCTTCTGCACTATTAGCACGATATGTGATAGATGCCTCTAAATTAGGGGCTACTACTTTCGCATTGCCAAAGTCGACTGTAGCTGGTGTAGCAGGGTTAGTACCTTCTGCGTCTTTTTTAGGTTTCAAGGTAATGGTAGCATCACCATTTTTAATCACTAGGTTATCTTTGCCATTACCAGCGATTTCTTTGATATTGCCAAGGTTTTCTGCTAATTTTACATCAAGATCATTGTTATTTTTCACAACTTTGATGTTGTTTGTTTCAGCATCTGTGCGTGTGAAGTTATCAGCACCTTTAATTGTTAAAGTTTCACCTAAGTTACGATGTACTTTACCAGCATCTGTTGTGTCATTACCTGTGAAATCTAATCCTTTATTACCAAGGACAGTGTTCGCATTATTGATACGACCATCTAATTTAGTAATCGCATCGCCTACATTCTTAACTGCTTCTGTACCTGTGCCATCATCTTTTGTGATGTTGTATGTAGGGCCTGTGAAAGTGCCATTTTCTACTTTAGCACCACCACCTAAGGCTGTGGCTAAATCAGATTTAACAGTGTGTAATTGTCCGCCGTTCACAGCTTCTTTGGAACCCTCTGCTACTTTGCCATCTGCGATATTGGACAAGGTAGTTGGCGCTGTAGTTTCTCCATTAGGATTTACCACACGAGCTTGTGGAGTTTTCACTTCTTCTGGTGCTTTACCTTTATTTTCCTCAGCAGTTTTTACAGTACCGTCAGCTTTTACTTCATCAGCTTTGTAGTATTTACCATCTTTTGCTTTTACCACACGGTCGCCAGCATCATTAGTATATACCACAGATCCAGCTTCGCCATTACGTAATGCATTTACTTTATCTGTTAACGTTTTGTCATTTAAGCCGTCTTTACCAGTTAAACCAGTTGCACCAGATGTACCATTCACACCATCACGACCATTAGATGCTGTATCACCTACATTGTTAATAGCATTTAATTTTGCTTTTACTGTGTCAGATAAATCTAATGTGTAGGTACGAACTTTAGTTGTAGCATCTAGGTCACCACCAGCAATAGCTAAGCTATCTGCATTCACTGCTACTGTTGTATCGTTTGCATTTACTTTATATGTAGTTACGCCTGCAGTTGTCGTATCAGTTGTAACAGTTGTATTAATACCATCTGCTACAGTAACTGCTGCTTTAGCTGCTTCACCTGCCAACTCTTTAACTTTATTTTTGCCATCATCAGTTAAATTGCTTAAGTTTTTATCCGCTGCGTTGTCAACTTTTTCACGAGTCGCTTTATCTAAGCCAAATGTTACTTTGCCATTATCTTCTGCTTTGATAGCAATGCCAGATTTCGGACCTTCTGCAGTAGTCGTAGTATCTGTACTTGCTACGAAATTAAAACCATCAGCTAATTTAACAGATTTAGCATTGGCTGCCTCTTCATCATTAGCACGATATTTAATGGACGCATCCAAGTTAGATGCTACTACTTTTGTATCGCCAAAATCAACTGTAGCTGGTGTAGCAGGGTTAGTACCTTCTGCCTCTTTTTTAGGTTTCAAGGTAATGGTAGCATCGCCGTTTTTAATCACTAGGTTATCTTTGCCATTACCAGCGATTTCTTTGATGTTGCCAAGGTTTTCAGCTAATTTCACATCAAGGTCATTATCAGTTTTAACCACTTTGATGTTATTTGTTTCAGTTGCTTCACGAGTGAAGTTTTCTGCACCTTTGATTGTTAAAGTTTCACCTAAATTACGATGTACTTTCACAGTTGTATCGTTACCTGTGAAATCTAAGCCTTTATTAGCAAGTGTAGTGTTGGCATTGTTGATACGACCATCTAATTTACTAATCGCATCGCCTACATTATTCACAGCCTCTTTGCCTGTGCCATCATCTTTTGTGATGTTGTATGTAGGGCCTGTGAAGGAGCCGTCAGCATCGACTTTAGAATCTCCACCGAGTGCTGTAGCTAGGTCAGATTTCACAGTATGTAATTGTCCACCGTTTACAGCATCTTTGGAGTTTGCTGCTACTTTGCCATCAGCGATGTTGGACAAGGTAGTTGGCGCTGTAGTTTCTCCATTAGGATTTACCACACGAGCTTGTGGAGTTGTCACTTCTTCTGATTTTTTACCTTTGTTTTCCTCAGCAGTTTTTACAGTACCGTCAGCTTTTACTTCATCAGCTTTGTAGTATTTACCATCTTTTGCTTTTACCACACGGTCACCAGCATCATTAGTGTACACCACGGATCCAGCTTCGCCATTACGCAATGCATTCACTTTATCTGTTAACGTTTTGTCATTTAAGCCATCTTTACCAGTTAAGCCAATTGCACCAGATGTGCCATCTTTGCCGTCACGTCCGTTGGAGGATGTATCGCCAAGTTTATCTAACTTATTTGTTACTTTTTCATCTAAGGATAAAGTAATGGTTCCATTATTAGCTACAGTTTTGATTTGATCAGCTGTACCCGCTACTTTTAAAGTACCTGTGGCCAATGGTAAGTTCAAGTGATCTTCACCAGCTGCTGCACCTTCGTTAGTATCGCCAGCATAACGTAGATTTGCATTATTAGTTACTGTTGTATTTAAGTTGGTAATTGCATCATCTACATATTTTTTATTCGCTGCATCTTCATCTGCTTCTGCTTTAGCTACATTAGTAACTTTCATGCCACCAGCATTGATGCCATCTTTACCGATAGTAACAGTTTTAGTCTCTCCTGCTGCTCCATCTGCACCTGCTGCCGTATTAGCAATGGATACTCCATCTGCACCTAAGGTGATAGTAGAGCCTGGTTTTCCTTCTCCAGTAGTATTACTGATAGATTTGATATTGCCAAGGTTTTCTGCTAATTTCACATCAAGATCATTGTTATTTTTCACAACTTTGATGTTGTTTGTTTCAGCATCTGTACGAGTGAAGTTTTCCGCACCTTTAATTGTCAAAGTAGTACCTAAATCACGGTGTACTTTCGCAGTTGTATCGTTACCTGTGAAGTCTAAGCCTTTTGTAGTCAATGCATTGGTTACATTTGTACCTGCTTGGGTAATTTTAGTAGATAAATCATTGTAATTTTCAGTAACGGTTTCACCTAGTTTTGTTAATTTTTCTGTATTTCCAGAAATCTTAGCATTTTGTCCAGCATTAGTAGCATCTAATTTTTCAATGGCCTCTTTAATAGTTCCAGCATTTTCAGCCGTACCATCTGCTTTAGTAATACTGAAAGTTGGTCCTGTAATTGTGCCATTTTCATTAATTGTTGTACCACCGATGATAGCACCAATTTCAGATTTAGCAGTATATAATTGACCGCCGTTCACAGCATCTTTGGAGTTTGCTGCTACTTTGCCATCTGCGATGTTAGACAAGGTTGTAGGAACTGTAGTTTCTCCATTACCATTCACAACACGTGCTTGTGGATTCTCTACTACTTTTGGTGCTTTACCGTTATTTTCCTCAGCAGTTTTTACAGTACCATCAGCTTTTACTTCATCAGCTTTATAGTATTTACCATCTTTAGCTTTTACCACACGGTCGCCAGCATCATTAGTATATACTACAGATCCAGCTTCGCCATTACGTAATGCATTTACTTTATCTGTTAATGTTTTATCGTTTAAGCCATCTTTGCCAGTTAAGCCTTGTGCACCAGACGCACCATCTTTGCCATCACGTCCATTGGAAGCTGTGTCACCAAGTTTAGCTAATTTGTCTGTCACTTTTTTATCTAAGGATAAAGTAATGGTTCCATTATTAGCTACAGTTTTGATTTGGTCAGCTGTACCTGCTACTTTTAAAGTACCTGTCGCTAATGGTAAGTTCAAGTGATCTTCACCATTTACTGCGCCTTCGTTAGTATCACCAGCATAACGTAGATTTGCATTATTAGTCACTGTTGTATTCAAGTTTTTAATCGCATCATCTACATATTTTTTATTCGCTGCATCGTCATCTGCTTCTGCTTTCGCTACATTGGTAACTTTCATGCCACCAGCATTGATGCCGTCTTTGCCGATTGTAACAGTTTTAGTTTCGCCAGCTGCACCGTCTGCACCTGCTGCAGTATTAGCGATAGATACACCATCTGCGCCTAAGGTAATTTTGCTACCTGGTTTTCCGTCTGCATCAGCATTAGTGATGGAAGTAATATTTTTCAAGTCACTAGCAAGTTTTACATTTAATGTATCTGCTGCCGTGCCATCTTTTTTCACAGTGATATTGTTTTGACCGTGGATGTTTAAAGTTTCTCCTAATTTACGAGTTACTTTATCTGCTGTTGCATCATCACCAGCGAAAGTCATACCTTTATCAACGATACCATCTACTTTTCCTTCTAAGGTTGTTACTTTTCCTGCTGTTTCAGAGATTTTTGTATTTTGTCCCTTGTTCGCTGCATCTAGTTTTTCGATGGCCTCTTTAATAGTTCCAGCATTTTCAGCAGTACCTTCCTCATTAGTAATACTGAAAGTTGGTCCTGTAATTTTGCCATTTTCATTAATTGTTGTACCACCGATGATAGCACCAATTTCAGATTTAGCAGTATGTAATTGACCGCCGTTCACAGCATCTTTAGAATTAGCTGCTACTTTTCCATCAGCGATGTTGGACAATTTAGTTGTACCACCAGTTGTTGTACCATCTGGGTTAACCACACG
>NZ_RQVG01000008.1:0-110493 GCF_003992195.1 Veillonella sp. 3627 | reverse complement strand
AATTTATTAGTAAAAATTTTACAAAATTCTTTGAAATAAAAAAATATTCAAGGGGATTTGATGTTGGAAGCAATTTAATCAGGCAAGATAGATCAGAAGAATTTGATAATAAAGATATTCAAAAAGTTATCAAAGTTGCAGGCATAAGAGCTGATCGAGCGGTTTCTAATGATGATAGGAACCATGTTTTATCCGCTTTAACTAGTAAATATTTCAGTTCATATAAAACAGCAAAAGATAAAAGTGAGTCAGTTTTTACAAGACTTGAAGAAACATTATTGGAAGCTGACCAAGAATTATATAAGATTTATAATGGAGAAAAAAGTGAAAGTGGAGAGCTTATTAATGGTATTTTTAGTAATGTTATAGAGGCTGTAAAAAAATATAGCGGTGCAGAAAATGGAATTGATATAGCAATAGAGTCATCTATTTCAGAGAAAAATTTGTTGCTAGATAATACAAACCTAAGTTATAGACAAGGAGGAAATTCCTCACTTCCAGAAACATATAATGGATTAGGGTATTTAAATTTAATTGGTATTGTATTTGAGATTGAAACTAAAATACAAGAATTATTTGAGAAACTAGCAGATATAAATCTCATATATATTGAGGAGCCCGAAGCTCATACTCACCCTCAGTTACAGTATATATTTATAAGGAATATTAAATCTCATATTAGAGAACATAAAAAAAAATTTCTTGAAGACAAGAATAAACAGTTACAGATTTTAATCACATCACATTCATCACATATCGTTTCTGAATGTAACTTTGATGACATTATATATTTAAGAAAGGATGGTAATGGGGTTGAAGCTAAGAGTTTTAATTCTTTAAAAGAAACATATAGTGGAGATGGGCAAAATGGGTTTAAATTTGTAAAGCAATATCTGACATTAAATAGAAGTGAATTATTTTTTGCAGATAAAGCTATTTGTATAGAAGGAGATACCGAACGTATACTAATGCCAATGATGATGCATAAGATTGATAAAAAAGAAAAGGTAAACTCAGATTCTATTCCACTATTATCACAGAATATTTCTATAATTGAGGTTGGAGCTCATTCACATATATTTATACCTTTATTTTCTTTTTTAGGAACAAAAGTTTTGTTTGTTACGGATATTGATTCTGCAAAAGCTAAAAAAACAATAGATAAAAATGGAAAAGAAAAAACTGTATATAAGAGCTGTCACCCTGATGAGGGAACACATACAAGTAACAAATCTATAAAAAATTTTTTTAAAGATACAGGAATTGATGCAGTGGATAATCAATTTAAGGTACTTGTAGAGAAAAAATCTGAGGATAAAATTAAAGATAATATGAGAATAGCCTATCAGATACCAGAATCTAATGGTGAGTATCAAGCAAGTAGTTTTGAAGATGCATTTATAGCTTTAAATAAAGATTTTATATTAAAAAATAAAGAAGGACTTTGTGAATATGGAGCTTTAAAAGATTTTGAAATTAATGAAATAGAAAGTGGCGACTATTATAAATTTGTATTAAATAAAGTTAAAAAGAAGCCAGCATTTGCATCAAGTTTATTATATTTCGATATAGAGGATGGGAATAAGGATGAAAAATGGCTAGTTCCACGCTATATTGAGGAAGGCTTATTATGGATACAGTAACTTTAGAAAAGGAAGTTGTAGAAGCTTTTGAATGTATAAAGAATGGTAAAAATTTTATTTTAGAGGGTGGAGCTGGAAGTGGAAAAACATATTCCTTAATTTCCTTAATAAATACACTGATAGAAGAATTGCCAGATATTAAAATAATATGCATAACATATACAAATAATGCAGTTGCAGAAATTTTATCAAGAATAGAAAATGAGAATATTTGGGTTTCAACAATACATGAACTTATCTGGAATCTTATCAGAAAGTATCAAAATGAAATTAAGGGTGTTTTAGTCGAACTTATTAATGATGAAGAAGAAAAGATCTTTAAAAAGCCGAAAGATTTTTACGAGGGTTTAATTTGTAAAGATTACTTTAATAATCTATATGTAGATTATGACGAATATTATTCTATGACTCCAAACCATGAGAATAAAATTAAAATTAGCCATGATCATATTTTGGTTATTGCAGAGAAAATATTCAAGAAATACAAAAAAATAGCAGATATTTTAAAGGATAGTGCAGACTGTATTTTTATTGATGAATACCAAGATACAAGTCCTTTAGTCGCTGATATATTGTTAAAACATCTTGAACAAAGCAACAAGACAAATGTAATTGGCTTTTTTGGGGATTCAATGCAATCTATATATGACAGCGGGGTTGGTAACTTAAATAAATATAGTTTGACTAAAATAGTAAAAACTCAAAACCGAAGAAATCCAAGAGTCGTAATTGAACTAGCTAATAAATTTAGAGAAGATGGTATTATACAAGAACCTTCAGTTGATATAAATGCACCTAATATGGAGAATGGTGCTATTATAGAAGGGGATATTAAGTTTTTATATGGTAATGGAAATGTTAATTTTAATTTTATAAATATAAAACAAAAGAGTGTTTTTAAATCTTGGGATTTTTCCGATGAAAAGCAATCAAAAGAGCTAAGGTTAACTCATAAGTATAATGCTGAAATGGCTGGATTTAAAGAACTATATGATTTATATAATTCTGATTTGATAATTACACTTATAAACAAGATAAAAGAAAAAGTTGATAAGGGAAAATTAGACAGTACTAAAACTTTGGGAGAGTTGTCATTAGCTGTAAAACCAACATATAAGAAAGTAGACTTACTGAATCAAATTAGAGAAAATGAAGTTTATCAGTCAATATATAGTATTCTAGAAGATATGACATGGGAAGAAGTTTGTGAAAAATGCAGAGTTACTAAGGAATCACTTATGTCATATAAATTAAACGGTATGAGTGGTAGATATGAAGCTAATTCTTATAGAGATAGGATTTTACGTAGATTAGATATATTAGAGGAGGTTATTGAATTATATTTAGCTAATAAGTTTAATAATTTCCTACGAATGACAAATTTTTCTATCCATAATAGGTATGATAAAATTCATATAAAGCAAGCGATTGATTATGTTATGGTTGAAGGTAATCAAACAATAGAAGATGTTTTGAAACTTGCGGAAGAAAAAGGATTACTCAAAGAAGATGAATTATTTGATGCTTATATTTTAAATAAAGGGTTTTATTTATGGGAGAGGATAAAGAAAATAACATTTAGTCAATATAGAAAAAGTATTTTATATTTAAAAGAATTTTCACCAATTTGTACACAACATAGTGTCAAAGGTAGTGAATATGATAATGTACTTCTTGTATTAGATTCCAATTGGAATAAATACGATTTTAATACATTATTTGGTAAAGGGTCAGTAAATTATGATGTTCAGCAAAGAACAAAAAAATTATTTTATGTATGTATAACAAGAGCAAAAAAGAACTTAGTAATATATATGCCTACTAATGATTCTGACATATTGAAAAAAGCAAAGGATCTTTTTGGGAACGAAAATGTTATGGATATTTCTTTGGTTGAATAAAGGAACTACCTATTTCTTACTTTCTTTTCTCATATAATGGCATATTTTCTAGGCTATAAAGCGTATCCACAATAGATTTTGGGATGGTATTGTAATAAAATAATCTGATTAAACAAATTTTCTACGTATTCTTTATAAGTGATGATTATAATCGCTTACATTTATATAGATAAATCAATTGAAAGAATCTTTAGAATAGAATTGGTGATCTCTCTTGGTATACCGTGTTAAATGCTCATTTTATGATTTTAATAATATTGGGGCTATAAAAGCTAAACTGGATGCTTTGAGAAATTTGTAAGAAAGTAAATAAGCAGGTTATTTTAACGTTGAAATCAACGTGCATCTAACACTATTGATAAAGGCTGTTGTTGAATATGTTGCAACATATTTTATCCAGCACATTAAACTTACTATCCTTCATCAATGAAAAATTTATTATTCCACCATAGTGGATAATATTATTTCGATTATTCGATTACAGAAATCCAAAGACCTTATATTGTTTTGACAACGTGGTACACTATGGGAGTTTGGAGGGTGAGCTTCTTAAAGGACTAGTTATTAACCAAACCAATTACTACATTTCTAAAAAGTAGGTAGGACGATGTCGAATTTGCTTGCATATAGTACTGAAGTACATACCGTATTTCAGTTATTTGGAAACCACGAAAATGATATAATAACAAAATAATGATAAAATTCTATTATATGTATTAAAGGATATATAGATGAGCGGGAAGAAGAAACAACAGAAAGCACCGGTGTGCGTTGGAACTACATATACCATAGAGATTCATGGGATGGGTAGTAGTGGTGAAGGAGTAGGTAGATACGAAGGGTTTATCGTATTTGTACCCTATGCTTTGCCCAATGAAACGGTACAAGTGAAGATTACTTTAGTAAAGAAAAATTATGCTGTAGGTGATATCGTATCAGTTATGACACCCTCTGCAGAGCGAGTGGACCCGCAATGCGAAGTATATGGCAATTGTGGGGGCTGCCAATTACAACATGCATCGTATACAGAATAATTGCGATTGAAAACAGAATCTGTAAAAGCTGTCGTCGAACGTATTGCTAAATGTGACCCAGAGTTGGTATTACCTTGCATAGGTCCAGATGAACCTTGGCGCTATCGTAATAAAATGCAAATGCCTGTAGGGGGCACCGTAGGTAATGTCCGCATGGGCTTTTATCAAAAAGGTTCTCATAGCATTATCAATTACGAACAGTGTCCTATTCAAGATACAGGCAATGATGATATACGTAGGGTTTGCTATAATGCCATGAAAGAACTAGGAATGGAACCTTATGATGAACATAGAGGAATCGGGGTAGTTCGTCATGTAGTAGGTCGTATCGGTAAAGAGGAATGGATGGTTATTCTTGTAAGTCGGATAGCTAGCATTCCTCGCGAATCGGAATTGGTAATCCATCATCCATGGCCCGAGATAAAGAAATATTGACGAAACAAGGTTACGAATTGGTAAAAGTCCAACCAGTGGATATGTTCCCGCAGACGTATCATACAGAAGCAGTGGCATTACTTACTAGGAATGGATCGAATTTGATTAATCATAACAGTTGATGTAGAATACAATTGAAGTCTTCATTACAGGAGCCACTAGAGATAGTGCTTCTATATAAATATATACATTTTATAAAGGAGGAGTAGTATGATTTGGTCATGTATCATTGGTGGATTGATTGGATTTATTGCTGGTAAAATTACTAAAAAAGCTGGATCTATGGGGATTATTGCTAGAATTATTGCAGGCTTAATAGGTTCTTCTGTGGGACAAGCAATTTTTGGCACCTGGGGACCAAGCTTAGCTGGAATGGCATTGATTCCTTCAGTTATTGGTGCAGTGATTGTTATTGCTGTGGTATCTTTTTTCTTTGGTAAGAAAAATTAAATAGTTTTATGGTTATTTCTTAATACTAGAACATGCTAAACATAAATACTATAACTAACTTTCATGCAAAATATATCCTATAGAAGCGGTTTATCACTGTTTTTATTACGTCACTTGCCGTATAATGATTACGGCAAGTGTTTTTTTATTAGAAAGGATTTAGTAATTTCATGATTATTTTATTCGGATTTATTCTATTGTTAGCTTGCTTAATTGTTGGTGTAAGACATGGTGGCTTAGGTTTAGCCGCTGTATCTGGTATCGGTCTTGCTATTTACGTATTTGTAATTGGTCTTGTACCCGGTAAACCACCAATTGACGTAATGCTAACGATTATGGCAGTAGTAACGTGTTCTGGTTTCTTACAAGCCTCCAAAGGCTTGGATGTCATGCTTGTATACGCAGAAAAATTTCTTCGTAGCAATCCAAAACAGATTACTATTTTAGCGCCGATCACAACATGGTTCTTAACTGTGTTATGCGGAACAGGACACGTAGTGTATACGATGTTCCCAATCATCTATGACATTTCTATCAAAGAGGGGATTCGTCCAGAACGACCAATGGCTGTGGCATCCATAGCTTCTCAAATGGGGATTTGTGCATCTCCAGCATCCGTTGCGGTTGTATCTGTAGTAGCTATGTTAGGGGCAGTCAACTTCCCAGCTAGCGTGGTAACGATTTTATCTATCACGATTCCAGCTACCTTCGTAGGCGTTATTGTTGCTGGGATCTGGAGTATGCGTCGTGGTAAGGAATTGGCGAACGATCCAGATTTCCAAGCACGTATCCAAGATCCTGAACAACGTGCCTATATCTATGAAGAAAATAAAGAAGCTAGTGTTGTAAAAGAACTTCCTCGCACAGCATATTGGGCAACTATCATTTTCTTACTAGGTATTTTGGTCATTGCTTTATTCGGTAGTTTCCCTAACCAATTATTGCCATTAGTTCCTAATGCAAAAGGTCTATGGAAACCATTATCTATGACTCCAACAATTCAAATTGCTATGCTTGTGATGGCAGCTTTAATTTTGTTGGTATGTAAAGTAAAAGTTAGCGATGTAACAAGTGGTTCTGTATTCAAATCTGGTATGATTGCTGTTGTGTCGGTATACGGTGTAGCTTGGATGGCAGAAACCTATTTTGGTGCCTATATTCCACAATTCAAAACAACTCTATCGAGTGTGGTAGTAGAGCATCCATGGACCTATGCACTTGTATTGTTTATCATTTCTAAATTGGTTAACTCTCAAGCAGCAGCACTTGCTATCGTGGTGCCAATGGGCTTAAGTGTAGGTGTAGATCCATTGATTGTGTTATCCTTCATACCTGCATGTTATGCATACTTTGTATTGCCAACGTATCCATCTGACTTAGCATGTATTGGTTTTGACCGTTCTGGTACAACACGAATTGGTAAATTTGTTATTAATCATAGCTTTATTATTCCAGGTATTATCGGAGTATTTACAAGCTGTGTTGTTGGGTATTTTATTGCTCACGCATTATTCTAATATGATGTGATGATATGTATATACTGTCTGTATATACATTCTAGTAGTACAACTATGAGCTTTGAAAGGCAACAGTACAAGGAGAAAGTAGTATGTTAAACAACAAGTTAGGCCTCATGAGTATCATACTCTTAGGGGTGAATGCAATTATTGGTACAGGAATTTTCCTGCTTCCAGGTAAAGCGGCTGCGTTGGTAGGCGTCAACAGTTTATGGGTTATCGTATTCGATGCTCTACTAGTGATGTCCATTGCCTTATGTTTTGCCGAAATGGGCGGTATGTTCAATAAGAACGGCGGTCCATATGTCTATGCAAAGGAAGCATTTGGTAACTTCGTAGGTTTTGAAGTTGGTTTTATGAAATGGGCAATTGCAACAATTGCTTGGTCTGCTATGGCAGTAGGTTTTGCTACTGCTCTTGGTGCGGTATGGGAACCAGCAAGTACAGAAATGGGTAAAAATGTGATTGCCACATTGATTATCGTGGTACTTGGTATCATGAATATCATGGGTGTTAAAATTTCAAAAATTATCAATAATATCGTAACTATAGGTAAATTGTTGCCATTAATTTTCTTCATCCTAGTAGGTATTTTCTATGTGAAAGGTGTTAACTTCCAACCAATGCAATCTGTGCCAGATATGACGCAAGCAAGCTTTGGAGCGGCAGCTTTAATTATTTTCTACGCTTTCACAGGTTTTGAATCTATTGCGGTAGCAGCGGAAGATATGGAAAACCCTGAACGCAATGTGCCAAAAGCAATTATTCTTGTATTAACACTGGTATCTATTGTATATATCTTAATTCAAGCGATTTGTATTGGTATCATGGGTGATTCCCTTGTTACATCTAAAACTCCTGTAGCCGATGCAGCCTTTGTGTTCATGGGACCTTTGGCGAAAGCAATTGTTACAGCAGGTACACTGATTTCTATCGGTGGTATTAACGTAGCATCTTCCTTCTTGGCACCACGTTCTGGGGTAGCTATGGCGGATGATGGACTGATTCCTAAAGTAGTATCCAAACGTAATAAAAAAGATGCTCCTTATGTAGCTATTATTGTCACTGTAGTATTTGCAGTTGTATTATCTTGGACTGGTAGTTTTGAAAAATTAGCAGCTATTTCCGTAGTATCTCGTTTTGCTCAATACTTACCTACATGCTTAGCAGTACTTGTGTTCAGAAGCAAACGCCCAGATATGGATAGAACGTTCCGTGTTCCAATGGGACCAGTGATTCCAGTATTAGCTATTGTAGTTAGTGTTTGGTTGATAACACAATCTTCTTTGGAAAAAGTATTCTGGGGACTTGGTGGCTTAGTAGTAGGTGCTGTATTGTACTACATTATGAATCGTAATGGAAAACAAACAGCTTAGTCGCCTAAAATAATAAGTTCATAAGATATTTGTGGGTTCTTATCATTAGAGGATTATAAGTAGGTTATGAATGATTGAGCGGAAAGCTCTACATAACATGTATATATAAAAGTAAGAAACATAGGTAGGCATGTAATATAGTCAGTTTTGATGGATACATAAAGCCTACTTATGTTTCTTTTTTATTTTCTTTTTATATACTGTATGAAATGCTCAATGTAGTGAATCTTTTCTAGAAATACACAAGCAGATGCTAGTTCTGGATTTTAGATAAAATTGTAAAAAGAATAACTTTCATTACTTTTTCATGTATATAGCTCACAAGTATGGTATAATAAGGATACTGTCTAAAGAAAACTATCCAGTGCAATACAGATTGGAGTGAGATATTTGCGTAAGTTATTTGCCCTATTGGGTATGTTAGTATTGGTGTTACCAGTTCTGTTTGGTGTCACGAAGGCTGCGAATGTGACAGATCTTCATTGGGTGACAAGAAATGATGCACCAATTCCTTTTGTGAGAATGGTCTTTAGTTTATCAAGTCCTGTTCATGCTACGGCTTCTATTAGTGCTAGTGGTACATCGACTACATTAGTGCTAAAAAATGCTACTCTAGCAGGAGCACCTACATCAATTATGATGGATGATGGTATTGCTAAAAGTGCTACACTTTCACAACAAGGACAAGATACGCTAGTAAAAATTGAAACACCAAAAGCTATTGATGTAGAAGATTTAAAAGTATTTACATTAAAAAAAGACACTGTAAATAATAAGCCATACCGTATGGTGGTGGATATTCAGAAAAAAGGGGTGGCTCCACGAGAAAACTACTATGGGAAAAAGCCTGTAGTGGAGGCTAAATCTGCTGTAGCTGCTAAACCAGTGGTAGCTACTACATCTGCAGAGGTAAAACCTGTTGTACCTAAGGAAATACCAAAACCAGTGGCTAAGGTGGAGAAACCTAAGGCAAACTCACCGGCAAAAACAGAATCCAAGGAAGGACCTAAAAAACCAATTGTCTTACCAACAATCCCAGAAAAACCAGTGCCACAATCAGTAAGTTATCGCACATCTGGTGGCATCAAGGGTAAGATTATTGTGTTGGACCCTGGACATGGTGGTAGTGATCCAGGTGCTATTGGACCAACCGGATTACAAGAGAAGCAAGTGACCTTGCCTATATCAGAATATTTAAAATCTATACTGGAAGCGAAAGGTGCTAAAGTTATCTTAACTCGTACTACAGATGTAGATGTGTATGGTCCACATGCAAGTGGTGTTGATGAATTACAAGCTCGTGTAAATGTGGCAAATGCTAATCAAGCTGATGCATTTATCAGTATCCATATTAATTCTTTTTCCAATCCTAATGTAGGTGGGATTGCCACCTATTATTTTGATGGATCTGAGCAGTCGAAAAAACTAGCTTCTTCTGTACAAGGTCAGATTGCTGATCATAGTGGATTTAATGGTGATCGTGGTATTCAACCAGGAAATCTGTATGTATTACGACACTCCTTTATGCCATCTATATTGGTAGAGTTAGGATTTATTTCAAATCCTAAGGAGGAAGGTCATTTAAAAGAATCATCTACACGACAACAATTTGCTAATGAATTAGCAAAAGGGTTGGAAATCTATTTTGGAGGTTAATTCATGAAACAATCATTACGCTATGGCTTAGTGGCTATGATGAGCGTTTGTGTCATTGCTTTGGCGGGGTGTAATTCTCAAGATTTGAAACTAGATCTAGGAAAACAAACAACCGTTCAATCGACTACATCAGAAGATAAAAAAGCGATGGATAAGATGACAAAAATTGTGGTCTATGTACCGCGACAAGATGGGAAAGGCGTAATGCCACAACCGCTTACGATTGATAAAGAGCGTAAAACGGTAAAAGATGCCATAAATTTGATGATTGAGCAAGATGGTCGTGCAGAATATCCAGTCTTTGCAAAAGGCACAAAAGTAGTCGAAACATCAAAACATGATGATACAGTCACAGTGGTTTTAAATGATGACTTTTTACAGGATGCTACAGGTTTAACAGCCACACTTCGCATTGCATCTATCGTCAATACAGCAGTGGAATTTGATGGTGTACATAAGGTGTATGTAAAGGTAAAAGGAGTGACCTTGCCGACTTATGGTAATATTGATTTAACGCGTCCATTGAAACAAATGAAAGATAAAATCGTAAAAGATTAAGTACTATGTTGGGGGACTCTTCATAAAGAGCCTCCAACATTTTTATACTTTAAATTCATGGTAATTTAGCATGAAAAAAGATCTACAAACATATTGTAAAAAGGGAGGATTTGATGATACAAAATTTATTAGAAGAGTTAGGGAAGAACTGGCCATTTTATATGCATTTATTGCTAGAGCATATAGGAATTACTTTTACAGCAGTCATCATTGCCACGATTTTGGGTTTGGCTATAGGAGTGTTCATCACACGGAAGCAAAAATTGGCTAATTCTGTTATATCCGTAGTGAATATTGCTTACACCATACCCTCAATTGCTTTGTTGGGCTTTTTGATTTCTTTTACTGGTGTGGGAAATACGACGGCTATTATTGCTCTTACCATCTATGCGTTGTTACCTATCGTGCGTAGTACCTATGTAGGGATTACCACTATTGATCCAAAGATTATTGAGGCTAGCCGTGCTATGGGTAGTACAGATAGGCAAATTTTATGGAAAATACAGTTACCGCTAGCATTTCCTGTTATCTTCGGAGCTATTATGAACATGGTGACTATGACCATTGCCTTAGCAGGGATTGCCTCCTTTGTAGGGGCAGGGGGTCTAGGTGTTGCCATTTACCGTGGGATAACTACTAATAATGAAATATTGATTTGGATTGGAGGCATTTTGATTGCTGTCTTAGCTTTGGTCATAGATGGCATACTAGGCTTCATGGGTAAATTAGTAGAACAGCACAAGATGCATACGGTAGTGAATAAAAAAATAGGCTATGCATTGGGAGCTATCTTAGTGATTATTTTTGGTGTCGTGGGAATGCAACAGTATAGTAAAAATGATACCATTCACATTGCATCAAAACCTGTATCGGAAGGATACATTTTGGCGGAAATCGTGGGTACTCTCATTGAGGCTGATACTGACTTGAAGGTTAAGTACACCCATGGTGTAGGTGGTGGCACATCTAATATTCATCCTGGCATGGTGCGAGGCGACTTTGATATGTATCCAGAGTATACAGGGACATCTTGGCAAGTCGTGTTAAAACATAAGGAAGAGTACAAAAATGACAAGTTCTCCATGTTGACTGGGGAATACAAGGATAAGTATCACTTCCTATGGAAAGGTATGTTTGGCTTTAATGATACCTATAGCATTGGTATTCGTGCAGACTTAGCAAAGGAATATGGTATCCGCACATTTACTGATTTGGCGAAGTATGCAGGACAGCTAACATTTGGTGCAGAATATGATTTTTTTGAACGTGAAGATGGTTATAAAGCGTTAGCTAAAGCCTATAACTATCACTTCAAAAAAGAAGTAGATATGGACAATGGATTAAAATATCAAGCCTTGTTTGATAAGAAAATTGATGCGATGACTGTGTTTACTACAGATGGTCAACTGTCTGATCCACGGGTTGTAGTATTAGAGGACGATCGAAACTTTTACCCAAGTTACATGGCAGGCATGGTTGTACGTGAGGAAACGTTGCAGAAACATCCTGAGCTAGAAAAGGTATTACATCGTTTGGATGGTATCTTAGATGAAAGTACTATGGCACAGCTGAATAAAAGGGTAGAAATTGATAAGGAAGACCCGAAACAAGTGGCAAAGGAATTTTTGCAATCTAAAGGATTGGTGGTGAAATAGATGAATCAAATTATAGAATATAAAAATATTGGAAAATCCTATCAAGGCAAATGGGTGGTGAGAGATTGCAATTTAACAATCAATGAAGGTGACTTTCTTTGTATTGTGGGTACATCTGGGTCAGGGAAAACGACACTCTTAAAAATGATTAATGGATTGATAGTACCCGACGAGGGAGATATTACTATTTTTGGAACTCGTGTTATTGATCAGGATATTATTTCTTTGCGGAGAAAGATTGGCTATGCTATTCAAGGGGATGGACTGTTCCCCCATATGACAGTAGCAGAGAATATTGGGTATGTGCCTAGACTAGAGGGTGTATCGAAAGAAGAGGTAGATGCTATTGTAGAACGCATGCTTTCATTAGTGGGCTTACCACTAGATAGTAAGGAAAAGTATCCTAAAGAATTATCTGGAGGTCAACAACAACGGGTTGGTATCGCTAGAGCCTATGCGAACTCGCCGAAGATATTGCTCATGGATGAACCATTTGGAGCGGTGGATTCCATTACGAGGTATCAACTACAAGAAGACTTGAAACATATTCATAAGCAAACGGACTGTACTATTGTGTTTATCACCCATGACATGCACGAAGCTTTCAAGTTAGGCACACATATCCTTGTCATGCACGAAGGTAAGATACAACAATATGGAACAACGGAGGAAGTAAAGAATCATCCGAGTAATGACTATGTGAAACAGCTAGTGGAGATGACGCGGTAGGGATATACAAATATACGGAAACATAGTAAAAGGGAATCCTTATAGGGGTTCCTTTTATTTTTGTTATCCTTTGGTCCCTAGTATGGTACAATAAGAACAACGTGTATAGAAAAGTGATATACAGATCTTATAGTTCAATTGCAATAGTATATCGTTATTATCCGTAACGGCATAGATACGTTAGTTTGTTATTACACAATGAAACGAGGTGGTACCATGCATAAGGATCCTTTTGAGGAATATATCCGTCAAGGTGAAGCTAGTCAATATGAAAAAGCTCAAGCCTGGAAGACAGCTATTGGTTTACAAGCTGTCGATGGGTTGACGCCGTCTGCCTATTTAGTAGACTTAGCAAAGAAGAATATTGAAGGGCAGATGTCCCTACAGGTTCTTCATACATTGTTGGAAAATTATTATGAATCCTATCCGAATCAAGAAGATAGAACAGCAGAAGCGGATATAGTATCACTTCGTATGTCGGAGTTGCTCTTAGAGAAAGCTTTCAGTTTTACGCCGAATGAGTACCTATCGATTCATAGACAATTGTTTACAGATATCTATGCCCATGCGGGCAGTATACGAGATTACAATATCACAAAAAAGGAATGGATTCTCGATGGCGATACGGTGACCTATGGTAGCATGTCTGAACTAGGGGCGACCTTACTCTATGACATAGAGCAAGAAAAAAATTTTTCCTATGCCAATTTGGATATGTCAGAGACGATTCGTCATTTGGCTACTTTTGTTGCCAGATTGTGGCAGATTCATGTATTTGGTGAAGGAAATACGAGAACGACCGCTGTATTTTTTATTAAATATCTCCGCACCCTAGGCTTTACAGTGACGAATGATATGTTCGCCAACTATGCGTGGTACTTTAGAAATGCCTTAGTACGAGCCAATTATCAAAATTTGAAACTAGGAGTGTATAGAACAACGGAATATTTAGAGCGTTTCTTGCAGAATTTGTTGTTAGACGAAAGCCATTTGTTATCGAATCGTTGTATGCATATTTATAGTACTAACGGGAACATACAGGAAGAAAGCATACAATATAATGACAATGGGTATACTATCAGCAGGGATGCTATATCAGATTATGATGCTACTTCGGAGAGTGAAACTGTGGAGGACATGCGCTGTCACATGGAAAATAGTACTACTGTACCTGAGGGTAGGGTATCGTCGCTTGACGAATTTGCTCTCATCAACAAATTAACCCAACACAGTATCTATAATCCTACGTACGTAAAGGTTGGTGTCGGCGATGACTGCGCTGTTTATGATACGCCTTGCGATGTGGATCAACTGGTCAGCACGGACATGATGGTAGAAGGCATCCACTTTAGTGAAAGCACAACCTCTCCTTTTGATGTAGGGTATCGATTGGGGGCAGCAAACATTAGCGACATAGCAGCGATGGGTGGCACCCCAAGGCATATGGTGGTGTCTATTGCAGTACCTAAGGGGCGACATACGTCCTATGTAGAAGAAGTGTATCAAGGTTTGCATGACATATGTGCGGAGTATAGTGTAAATATCATTGGCGGCGATACGGTGTCAACCGAGGGACCTTTTGTGATTTCTGCCACAGTGTTTGGAGACATTCCAACAAATCAATCTGTCCTACGCAGTGGAGCTCAAGATGGTGATGCAGTGTTCATCACGAATTGTCTAGGTTTATCTTATGTGGGTCTCCACAGTTTGTTAGAGGGCAGCGAGGACTATCCGGTGAGTAGGTCTGTCCATCAACGGCCCATTCCTCATATAGAATGTGGTATAATAGCAAGAGACTTAGGTGCCACGTCTATGAACGACATCAGCGATGGCTTGTCCAGCGAGCTTAACGAGATTGCCAAAGCATCGCAGGTGATTATTTACATTGATGAAAGTGCGTTGCCCATCCATCCAGAGGTTCAGGCCTATTGTGAAAGCCATCAGATGAGTCCTTATCTTCCTATGTGGACAGGGGGCGAAGATTTTCAGCTAGTGGGAACCATTCCAGCTGAGATGGCAGAACACTTGCCTACAGAGACTTTCACTATCATTGGGTATGTCAAAGCAGGCAATGCACAGGTATTAGTAGACCGTGATGGACAATGGATGAGAGTGGAACCTAAAGGATATAATCATTTGGATAAAGGAATACTATGAACACCATACAATATACAACACACTCCGTAGAGGAAACGTTGGCTCTAGGTTATAGCCTAGGGAATTTTATGAAAGACTATGAAAGTCCTATATGTATTGCCCTAGATGGCACGCTAGGGGCAGGGAAAACGCATTTTTCCCAAGGGATTGCAAAGGGCTTTGGAGTTACAGAAGAAGTGACAAGTCCTACATTCGCCTTGATGAACACCTATGAAGTAGATGGTTCTAACTTGTACCATTTCGATTTGTATCGAATGGACTCGGTAGAAGAACTGGAAACCATCGGCTTTTACGAATATACAGAGGAAACGAAGGCCGTTGTGGAATGGGCTAGTAAGTTTGTCAATGAATTACCAGATGCGACAGTGTGGATTGAGATTTCCATCGGTGATGATGGATCTCGTCAGTTTACAGTTCGTACGGACTTACTTTCAGAGGAAACATTACAATGCATAGGAGAGAACCTATGATTTTAGGAATTGAAACGAGTAGCGCCATTGCTAGCGTAGCGGTAGGAAATGACAAAGAAATACGAAGCGAACTCATTGTACAGGCAGGGCTTACTCATTCTGAGCAATTGGTGCCACATATTGAAGCGGTGCTGACAACGGGGAAAGTAAAGAAATCTGACATTACCGGCATTGCTGTAACCATTGGGCCTGGTTCCTTTACAGGCTTGCGCATTGGCTTGGGCACGGCAAAGGCCTTGGCTTATGCTTGGAATATACCCGTAGTAGGCGTGCTAACCACTGATGTGTTAGCCCAAAGTTTTATGTATTCTAACTATCGGGTATGCACTGTCATTGATGCACAAAAGAAACAGGTCTATGGCCGTCAGTATGATTGGAATGGCGCGGATATGATTGCTTTAGATACAATAGAAGTACATCAAGTAACTGAATTGTTAGAGAAACTAGTACAACTATCTGGAGATACTCCAGTGGTCATCGTAGGGGATGGTCTGAAGCGATTGGAAAAAGAATATGCTCTAGGTGTAGAAGCAGGTCGTATTGACCCTATTAGACTTGTTATCGGTCATGAATCGAAACAACGCCCACGGGCATCTCATGTTATTCAAGTGGCATTACCACAATTCGTGAGTGGTACGATTCCTGATGCGCAGTCCATTGAGCCATTCTATATTCGTAAATCGGAAGCGGAAGTGGTGTGGGATGAGAAAAATAAACACATCTTAGCTACTGGTAACTATGTGGAACCTACGGTAGTAGTCCGTGAAGCAGCAGGTGAACGATAATGGTCACATTACGAGAAGCCTTACGAAGTGATATTGAAGGTATCTACCAAATAGAGAAGGCCTGTTTTTCAACACCTTGGTCAAAGGAAGCTCTATTAGATGATTTAGAAGTAGAAGATAAGCTGTACCTTGTGGCAGAAGCAGAAGATGGCAAGATTATTGGTTATGCAGGATCTTGGCTAGTCTTGGATGAAGGACAGATTACGAATATTGCCATACATCCTGAACATCGTCGTGCAGGTTATGGAGCTAAAATGACTCGTAAGTTAACGCAAATGCTCCGTAAACAAGGTATGAAACATATTTTTTTAGAAGTGCGTGTCTCCAATATTGCGGCTCAAGCCATGTATCGTAGACTTGGCTTTACAGCGGTAGGAGTACGCAAACAATTTTATTCAGATCCAGTAGAAGATGGGCTGATTATGAGGAAAGAAATGGAGGAACTGGCATGAGTATCTACACACTAGCTATTGAAACTAGTTGTGATGAAACATCGGCAGCAGTGTTGCAAGATGGCAGAACGGTCGTTTCTAATGTAATTTCCAGTCAAGTACCCATACATAGAAAGTTTGGTGGTGTCGTGCCAGAAGTGGCGTCTCGACATCATATAGAACAGATTATGCCAGTTATTGACCAAGCTTTGGCAGATGCGAATGTAACATTAGATGATATGGACCATATCGGTGTCACTTATGGGCCTGGTTTAGTTGGGGCTTTGTTGGTAGGTGTGTCAGCGGCGAAGGCTCTATCTTTTGCAAAAGATATTCCCTTGATTGGCGTTCATCATATGGAAGGTCACATCTTTGCAAATTTCTTGTTACACCCTGATTTAGAGCCTCCCTTCTTGTGCTTAGTGGTATCTGGGGGGCACACTATGATTGTTCATGTGACAGATTATGAAAGCTTTCAGGTATTAGGACAAACACGTGATGATGCGGCAGGTGAAGCCTTCGATAAAATCGCTCGCGTATTAGGCTATCCTTACCCAGGAGGGCCACATATTGATGCATTGGCAAAAGAGGGCAATCCAGATGCCATCGATTTTCCACGGCCTTTATTAGAAAAAGGAAACTTCGATTTTAGTTTCAGTGGCTTAAAATCTGCGGTGCTTAACTATATCAATGGAAAACAACAAAAAGGTGAATCCATCTGTCATGAAGATGTAGCAGCCTCCTTTCAAAAGGCCATTACGGACGTATTGGTAGAAAAAATGAAAGAAGCGGCTCATACATTAGGAGAAACGAAGATCGCTTTAGCTGGTGGCGTGTCGGCTAACAGTGGATTGCAGCGAGATTTACAAGCCATGTGTGAAGCAGAAGGCTTGACGTACCTCACAGCAGGATCTATGTTGGCTACAGATAATGCAGCTATGATTGGTTGCCGAGCCTATTATATGGCACAAGCTGGTAAATTCAGTAACTACACTTTGAATGCAAAACCGTCCATTCCATTGGGCAGTGATTTGTGGAAAGGAAACCAACATGATTAGTTGGAAAGACAGCCTAGACAAAGAAACAGATTTATATCCTACACAACAGGCTTTACTATTGCAGTTCTCTGAACGATTAAGCTTTGGTAAAGCTATCAGTGAGCAAGGGGTGTCCCTCTTAGTGCAAGCTAAGGACGGACACCTTTTACTTAGTGGAGCGTTGGATAGTCGTCATACGGGGACAGTACAGAAATTAGACATACCCCTAGAGCATCCAATTCAACAGATATTAGATACAGGAAAACCTTTTGCAGGCCTATTGGAGTGGGAAGAAGAAACAGATAGTGGGATTACAGTAGAAACCTATCACGCTTATATCTATCCTATTGTAGATAATGGAGGCAAATGTATTGGTGCTTGTGCCTTTACTAATCCTGTGTCTGAAGTGTATTCTAATCGTTATGATGAATTTATGTCCATGGTATCACAGACTACGTTTCAAGGGATGTTAGTACCACAATTACAACAACCTGAGTTATATGATGGGATTTCCGTATTAGATGGAATTATTTTCTTTGAACAGGATGGAACTATTTTATATGCGAACCGTGCTGCGAAAAAATTAGGGGATATATTTGGTATCGACAGACGCATACAGGGTACATCAATCTATAGCAGCACATTGAAAGTAGGTCGTATTAAAAAGGCTTTAGAAGATAGACTAGGTACGATTGACGAAGAATTATATGGTGATATTGCCTTGCGACAAGTGATGATTCCCGTTGTTCTTGGAGTTAGATGGAAACGTGGTATTTTGGTGTTACAAGATAAGACGGAGCTTCGAAAACGGGATCAACAGTTACTAGTAAAAAATTCTGTCATTAAAGAAGTGCATCATCGAGTGAAAAATAATTTGCAATCTGTAGCGGGTTTATTGCGCATGCAAAGTAGAAGAAGTACTTCCGAAGATGTAAAACAAGCCTTACAAAACAGTATTCATCGGATTGAAAGTATGGCTCTTGTCCATGAAATCGTGTCTAATTTTGATGAAGACTATGTGGCGTTGCGCAGTATTATAGAAGAACTGTGGCGCTTGTTGCGACAAGGGTTAGGGTCTTCTGAGCAACGCATAGACATGGAATATATTGGAGAAGACATTATTATGTCATCTCACAAGGCCAGCTATGTGTCCTTGGTAATGAATGAACTCTTTTCCAATCTTTTTAAACATGCTTTCAAAGACAGAATAGAAGGTCAAGTACAGGTAGAGGTACGAGACGTAAGGGACGTTGGACATCATGACATGCTACACATTAGTATCCGTGACTCAGGCTGTGGTTTGCCAGACGATTTTGAAAGTACTAGAAAGGGCCATTTAGGATTACAGATTATAGAGAATTTAGTGCGAAATGAATTGGATGGAAGAATTTCTTGGACATCTAAAGGAACAGGGACTATGGTAGATATTTGGATTTATAAAGGAGAAGAGTATGCGCGTCTTAGTAGTCGATGATGAGTCGCTCATTCGCATGGACTTGCGAGATATATTAGAAAGCCAAGGTCATACCGTTGTAGGGGAAGGTTGTAATGGTGTAGAGGCTATTCAACTATGTCAAACAGTACAACCAGATATAGTATTGATGGATGTGAAGATGCCTGAATTAGATGGCATAGAAGCGGCTCGACAAATTCGCCATCAACGATTGGCTCCGGTGGTGTTATTAACAGCGTACAGCCAAGATGATTTAATCCAAAAGGCATCTCAATCCGGAGTGTATGGCTATTTAATAAAACCTCTACGAGAATCGGACTTAGGTCCAGCTCTACAGATGGCTATGGGTCGTTTTCAAGAAGAAGAAAACTTGCTAGAACAGGTCAAAGGATTGGAAAGTTCCTTAGAAGAACGAAAATATGTGGCGAAAGCGACCGGCATATTGATGGAACTACACGGATTCTCTGAGGAAAAAGCCTATGAAAAAATACGTGCTTTCAGTATGGATAAACGGATTAGTGTCGTAGATACTTGTAAGAAAATTATTGCAGCCCATGAAGCTAAATCATAAAAAAATTATGGCTGCTATGAAGCAAAGTTTTAACTATGAAAAAGTATTTAGTCAAAAAGTCAAAAAAGACTTGCAAAAATTTAAAAATGATTTATAATAATACTTGTGATTAGCACTCACCACTCTTGAGTGCTAACATCGATATTATAGTGTATAAGAGAAGAGGTATAACAATGAAACCATTAGGCGATCGTGTCATTATTCGTGTATTAGAAGTAGAAACAAAAACGGAAAGTGGTATCTTTTTAGCATCTTCCACAAAAGAACGTCCATCTGAAGGTACGGTTATTGCTGTGGGTCCTGGTAAATTATGTGACAATGGCGAACGTGTAGCACCAGAAGTTAAAGTGGGCGATACAGTTATGTTCTCCAAATATGCTGGTACTGAGTTCAAAATTGATGGCATTGACCATTTAATCATCAGCGAAAAAGATATTTTAGCAGTATTATAATCTGACCAAAGAAGGGGACAACCCCATATAGGAGGCTATACAATGGCAAAAGAAATTTTATTTAACGAAGAAGCACGCCGTGCATTAGGCCGTGGCGTTGATCAATTAGCAAATGCAGTAAAAGTAACATTAGGACCTAAAGGTCGCAATGTAGTATTAGAGAAAAAATTTGGTGCCCCAACAATCACTAACGATGGTGTGACTATCGCTCGCGATATTGAACTTCCAGATCCATTTGAAAACATGGGTGCTCAATTAGTGAAAGAAGTTGCTACTAAAACTAACGATGTTGCTGGTGACGGTACTACTACAGCGACTGTACTAGCGCAAGCTATGATTCAAGAAGGTATGCGCAATGTAGCAGCTGGTGCTAACCCAATGATCCTTAAAAAAGGTATCGAATTAGCCGTTAAAAAATTAGTGGCTGAAATTCAATCCAAAGCGATCGATGTAAACGGTAAACAAGACATCGCTCAAGTAGCGTCCGTATCCGCAGCTGATGAAGAAATCGGCGCATTGATTGCAGAAGCAATGGACCGTGTAGGTAATGACGGTGTTATCACTGTAGAAGAATCTAAAACATTACAAACTGAATTGAACGTAGTAGAAGGCATGCAATTCGACCGCGGTTACCTATCTCCTTACATGGTAACTGACCCAGATAAAATGGAAGCAGTTGTGAACGAACCATTGATCTTGATCACTGACCGCAAAATCTCCGTTATCGCTGATTTATTACCAGCTCTTGAAAAAGTTGTAAAACTTGGTAAAGAACTTGTGATCATTGCTGAAGACGTAGACGGCGAAGCATTGGCTACATTAGTAGTGAACCGCCTTCGTGGTACATTAAAAGCAGTAGCTGTGAAAGCTCCTGGTTTCGGCGATCGTCGTAAAGCTATGTTAGAAGATATCGCTATCTTAACTGGCGGTGTTGTCATCAGTGAAGAAGTTGGCTTGAAATTGGACAATGTGGACTTAGAACACTTGGGTACAGCTCGTCAAGTTCGCATCACAAAAGACGAAACTATCATCGTTGATGGCAATGGCAATAAAGACGTAATTGCTCGTCGTGTTGCACAAGTTCGCGCACAAGCAGAAGAAGCGACTTCTGAATTCGATAAAGAAAAATTACAAGAACGTTTGGCTAAATTGTCTGGTGGTGTCGCTGTGATCGAAGTAGGTGCAGCAACAGAAGTGGAATTAAAAGATAAAAAACTTCGCATCGAAGACGCATTGAACGCTACTCGTGCAGCTGTAGAAGAAGGTATCGTTGCAGGTGGTGGTACTACATTAATCGACATCATCCCAGCATTAGACGGTATCGAAGCAACTGGCGATGTATTGACAGGTGTAAACCTTGTTCGCCGTGCTGTGGAAGAACCACTACGCCAAATCGCTTACAATGCAGGTTTAGAAGGTTCCGTGGTAGTAGAACGCGTAAAATCTACTGAAAGCGGCATCGGTTTCAATGCATTAACAGAAGAATATGTAGACATGGTAAAAGCTGGTATCGTGGACCCTGCTAAAGTAACACGCTCTGCTTTACAAAATGCAGCATCCATCGCAGCATTAGTATTAACAACTGAATCCATTGTAGCTGACAAAGTAGATGAAAATGCTCCAATGATGCCTCCAATGCCTCCAATGGGTGGTATGGGCGGTATGATGTAATTTCAGATTGCATCAGTGGATCGCAGTATTGACTAAGTAAATACTATGGGGACTGTGAAAGAATAGGTGACTATTCTTTCATAGTCCCTTTTTGTTATATGGGATATATAGAAATGCCCTTGAATGCCTTGGGTATCCTTCTGGGGTATAGTTTCATATATATATGGATGATATATAATTAATAACTTGATAATGTTATAGTTAATAACATGAAGAATAATGAAAATTAATGGAAAATCATTATTGACAATACATAGAAAAAGTTTTATAATTACATCATAAAGTAACGGATAATTATTATCCGTTGTAAAAGATATAGGTTTTAATTTTATTATAATATGTATAAGTTTACAAAGGAGAAAGTTATGAAAGAAGAAAAATTGACAACAGCCTTTGGTGCTCCAGTGCCGGATAATAACAACAGTGCTACAGCTGGAAAACGTGGTCCTGTATTGATGCAAGATGTGTGGTTGATGGAAAAATTAGGCCACTTTGCTCGTGAAGTGATTCCCGAACGCCGTATGCATGCGAAAGGATCCGGTGCATTCGGTACTTTCACAGTGACAAACGACATCACTAAATATACAAAAGCAAAAGTATTCTCTGAAGTAGGTAAACAAACTGATTTGTTTGTACGTTTCTCCACAGTAGCTGGTGAACGTGGTGCCGCTGATGCGGAACGTGATATCCGTGGTTTCGCTGTGAAAATGTACACAGAAGAAGGTAACTGGGATTTAGTAGGTAACAACACACCAGTATTCTTCATCCGCGATCCATTGCAATTCCCAGACTTGAACCGTGCGGTAAAACGTAATCCTGAAACTAACTTGCGTGATGCTACTGCAAACTGGGACTTCTGGACTAGCTTGCCAGAAGCAATGCACCAAATCACAATCGTAATGAGTGATCGTGGTATTCCTGATGGCTACCGTCATATGCATGGTTTCGGTTCTCATACATATAGCTTAATCAATGAGAACGACGAACGTGTATGGGTGAAATTCCACTGGGTATGCCAACAACCAATTAAAAACTTAACAGAAGATGAAGCAGCTGCTATCATTGCGAATGATCGTGAAAGTGCACAACGTGACTTATTTGATGCGATCGCTAAAGGTGATTTCCCTCGTTGGAAATTATACATTCAAGTGATGACAGAAGAACAAGCAGAAGCTCTTCCATACAATCCATTTGACCTTACAAAAGTATGGTATAAAAAAGACTTCCCATTAATCGAAGTAGGGGTGATGGAATTGAACCGCAACCCAGAAAACTACTTCCAAGATGTAGAACAAGCAGCATTTGCTCCATCCACAATTATCCCTGGTATTGGATTCAGCCCTGACCGTATGTTACAAGGTCGTTTGTTCTCCTATGCAGATGCGCAACGCTACCGCTTAGGCACAAACTATCCATCCATTCCTGTGAATGCGCCTAAATGCCCATTCAATTCTTACCATCGTGATGGACAAGGCCGTGTAGATGGCAACCATGGCGCTACTATTGGATATGCTCCAAATAGCTTTGGCCAATGGGCTAACCAACCACAATACAAAGATCCAGGATATGATGTATCTGGTAAAGCATACCAATACGACTTCCGTGAAGATGATTCCGATTACTATACACAACCTGGTAAATTGTTCCGTCTCATGACTCCAGAACAACAACAAGTATTGTTTAGTAATACAGCTCGCAATATGGCAGGAGTTCCATTGTTCATCCAAGAACGTCATGCTAAACATTGCTATGCATGTGACCCTGCATATGGTGAAGGCGTAGCGAAAGCATTGGGTATTACAGTAGATTTCTCTACACCTGCTGACATCGGGTAACACTTGCAGCGCTATTCAGTCTATGGCGTTCCTTTGAAAATAGCATAATAGTAGGAGTGCGACACATTCTCTCACAAACGGTATTTCATAATGTTTGTTCGGGAACATGTCGCACTCCTTTTGTGTTGTCATTATTTTAGTAAAGGAAACGTCATAGACTTTTATGCACAACTGCGTTCAAAGGGATAGGGAAACATGGGCAATCGTATTAAACAGTTCTTGATAGGATATAAGGTATAGGGGTATGTGTAGAATTGTATTTAGGAGAGTGGTAAGGTGTTATGGTATACTTATGTATATTAGTTAATTAATTGCAAGAAAATTTGTTGAGGGAAGGATACACATATGGTTCATTTTTTATTGCGTGGTAAACCTACGTATGTTAACTTTGGAATATTGGTGTTGCGATTAGCTCTTGGTATCTCTATGGTCTATCATGGATATGTGAAGTTCTTAAGTGGCGCATCGGGGTTATATAAAGTAGGTGCTATGTTAGGATCATTAGGATTGCCTGGGTACTTTGAAGTGTTTGGAGCTTTTGCAGCATTCAGTGAATTATTAGGTGGTATTTTGGTAGCCCTTGGTTTATTTACACGTTTAGGATCCTTATTGTTAGCTGGGGTTTTATTTACAGCTACGATTCTTCATATAGATGCAGGTTTCTTTGCATGGGATTATCCATCACAAATGGGATTTGCTGCACTGGCTATATTCTTTATGGGTGGTGGACGATATAGTGTAGATGCGTCTTTATTTGGGAAGTAACTTGTTGTGCTATGTAGTCTGTGGTGTTCTTACTTAATACAGTGGGAAGAAAGACCGCAATGTACCTCTTCAGAAACGGTATTTCATAATGTTTCTTCAGAGGTATATTGCGGTCTTTTGGGTTTTATAGTGTATGCAGTAAGGAACGCCACAAGTCTACTACTCGTAACTACGTTTCTTGGGGGAGTTTATGCTGTTCGTTCGAGGGCGCACCATGCTCTTTTTATGTTTGGCTATTTCAGTGCAATATATCTCGCTATGAGATTACTACGCGAAATAGCATTCCTTAAGGGGCGGGGTACTAGGTATAAGTTTCCATGTTTAGTGGTAATAGGAGATAGAAGTGCTTGAAATAGCTAAATTGTATATGGTATATAGAATACGGTTCTTTTTACATGGAACATTCTATAGAATCTTTACAATTCTATAGAATGTATGTTACAATACGTTACGGTATTCCTGGATTACCTTTAGCTTGATGGCATAGTGTTATGTATATCTTTCATAGGTAATTATATATCTTATTAAGGCTTAGGCGAAATGTGTAACCCCTTATTGAGATAATACAGAAAGAGTGCCTATTGTTTAATATATTGCTATGTTACAGAAAGAGGCTGTCACATAGTACATTACAAATAGATTGAGGAGTTAAGATGAACGCAAAGACAACACCATTTACAAAGGAACAATTAGAAATGATTATCGCGCAATATCCAACGCCGTTCCATATTTATGATGCGAAAGGTATTATGGATAATATGCGCTCATTTTTAGATGCTTTCAGTTGGGCACCAGGGTTCAAACAATATTTTGCTGTGAAAGCAACGCCAAATCCATATATTATGAAAATGATGAAAGAAATCGGTATTGGTGCAGACTGTTCCTCTATGGCAGAACTAATTTTGAGCGAAAAGGTGGGGATCACAGGAGATGACATCATGTTCTCCTCCAATGATACGCCGTACGAAGAATACAAAAAAGCGATGGATTTAGGTGCGATTATTAACCTAGATGATATTACGCACATTGCCTATTTGGAACAACATGGTGAGTTGCCAGATCGTTTTTGTTTCCGTTATAATCCAGGTTCTTTAAAAGAAGGTGGTAACACAATTATCGGCCTTCCGGAAGAAGCGAAATATGGCATGACGGAAGCACAAATCATGGAAGCTATCAACTACTTAAAAGGAAAAGGTATTACTAACTTCGGTTTACATACGATGGTGGTATCCAATGAACTAGATGTTGATGGCTTAGTAGGCACGGCTGAATTGATGTTTAACCTAGCATTGCGTGTGAAAGAACAAACTGGTGTAGAAGTATCTTTTATTGACCTTGGCGGTGGTATTGGTGTTGCTTATAAACCAGAGCAGACTCCAGTAGATTATAAGGTGTTAAGTGCAGGTGTAAAAGCAGCCTATGACCGTTTGATTACAGGAACTGGTCATAGCCCGATTCAATTGGCATACGAGTGTGGTCGTATGGTGACAGGTCCTTATGGGTATTTGGTGGCTACAGCGATCCACAAAAAAGATATTTATAAACATTACATTGGCTTAGATGCATGTATGTCTAACTTGATGCGTCCAGCTTTATATGGCTCGTATCATCATATTACTGTGATGGGAAAAGAAAATGAGCCAGCTAACATGACCTATGATGTGACTGGATCTTTATGTGAAAATAATGATAAATTTGCCATCGATCGTCAATTACCAAAAATTGACATGGGCGACCGCATTGTGATTCATGATGCTGGTGCTCATGGTCATGCTATGGGCTTCAATTACAATGGTAAATTACGCTCCGCAGAGCTATTACTACATGAAGATGGCAGTGTCACACAAATTCGCCGAGCAGAAACACTAGATGATTATTTTGCTACATTAGATTTTTCTAATTTATAGGTAGAAATGTAAAGGGCTGTTCTTTACGATAGTTATTTAGGCTAATATAGACATATGCTTTAGTTACTTCTGAGACATTGTTATACATCTCAGGGAAATAGAGTATATGTCTATTTATATATAATTAGCATCTAATCGTGAGGGGCAATCTATTAGAGTTGGTATATAATTGTGTAGGATAAATTGCAAGTCTATATTTATAGAAATTGAGTGTAGTTATATGAAGAGAGTAAAATGCTTTATATCCCTAAAAAAATATGGGAATAGCATTTACAATATTGAGAAAATTCGGTATAATAAACATTGTCGAGTCTCTTGGTGGAGAATTTAAATTTCAATATGCTATAAATGAATAGATGATATGTTAATATATCATTAAAATCATAGTAAAATAGTAGAAATTACCTTGCGGTTCGAGTCTATACACAGTATAATATAAATAGTATATTTACTAAATTAGATTTAAGCCAAAGTGGCGTTCTCATGCTATGAATATAACAGCGGATTACACTTTGGTGGAATCCGTTTTTTTACGGTATTCAACATATGCTAAGACCTAACGAGTCTTCTTTTGTATATAGTAACTTATTTGATAAGGAGTGACATACGTGGCAGAATTACTTCGCGTAGAAAATGTGCGTGCCTCTATTGAAGAGAAAGAAATCTTAAAGGGCATCAATTTAACAATTAATAAAGGTGAAATCCATGTAGTAATGGGCACAAACGGTGCTGGTAAATCTACATTGGCCAATGTAATCATGGGCAACCCTGCTTATGAAGTAACAGAAGGCTCCATCGTATTTGATGGTGAGAATATCACTGAAGAAGCTGTAAACGATCGTGCGAAAAAAGGTATTTTCATGTCTTTCCAACATCCAATTTCCGTGCCTGGTATTACAGTAGAAAACTTTATCCGTACGGCTAAAAACACAATTACTGGTGAAAACGTACGTGCTTTAGCTTTCAAAAAAGAATTGAAAGCAAAAATGGAAGAATTATCTTTCGATACTTCTTACGCTAACCGTTATGTGAACGAAGGTTTCTCCGGTGGTGAAAGAAAGAAAAATGAAATTCTTCAAATGTCTATTTTGAATCCTAAATTGGCTATCCTTGATGAAACTGATTCCGGTCTTGATGTAGATGCTGTTCGTATCGTATCTGAAGGTGTAAACCGTTTCCATAATGAAGAGAATGCGGTGCTAATCATCACTCACCATAATCAAATTCTTCAAAAATTAAATCCAAACTATGTACACATCTTAATCGATGGCCGTATTGTAAAAACTGGTGGCCCTGAACTCGTTCGTGAAATCGAAGAAAAAGGCTACGACGCATATAAAAATTTAGTATAGGAGGATTTCATGGAAGCGAGAAAGAAAACTCAAATTGAGGAGATGGATCGCGGCGTCTATGACATTCGTAATGAATTTGATTTCTCCTATAAATCAGAAGCTGGTTTAACAGAAGATATCATTCGTGAAATATGGGCTAACAAAAATGAGCCACAATGGATGTTAGATTTCCGTTTAAAATCTCTTGAAATTTACAATCAATTAGAGGTTCCTAATTGGGTGCCAGATATTAGCGCCTTAAATATGGCAGATATTGTGACCTATGTAAAACCTAAAATTGATATGAAAGAAGACTGGAACGAAGTTCCAGAAGATATTAAAGAGACATTTGACCGTCTGGGTATCCAAGAAGCTGAAAAAACTTCTTTGGCTGGTGTAGGCGCTCAATATGACTCTGAGGTTGTATATCATAGTATTCAAGAAGACTTGATTCGTCAAGGCGTTGTATATACTGATATGCAGACAGCACTACACGAACATGAGGATATTGTAAAACAATATTTCATGACATTAGTGCCACCTACAGATCATAAATTTGCAGCTTTACATGGTGCAGTATGGTCTGGCGGTTCCTTCGTGTATGTACCAAAAGGAGTGACTGTAGATATTCCATTGCAGTCTTACTTCCGTTTAAATGCACCAGGCGCAGGTCAGTTTGAACATACTTTAATCATCGTAGAAGAAGGGGCAAAAGCACACTTCATTGAAGGTTGTTCCGCTCCAAAATACAATGTAGCTAACTTACATGCTGGTTGCGTTGAGTTATTCGTAAAAGATAATGCTACTTTGCGTTATTCTACTATTGAAAACTGGTCTAAAAACATGTACAACTTGAATACAAAACGTAGTCGAGTTGGTAAAAATGGTACAATCGAGTGGGTATCTGGATCCTTCGGATCTGCTGTATCTTGCTTATATCCAATGAGTATCTTGGCTGGTGAAGGCGCGCATTGTGAATTCACAGGCGTTACATTTGCTGGGGAAGGACAATATTTAGATACAGGGGCAAAAGTTATTCATGCCGCACCACATACAACAAGTAATGTTAACTCTAAATCTATTTCTAAGAGTGGTGGTACAGCGATTTACCGTGGTGTCTTGAACATCGGTAAAAATGCAGACCATTCTAAAGCGACAGTATCTTGTGAGTCCTTAATGTTAGACCAAGAGTCTCAATCCGATACCATTCCATCTATAACTATTGAAAATGATAATGTCGATTTAGGGCACGAAGCAAAAATCGGCCGTATTTCCGATGAAGCGATTTTCTACTTAATGACTCGTGGTATTAGTGAAGAAGAAGCAAGAGCAATGCTTGTACGTGGTTTCGTAGAACCAATTTCTAAAGAATTACCATTAGAATATGCCGTAGAAATGAATAATTTGATTACCTTAGAACTTGAAGGTTCTATCGGATAGGAGGTTAGGATGAGCAACACATTACATTTTAATGAATTGCCTAGACCGACTTTCCGTTGGTTAAAGGTAAATCATACAGAAGGCAATGTATGGGCTGGTACAGAACGTGCTACAGTGACAGTTGAAGGGTCCAAGCACATTGTAACAGACATTACAAATAAGGAACTATTAGAACCTTCTTATGAAGGTGTCCATGCTGGTGCGTTGCGCGATGCATCTCATCACTTTACACATGGCTATCACATTCAAGTACCAGCTGGTGCAAAGGAAGCATTGACCATAGTTCTTGATGTACAAGGTGCTGTCAGTGAAAGAACACGCTTACAAATCGAAGCGGAAAAAGACTCTACCTTAGAGTTAACGCTTTGCTTGAAAGGCGAAGCTACTGATGGTCATGTGGGATTACTTTCAGAAATCGTGTCCCACACAGGAGCATCTGTGGTGTTCAAAAAAGTGCAATTGCTAACTGGTAAGGTACAACAATTTGAACATCGTTATACACGAGTAGAAGAGTCTGGTCATGTAGAGTTCATCAACATCGAGTTGGGTGGTTCTGAAAACTTCTTGAATTATCAAGAAGATTTAGTAGGAGACTACGCAGAAGTAGAACATGATTTAGGCTATTGCGGTACAGGTATGCAAGTATTTGATATTGCCATGTTAATGAAACATATCGGTAGAAAAACAATCAGTAATATTAATAACTTAGGTGCATTGAATGGTTCTTCTAAAAAATCATTCCGTGGTACCTTAGATTTCTTGCGTGGTAGCTTGGCATCTGAAGGTGCAGAAGAAGATACATGTTTACTATTAACGCCACAAGTAAAGTCCATTTCTTTACCATTGTTATTATGTAAAGAAGATAATGTATCTGGTAATCACGCATCCAGTGCGGGTCAACTAGACCCAGCTAAATTATTCTATTTAATGAGCCGTGGTTTCAATGAAGAAGAAGCAAAACATATCATCGTAGAATCCATGTTACGACCATTGATTGATCGTATTGGCAATGAAGAAATGGAAGAAACTGCCTTAGCAGTACTACGACAAAAAATATAATTGAGAGGGATAGTATGAAACCAATAGCAGAGGCATATAAAGATTTTCCAATTTTAACAAGAACTCATCGTGGTAAACGTATTGCTTACTTGGATAGCGGTGCCACTACACAAATTCCAGTGCCAGTGATGAAAGCATTAGAAACGCATATGGCGAATCATAATGGAAATCCCCATCGTGGAGCCCATGTGCTTGCTATGGAAGCATCCGAGGCCTATGAAGGTGCTCGTGATGTGGTGCAACGATTCATTAATGCTCGTAAACGTGAAGAAATTATCTTCACTCGAAACACTACTGAAAGCTTGAACTTAATTGCTCATTCTTATGCTTTAAAACATATTAAGGCAGGTGATAAAATCGTCATCACTATAGCGGAGCATCATGCAAATCTTGTGACTTGGCAATATGTATGCCGAGTGACAGGGGCCACTTTGGAATATATGTACTTAGATGAAAATGGTCACATCAAAGATGGTGAAATGGATAAAATTGATGAATCTACAAAAATTGTATCCTTTGCCCATGTAAGTAATGTGTTAGGTATGGAATTTCCAGTAAAAGAGCTGGTGGAACGCGCTCATGCTGTTGGTGCCATTGCTATTCTAGACGGAGCGCAATCGGCTCCTCATCAAGCTATTGATGTGCAAGCCTTAGATTGTGATTTCTTTGTATTCTCAGGCCATAAAATGTGTGCCTCTCAAGGTATTGGTGTGGTATATGGTAAATATCACTTATTAGAAGACATGGATCCATTTTTATTTGGTGGGGACATGATTGAATACGTGAAAGAACAAACCACAACATTCAATGAAGTACCTTATAAATTTGAGGCTGGCACACCCAATGCACATGGTGCTGTCACATTAAAAGCTGCCATTGAGTATTTGGAACAGTTTGGTATGGATGCTATTCATGAATATGAACAAGAATTAGTGCGCTATGTATTACCTAAACTAGCGGCTATGCCACATATTCATTTATTAGGTAGTGCCAATCCAGAAGAAAAGCATGGAGTTATTGCTTTCACTGTGGATGATGTACATCCTCACGATGTAGCAACCATCATGGATAGCCATGGGGTATGCTTACGTTCTGGTCATCATTGTGCGCAACCACTAGGTGCTTACTATGGAGTACCGGCATCCAACCGTATTAGTATGTATATCTATACTAAAAAAGAAGATTTAGATCAATTTTTGGAAGCCCTGAAAACAGTTCGACCAACCATGGGCTTGTCAGAGTAAGGAGAACAATACCATGGAAATGGATCAAGTGTATACGGAACTGATTTTGGAGCATAACCAAGACAAGCGTAATAAGCGTTTGTTAGAGGTGTTTACTGCTAGTGAACATGGTCATAATCCAAGTTGCGGTGATGATTTAACATTGCAAGTGAATGTGGTAGACGGCATTGTAAAAGACGCTGCTTATACAGGTTCCGGCTGTGCTATCAGCCAAGCATCGGCATCTATGATGATTGATGTCATTACTGGTAAATCCTTAGAAGAAGCTTTCCAACTAGTGGACCTTTTCTTAGGAATGATCAAAAAAGAAGTGACTGATGAAGACGAATTAGAAGCCTTAGAAGATGCGATTGCTTTGCAAAATATTTCTAACATGCCTGCCCGTGTTAAATGTGCAGTGCTTGCTTGGCATACATTGCGTGAAGCATTAAAGAAATAAAAAGAAGGCTGCTACAGAATGATGTACATTCTTGAGCAGCCTTTTTTGTGTATATAAAAAAGATAGGTGATATGTATCACCTATCTTATGATTCTTATGTTGGTCGCGCTTACCATTGTCCTTCTTGGTGTTCCTTTAAAAGTTTCACCACTCGTGGGCCACAGCCTTTGCCACCGCATGCACCGGTACCAGCACTAGTGCGCTCTCTAATTTTAGGAAATGTATCGCAACCATCTAAGATTGCTTCTTTAATTGCTTTTCTTGTAATACTACGGCAAGTACAAACTTTTGTTAATTTATCTAAAATGGCCGTAGGAATTTGATTATCTTCCATACTGTCCTCCTACTATATAGAAACTTTTCTATATACAGTATACTCTTTACTGTATGACTTGTAAAGGTATTTTTCACAGCTAAGAAATGTATCCTGTACCTAAGAAGATATAGAACTAGTATACTTTTGAAAGTAGAACTGACACATGGAAACAACTAACGATTACTTATTATCTGTATTAACCTATATATTACCCCGCATTTATTTTGATAGGAGTCATTATGATTTGTGTTATTTTTGATTTAGATGGAACATTAACAGATTCTCATGAAGGAATTTTAAAATCTATACGTCATGCCTTAACGAGTATGAATCATCCTATTCCTGATGAGGACACATTACAATTATTCATTGGTCCACCATTGGCGGATTCTTTTAAAGAACATTGCCATATGACAGATGAAGAGGTGGAGCAGGCCTACAACTTTTTTAAAGAACGGTATGATTCCGTAGGAAAATATGAAAATGCAGTATATCCTCAAATTGAAGAAGCCTTAAAAGCGCTTCGTAAGACAGGTGCTTATGTTGGAATTGCTACGGCAAAACCAGAAGAACAAGCAAAGGATATTATTAAGCATTTTAAACTAGATCCATACTTTGAAGTAATTCGTGGAGCCAATCGTGAAATTGGTTTAGTCCATAAGCTAGATATTTTGAAAGAGGCGCTACAAGATATGGAGACAATTACAGCACAAAAATATAAAATCTCCCGTTGGTACATGGTGGGAGATCGTAAATACGATATGGAAGCTGCCAAAGCATTAAATTGTGTGGCTATGGGTGTATCTTACGGATATGGTTCAGTGGAAGAATTAGAATCTGCTGGTGCTGATTATATCTGTGAAAGCCCATCCGATGTACTAGTAAATATCGCTGTAGATACATTGCTATAAGGCACTATTTACAGTACAATTAGGTTATATATCTAGAAGATCATAGGGTCGTTATAGAATAGACTACTGGTATATGGCAGAAAATAAATAGACATAATAAAAAGAGATACCTTGCGGTCATGCAAGGTACCTCTTTTTTGCATTACCATATGTTAGTTCATATCGCTTCCCATAAGATGGGGAGTTCTGATGATTTTATGGGAAATATGCATAGTAGTATGTTAGATAGAGCGCCCTTATACTTGCAATCGGCCTTCAATCATAATAGGAACTTCTTTGCCATCTTTTGTAGTGCCTATGATGTTCATTTTTTCATGACCAATCATAAAGTCTGTATGTGCTAAGGATGTATTTAGTCCACGAGCGTGTAGTTCTTCTTGAGATAATCCATCGCTATGGGCTAAGCAAGTTGGATATGCAGCACCTAATGCTAAGTGGCAAGATGCATTTTCATCGTACAAGGTTTCAAAGAAAATCATATTGGATTGGCTAATAGGGGAGTAATGGTCTACAAGGGCTACTTCTCCAAGGTAGCAAGAGTTTTCATCCGTCTCGATGAGGTTTGTTAAATACTCACGACCTTGTTTGGCATCGTAGTCAACAACCTTACCATCTTTGAATGTCATATGGAAGTCTTCGATACGGTTTCCATCATAGATCAATGGTTTCGTAGAATACACGATACCGTTGGCACCTGCATAATGAGGAGCGGAAAAGACTTCTTCCGTTGGAATATTGGCATCAAAGATAATTCCTTTTTTAGATGATTCTTTACCACCTAACCATAAGTGCCCTTCTGGCATTTGTAAAGTTAAGTCTGTACCGTTTGGACAGGTATAATGTAAGGATACCAATTGTAAATCATTCAGTGTTTTGGTGCGCTTAGCAAGGCGATCTAAATGGTTGGCAAAGGATTCTTCTTCTGGTACGTGTTTCATACGACATAAGGTAAAGATAGTATTCCATAAGCGGTTGATTTTCTCTTCGTCTGTGCCCTCATAACCAAGCAAATCAGCCCATGTGAGAGTAGCTACTGAGGCTACACACCAAGTAAGGGTGGAATCCATAATGGCCTCGTGGTAAAATTTAGTTAACTTGCCCATGCTACGAGAGGCGAGGGCGATTTTTTCAGAAGGCACGCCTTCATAGGCAAATGGATTCGCACTGATTAAGGATAAAATACATGCGTTGGAATCAAGGATATGGTGATACATATCTTTAATCCAAGGCGCGGGATTAGATAAGACCTCATCTTTTACATGGGATAGACGAGACTTAGCTGTGATAGTGCTACGCCAATTAATGTGCACATCTTTGGCACCCAGTGCATAGGCCTCGTCCACAACGATGTATACAAAATCTTTATTTTCTACATCTCCATTAATGACTAACAGTTGGTTTTGTTGTAAATTGACTCCTTCTTGTAGTAAAAGACGGGCATATTGTTGTAAATCTTCTTTCATAATACCTCCCAATATATACTGGTAGTGAATTTTAAAGGATACTACTCATCTATGACGAACCTTTTGTTTGAAAGGATGTGATAGAATGAAAGTAACAAATCGAAAACGAATTGGCATCATCGTATGCCTATTCCTACTGTGTGTATGTGGATACTATCTTATTATAGCAGATACACCAATGAAAGGCGATGGATCACCATCTGATACCCCAAAGATTGTGAAGCAGTTAGACAAAGGAAATCGTGGTGGTCCAGTGGAGAAGGAAACGAAAGCAGATACAATTTTGGTGTATGTCACAGGAGCGGTAGAAGAACCAGGCTTGTATGAGCTACAAAGCCCTGCAACAGTGAAGTCAGCTATTGAGGCCAGCAAAGGACTATTACCCTATGCAGATGTGAATCATCTACATTTAGAAGATACCTTAGAGGAAAGCACACATATTCATGTAGATTTCAACTTTCACGGAAGTCCTGAGGAGTTACTACGAAAACAAAATATCTCTATTAATGATGGAACCGAAGCAGATTTACAAAAAATATCGGGCATAGGCCCTAAGATGGCGAAAAAGATTGTGGACTATCGTCAAGAACATGGTCCTTTCAAAAGTTTAGAAGAATTACGACAGGTGAAGGGCATAGGACCTGCATTGTATAAAAAAATTGTGGAGAAAGTACGATTATGAAAAGGTTACCCAAGCCAATAGATCTAGGTATCACCAGTGTGCTAGGAATGCTATTGGGAATTTGTATGAGCCTATACGAAAACGAATTACACACCTATCTTATGTATTGGTTAAGTATTATTACTATATTTGGCATCCTTGGGATAATAGGATTACGTGGATACGAACAACGTAATGAACATATGTATAAAATAATGCGATATGTGATGGGCTTAATGGGTATTATTTCTGTATTTACTGCTATAGGATATGTACATACAGATCGAGTCATCACACACTATTTTGAAGATAGACCGTTTTATTATGGTGCCGATGGTGCCTATTATGTGCAATTAACTAGTAACCCACAGCCTACGGTGACGCTAGATGGGATTATGACCATGGTAGATGCTGATGTAGAAGGTATGGATATAGATAAGAATGGCGCTACTGAGCATGTGCCAGCTAAGGGAAGTATTCGTATCTATGTGCCAGGAGAACCACCTATTCATATGGGAGACCGCTACGTCATTCGTGGTACTGTGAAAGGCTTTACCTATTACGAGCAAAGTGGTTCTCTGTCTATGAAAACGAGACATATCAATGATGGATTGCAAGGAAATTTGTACCAAGGTACCATAGAAGGTCCCTATACAGTAGAGAAGACCCTAGGCACATGGATAGCTGATACGGGGTATGCGCTGGGCGCTTATCTAGATAGAGTCCATCATTGGGTGGCACAACAATTTGAAGAGAATCTAGATCCATCCATTGCTAGCTTAGGCTCCTCCTTGGTACTAGGCGGTCAATATGCTATGCTACCAGAAACGATGGTAAAATTATTCAGTGAAACAGGGCTTATCCACATTTTGTCGGTGTCAGGGTCTCATATTGCCTTGTTATTTCTCATTATTTCTATCGTATTGCAGCGGGTGCATTTACGTAAAGGTGTAGAATTTTCCATCACTTGTGCTTTGATTTTACTGTACTGTACAATTGTGGGCTGGAGTCCGCCAGTATTACGATCTGCCATGATGGGACTATTAAGTGGATACGTTGTTATGCATGGTGGTATGTATCGTGCTTTACATGCGCTCCTACTATCTGCCTTATGTTTACTGTTATGGAAGCCATTATTCGCGGTAGATATTAGTTTTGTATTATCTTTTGGGTCTACCTTGGGGATCATCGGATTGTATCCCTATGTGTATCGGCTATTTCCGCCGAATCCTATCTCTAAAGGTGTGGCTTTATGTATCTCTGCACAAGTTCTTATATTTCCAATTGAATTATATTATTTTCATATACTTAGTTTTCTTAGTATTTTGTCCAACCTTATAGTAGGGCCCTTGCTAGATATAGCGATTATAGCAGGTCTTTTCTTGGCTATCCTAAATTTAGTA
Organism: Veillonella sp. 3627; assembly: GCF_003992195.1. Classification (NCBI taxonomy): domain Bacteria; kingdom Bacillati; phylum Bacillota; class Negativicutes; order Veillonellales; family Veillonellaceae; genus Veillonella; species Veillonella sp. 3627. The sequence goes on along the minus strand of NZ_RQVG01000008.1, from coordinate 73,738 downwards.
TTTACTTTTACATTAGGTTGGTCTCTCTTAGGTTTTATTCTGAAAGCCAGTATGTCTCTGTTATTTGCTATCCGGAATCTAGGGCTACTGTGGTCACCGCCGATGCCTTTGTGGTTAGTGGTAGTGTGGTATCTAGGCGTGGCGTATATATATTGGTTGTTAGCACTGAAAGAGCCTATTCGTGTGGTATGGAATAGGATGGCAAGTATTGCACTCTTGATAGTAGGGATGTTGCCTTTAGTACTATCGTATGTGAAACTAACGGTGCAAGTCGTGCCTATTGCTATCTCCTCAGGACCAGCTTTCATGGTCTGTAAGACAGGCTTTTATAGGGAGGCATACCTATATATAGATGCTAAGAATGGAGATATTTCACCACGAGCGATGAAACAATGTATAGATGCCTTGCATCATCGTGGGTTTAGTCGTTGGAATGGTGTGTTTGTAGAAGGATATCAGAAGGGGTACACTCATATGGATACCTTAGAACATCTTTATAGTAAAGGGCAAGCAACTAAAGAGCTAACACTAGATTGGCTATCTGTACAAATTCACAGGAAAGCAGGCTATGAAATTATCGTAACAGGACATAGAAAGTTTCACTTTCATCCTAGAAAAGAAGGAGAAAAAGTTCAAGAAATAGTGTATAATACTAAGAGAGAAACGAATACAATATATGGCTTGACCGCTAGCAATCAATTATTGCATTATCAAGAACGAGGGGCAATGCATTTTATCGTGTGGAATACCTTGCACAGTCAATTTGATGTGGAGGAAGGCGTGTATATTGTAGGTAGTGATGAAAACAATGTAGTAACATTATAAGAGGTGCCAGATGGTTACATTACTCTATGGAGATGAACCACAATTATTAGAAGAAAAAAAACAGAATCTCTTACATCAATATACAGATCGGACCTTGCTTACCTTGCGTGAAGAGCAAGGTCCCGGTTCTATTTTAGGACAATTACAAGAAGTATCTCTCTTTGGTGAACCACGAGTATTTCTGCTTGTCCATTTGCCTATCTTTGATAAACCGAAGAAAAAGCTGGCTCCAGAGTGGCAAGGATTGCGAGACTATTTGCAAAGCTATACTGGAGAGGATCCTATTATTGTAGTGTATCCAGAAACCATTGATGGACGGTTGCAAGGAAATAAAGCATTTTTGGGAGCTGTAGAATCCTTTAAGTTTGAAAAAGTAGAGGGAGAAGCTCTCTTTCAGTGGATACAACAACATTGCAAGGCTCATAAGCAAAAGATAGATCCCGATGGCATGGCATATCTACGTGACTTGGTAGATTTGTGGAAGGATGTGCCTTTAGCATTTTTGCGCACAGAATTTGATCGATTGTTCCTACTGCTAAAAAAAGGGGAATCGATGACAGTACCATTTTTAAAAGAGCATATGACAGACTTTGGAGAGAAAAATATTTTCCGCTTTAAAGATGCTTTATTGGAGAAAGATGCGCGAACATTACTAGATTTATTCCCCTCTATGCTTAAGAATAAAAGTGTAGATATGGCGATGGCTTATGTGCATAATCAAATGCATTTGCAACTCATGGTCAGTGAATGTGCTTTTTATGGGATGACATTACCTGAGATTCAAAGCTTATTTAAGGAAAAAGGGATGAAAGCCAATCCCTATACAATTAAATTAGCCTTTGAAGCGCGTCGAAAAATTCAAATCCCAGCGGTGGCAACATTGATTAGCCAGCTATATCATTTAATTTTGCAAAGCCGTCAAGGTATAGCAGATATGAGCCAATTTCAAGATATTTGTTTAGCCTATTGCGCAAATTAGGAGAAGTATGAAACGAAAGTATATTGCCACTGTGTCAGCTCTTATAGCTCTCGTTGGGGGAGCTGTAACAGGGCTTGTATGGCCTACTGGAAACACTATTTATGGATTAACTATAGATGGTCATAGTATATCTCATCAAAGTATGGATGAAGTAGACACCTATTTACAAGAGCGGAACACACAGTCACAAAGGATTCGCATAGTAGATCCTAAGGGAAAAGAAACGACCATGAATTTAGCAGATTTAGGGATTACCATAGATAGGGTGGGAACCTTAACCGATGTAATGGATTATGGCTATGAAAGTGATGTCATGACCTATGTCATGCACCGAGTAGATGCGTTACTTCATGGAAAAGCGATGAACATTCGATATAAAGTAGATGGACCAGTGGCTGAGTCATATTTTTTGAATTATGCAAAGGCCATGGGACAAGTAGGAACTAATGCCACTGTTACTTTAGAAGGTAACACAGTGGTACATCAGCCCGCTAAGGTAGGCCGTAAGTTAGATGTGACAGCTACTATGAAGCGATTGCAAGAACAATTGCAAGAAGGTAAGGTAAAGACCCTAGAACTTGTTATCAATGAGTCTGCACAGCCTACGATAACAGATAAAGATTTAGTGTCTATCACTTCCATATTGGGGTCCTTTACGACTTATTTTGATGGCTCTAATACAAGCCGAGCCCATAATATTCATTTAGCATCTCAAAAAATTCATCAAACTTTTATTCCGGCAGGGGGTATTTTCTCCTTTAATCAAGTAGTAGGAGAACGGACTGCTGAAGCGGGTTATGACGATGCACCTGTATTTATGGGAGGACGTTTGGTGCCAGGTATTGGTGGCGGAATATGCCAAGTAAGTTCTACTTTATTTAATACTGCATTGTTATCTGGTATGGATATTGTAGAACGTGATACGCATTTTGCTCCTGTTTCCTATATACCAGTAGGCTTAGATGCTACTGTGGCGTGGGGATATATTGACTTTCAGTTTAAAAACCCTTATTCTAATCCCATCTATGTGATTGCCGAAGAAGGTGCTGGCTATGTGACAATTACTATATTAGGAGCTAAGGAAGATGTACCACAGTCTGTAACGATTACAAAGGGTAAAGAACAAAGAATTCCTAATAAAAAGATAGAAAAAATCGATGAGGCTGTGAAAGAGGAAACTGTAGAGGAAGCAGGTCATGAGGGAGTTTCTGTAGATACGACGAGAACCATAGTATATGGAGATGGGCGATCTTCTACCTATACCTTTAATTCTTATTATGAACCTGTAGATACGGTTGTTGTCACAGGTCCTAATGTGGTAAAAAAGCACAAAGAGGATTCTAGTAAAAAGAATGGATAGTTGAATCAATAAGGGAGTAGTACGATGAAATGCTATCATTTAGTACGAAGAGGAGAATCTAAAACAGATTTTTACTTTTACTTAAAAGATGGAAAATTGCATATATTTGGCTCTCCCGCTAAGGGGACATTAGATCCCGTGGTGCAACAACGCATAGAAGAGATTTGTCATGCTATTGGTTGTACCTACGAAGTGATAGATACTGGGGATTTCATGAACCAAATCATTCTCACTCGAATACCTAATGTAAACGTAGAGCAATTCCTTGGAGATGATTTAGGGAATAGTCCTCTGGAAGATGCAGAGTATCTTTTTTTACAACAGGCCAATGAAGTAGCAGATTACGATATCTATTGGGATATGGATGAAGAGAATCGATTCGATGAAATGGAACTCTATGTGAGTCGTGATGGTACCATAAAAACTTCGTCGGATTATGATGATTTATATGATGCGCCAGTGGTCATAGATCGTCCTAATACTCCGACTTCAACTGTGACTAGTAATTCTTCATATCCTATGCGTAGACGGAAGCTAACCACTGAAGATGGGATGTTATTAGGCCCTGTTTTTGATGAAGCTGACACGCATCGGACAGATGATTTCTTTGTAAGAACTGGAGAACAGGTTGTCATATCGGGACACTTTCACAGCTTAGATATACGAGAAATTCGACCTAAGGAAGATAGTAAGGCTGTACAAAAAGCACGTGAAAAAGGTGAGGAGCCTAAAAAACGGTATATTATTACTGGTCATCTAGTGGACGAGCACAATAGCTTGGCTATTAAACGATTTACCAGCCCTTCTGAAGATGGACCAAAGCTATTAAAAATTTTAAAATCTGTTGGGAGGGTGCAAATCAAAGGGGAAGTCATCTATGATGAGCAATTTGTACGAGATTATGTGTTAAATATGGATTCTGTGCGCCCTGTGGAGGATACGGAGAATGCGAAGCGCACAGATACTCACGAGGAAGCCAGAGTAGAACTTCACTTACATACAAAAATGTCCGAGAAAAATGCGCTAGTAGCAGTGAAAGATATTGTGAATCGTGTGAAAGATTGGGGACATCCAGCGGTAGCCATTACTGATCATGGGGTGGTACAAGCATTCCCAGAGGCACAAGCATACTCTTTGGAAAAAGGCGTGAAGATTCTCTATGGTGTAGAGGCCTATTTAATTGAAAAAGAGGACCAATCGACACCACATCATATTATTATGTTTGCAAAAAATATGGTAGGTTTACGGAATCTGTACAAGATGATTTCTATTAGCCATTTGAATTATTTTGATGAGTACCCAAGATTGCCAAGAGCTGTCATTGAAGACCATCGTGAAGGGATTCTTATAGGAACGGCTTGTAAATCTGGAGAATTGATTCAAGCTATGGTTCACGGTGCTACCGATGAAGAATTGCAGGAAATTGCTACATTTTATGATTATTTAGAAATTCAACCTCATGATAATTACAAGAGTTTTATAAAAGAAGGCTTGTTAAAAAATGAGGAAGATTTAAAAGAGATTAATCGTCGTATCGTCGGTTTAGGGGATACCTTGCAAATGCCTGTAGTAGCTACAGGTAATGTGCATTATATGGATCCTAAAGACAAAATGTACCGTGAAATCATGCTTACCGCTAGCGGTGTGAAAGATGCAAAAGACAAAGCAGATCAGCATATGCGTACCACTGATGAAATGTTGGAAGAGTTTGCTTACTTAGGAGAAGACAATGCCTACAAGGTGGTAGTGACCAATACGAGAGCTATAGAGCAAAGTATTGATTATATTGTACCGATTCCTAATGGCACCTATTCACCAAAAATCGAAGGGGCTGATAAAGCCTTGGAAGATATGTGCTATGCGAAAGCAAAGTCTATCTATGGAGATCCCTTGCCAAAGACGGTGCAAGATCGATTGGACTATGAACTTAAGAGTATTATCGGCAATGGTTTCGGTGTATTGTACTACATTGCCCATAAACTAGTAAAAAAATCTTTAGATGATGGGTACTTAGTAGGTTCTCGTGGTTCTGTAGGATCCTCCTTTGTAGCCACCATGGCGGATATTACGGAGGTAAATCCATTAGAGCCACATTATGTTTGTCCACAGTGCAAGTGGAGTGAGTTCTATTTGAAAGGGGAATATGCGGGGGGCTTTGACTTGCCACGGCGCAATTGTCCTGAATGTGGTACGCCACTTATCGCGAATGGTCACGATATTCCTTTCGCTATCTTTATGGGATTCCATGGGGATAAGGTCCCAGATATTGATTTGAACTTCTCTGGCGATTACCAAGGTCGTGCCCATAAATACACGGAAGAATTGTTTGGACGAGATAATGTATTTAGAGCTGGAACCATCGGTACCATTGCGGATAAAACGGCGATTGGCTATGCCTACAAATATGCAGATGTGAATGATTTACAAAAACGACGAGGTTTTATTGAAAAGTTATCTACAGGCTTTACAAAAGTAAAGAATACCACAGGTCAGCATCCGGGAGGCATCATGGTTTGCCCTCGAGATATGGATGTACATCATTTCACACCAGTTCAATATCCAGCTAATAAAAAAGAAAGTGGCATTATTACCACACACTTTGACTATCATTCTATTGAAGGTCGTATGACCAAACTAGATATACTGGGCCATGATGATCCTACTATCATTCGTATGTTAGAAGATATGACGGGTATACCATCTACGAGTATTCCTTTTGATGACCCCGCCACATTGAGTTTATTCTCCTCAACGAAAGCATTAGGCTTGACGCCGGCTCAATTACAAGGGGATAAAGTGGCTACCTTGGCAGTACCTGAATCAGGTACTGGATTTGTACGGGCTATGCTGGAAGATTCAAAACCACAAACCTTTTCTGACTTAGTGCGGATCTCTGGTTTCTCTCATGGTACAAATGTATGGGTAGATAATGCGCAGACCTTGATTAAAACAGGGACATGTAAATTGAATGAAGCTATCTCTACCCGTGATGATATTATGAACTTTTTGCGTAATCACGGTGTAGCAGATAATGTAGCCTTTTCTGTTATGGAAAATGTGCGTAAAGGGAAGGGTATCGAAAAGCGTAATAAAGAGGGGATTGCCCAAACAGATTATGAAGACCAAATGCGAGCAGCCCAAGTGCCGGAGTGGTTTATTGGGTCTTGTAAAAAGATTTCCTATTTATTCCCACGGGCCCATGCCGTAGCTTATGTTATGATGGCATTCCGCATTGCGTGGTATAAGATTAATTATCCATTAGCATTCTATGCATCGTATTTTTCTATTCGAGCAAAAGCCTTTGACTTGAAAATTATGATGGGCTCCTTGGAAGAGCAGCAGCAAGAGTTTAAACGTTTGAAAGCATTAGCTGCGAAGTATGAAGCATCACCAAAGGAAAAAGATTTAATGTCTGCCTTAGAGGTATCCTTGGAAATGAAACAGCGAGGGTACTCATTTGCCAATGTAGAGTTATACAAATCTCAAGCAAGACGGTTTATGATTAAAGATGAAACCTCTTTATTACCGCCATTTGTAGCTGTTACTAGTTTAGGCGAAAAGGTAGCAGATGCCATCGTAGAAGAACGAGAGCAAGCAGAGTTCTTATCGATTAAAGATTTGCGGAGACGTACAAAAATGTCTCAAACCATTGCCAATCGCATGGTGGAATTAGGTTGTTTAGGCGACTTACCAGAAGATGAGCAAATGAGTTTATTTGGATGATAGGAGGTATATATGTCAGAAGTTAGAGAAGCAGTATGGATAGGCGTTGATGTGGGAACTACAGGCGTGCGTGCTATGGCATATACAGCACAAGGTAAATCTGTAGCTGTACGAGATGCTTTTTATCCATTAGAAACACCACAATATGATCGAGCAGAGCAGAATCCTCAACAAATATATGATGCGGCAGAAGAAGTCATTGCTGGAGTTGTAAAAGATTTACAATATAAACTAGTCACTATATCCGGGATTGCTTTAAGCTCAGTGATGCATAGTTTTATTCCTCAAGATGAACATTTTGATTTATTAGGGAATATGATTACTTGGGCAGATAGCAGAAGTTCCAACACTGTACACCGTATGGAACAAGACGAAACGTGTAAACAATTCTACTATAGAACAGGCTGTCCGCTACATGCATCCTATCCATTGGCAAAAATCATATGGGTCAAAGAAAATCAACCTGAAATCTTTGCTCGTATGGCGCATATTGGATCTATTAAAGATTACATGTTCCGTTTGATGACAGGAGAATGGGTAACAGATAAATCAGTGGCATCTAGTTCTGGTTTATTTAATGCTTTTACAGAAACTTGGGATTCTGAGATTTTAGACTATGTAGGAATTCAAGAAGAACAACTACCTAAGGTAGTATCTACTACGTATAGTGGTAAGTTAGTAGCAGGCGTAGCAGAGCGTTTAGGTTTACCTGTGAATACACCGGTTGTCATCGGTGCTACTGATGGAGTACTGGTGAATGTTGGTATTGGCGCTGTATCTAAAGGGCAGTTAAGTGCTACTATAGGTACATCTGGGGCTATACGCATGCTTACAGAAAAGCCGCAAATGGATCCAAAAGGTCGTACTTGGTGCTATAATTTAACAGATACCATGTGGGTGGCTGGTGGAGCTATCAACAATGGCGGTATGATTTTGCGCTGGATGCGAGATCGTATCCTGCATTATCATGGCTCCCAAATGGAACAATTATCGGTGGATCCTTATGATTTAATGACCATGAAAGCAAGACATGTACCGGCTGGATCTGGTGGCTTGTTATTAATGCCATACTTTACTGGTGAACGAGCTCCTTATTGGAACTCTGATCTGCGTGGTGCTTTCGTAGGTTTATCCTTAAATCATAGTCGCTCTTACATGATTCGCGCCACAATGGAAGGGATTTGTTATAGCTTACGGTTTGTTCTTGATGCATTACGTGAGTTTGAAGAGGTAAAAGATATCCGCATTAGTGGTTCTTTCACTAAATCTGAATTATGGGTACAAATTATGAGTGATATATTCGGTGAACATATCACCCTACCAAATAATAGTGAAGGTGCCTCCTTTGGCGCCGCTGTGTTAGGGTTTATTTCTGATGGAACTTTATCAGATATTAAGGATACAGCAGAGCTAGTACAGCCTGAATGTATTTATCACCCTAAGGAGCAACATCAAGCCGTATATGAAGAACTTTTCTCTATTTATGAAAGTTTGTATACTCATATGAAAGACGATTTGGCACGTCTTGTTCAGTTCCAAAAGGAACATCCATTTAGTCGTTTGTAATTAGAAAGGAGACTAGAAATGCCATTAGTTATTCTTGCATTAGGAATTATTTTACTATTTTTCCTAATCGTAAAAGTAAAGATGAATAGCTTTTTATCATTGCTATTGGTCTGTGTATTATTAGCCTTTGGAGAAGGATTGCCGCTTGACAAAATTTTCCCAACCATCCAAAAAGGCTTAGGAGCTACCTTAGGTGGTTTAACAATCGTAGTAGGCTTTGGCGCTATTTTAGGTAAATTGATGGCCGATAGCGGTGGAGCGCAACGTATTGCAACTACATTGATCAACATGTTTGGTCGTAATAATGTAAGATGGGCTGTATGTTTAACTGGATTTATTGTAGGTATTGCTTTATTCTATGAAATTGGTTTCGTCTTATTGATTCCTTTGATCTTTACCATTGCTAAATCTGCGGATATTCCATTGTTAGAAGTAGGTATGCCAATGGTAGCAGCCTTATCTGTGACACATGGTTTCTTGCCTCCACATCCAGGTCCTACAGCGATTTCTGTATTATTTAATGCAGACATTGGATTAACATTGGTGTATGGTATTTTAATCGGTATTCCTACAGTTATTTTGGCAGGTCCATTATTGTATAATACTGTGAAAGATATCAAAACAGATATCCCTGAAGGCCTTCATAATGATAAGGTATTTACAGAAGAGGAAATGCCATCCTTTGGAGTATCTATCTTTACAGCATTAGTACCAGTTATCTTGATGGCCGCTACAGCTATTGGTAAAATGATGAATCTACCAAAAACATCTACCATTATGGTCATTCTTAACTTCATTGGTGATCCTTCTGTAGCGTTGACAATTTCTATTATTATTGCTTTCTATACGTTTGGCTTCGCTCGTGGCAAATCTATGAAAGATATTATGGCTACTTCTGAAAAAGCGATATTAACAGTAGCTATGATTCTATTTGTTGTAGGAGCTGGTGGAGCACTAAAACAAGTATTGATCGATAGCGGTGTGGGTACCTATATCGGTGAATTAGTGATGCAAGTGAATGTATCTCCATTAGTATTAGCTTGGTTAATTGCTGTGGTGATTCGTATTGCTGTTGGTTCTGCTACAGTGGCAGCTATGACAGCTGGCGGCATTGTGGCGCCGTTAATTCCATTAACAGGTGTAAGCCCTGAATTGATGGTAATTGCAGTAGGTGCTGGTTCTGTATTCTTTAGCCCACCAAATGACCCAGGATTCTGGTTATTTAAAGAGTTTTTCGGATTATCTGTCAAACAAACATTACGCTCTTGGTGTATGGTAGAAACAGTGATTGCCGTATGTGGATTAATTGGTGTAGAAATCATTAATTTATTCTTATAATAAAAAATCCCCAGTCCAGTGAATGGATTGGGGATTTTATATTATATATTTACCAATAGAACTGCATGATCCAATGTAAGATAGGTATACCCAATACATTGATTAATACAGTAGCTGTAATTGGAACAACTAGGAAAGCTTTTACAGATTTTCTGTAGCGACCACCGAGGGTAGCGATAGTTGCTACCGTGTTTGGTGTGATTCCTAAGCCGTGGCCAAGGAGGGCGGCGCCGATGACAACGCCGTCGTAATCTTTACACAGCACAGGGAATACGATGAATCGTGTAAACAGAATAATCGCAATGACTTGTACCACAAGAATCACAAGCATTGGTCCTGTAAGCGCACGTAATGCGATGACAGGTACGCTCATGAACACAGTAGTTAAGAAGATGGTAATACTAATTTGACTAAATAAGGCAATAGCTTTAGAATTGATGAACGTTTGGCCCATGGCATCGCCACCATTACGAATAGCAATGGCCAATAACATGGATACAATGAACGTAGGAATGTGCAAACCGAAGGTATCTAATAAGTAGTGGGAACCGCCGATGCCGATGCTGACACAGATTAGAACCAACAATAAGTTGATGATAATCCCAACCGGTGTCGGTGCTGGTGAATCTGGTGGAGGAGGTGCTGTTTCATAGCGATTGAACTTTTCGATTAAATATTGTCCCATAGGACCGCCGATGAACACACCGATAATGGTAGTGAATGCAATGATACCATGTGCCACAGTTTCACCATTTAAGGCATTCCCTAAGTCATGACCTAAGGCGGACACAAAGTTGTAGCTGCTTTCAAGAGATAAAGAGCCTAATAAAATAGCATAGTGTTTGTCTAATCCAAATAGACTAGCTAGTCCTAAGCCAATGCTGATTTGCATAATCACAAGCAAAGTACTCATGCCCCAGTAGCGAGGGATTGCTTTTAACGAAGATGTACAAATTTGCACGGGCGCTACTAGCCCCATAGTGGCGAAGAATGCCACCATAGCAGGAACGAGAACAGCCTTGTCCAGAGTAATGAGTATAAGACCAGAAATTTGTAGTAGAAATACAATTATTGCTACAGTTAAACCACCAATAGCAGGCACTGGGATAGCCCAACGATGCAAGATGTTAATGTGCTTGTGCATAAAGGTTCCAAGTAAGAAGGAAAACAGTGAGAGTATGACCGTTTCTACAGCGCCAAGATGTAATTGTAGCATGTACGACGATGCCATGAAATGCCTCCTAACTTTAGGTACAAAAGACTATGATGGTGCAGTAGTGCTCATAGGATTCACTTGCACCAAAATCATAGTGAGATAGTCTGAAATAATACCCTCCTATTATACAACTAAACATCTAATATGTAAAAGCTATCCATAAGAAATGAATATCAATACATGAACACAAAATACTAATATAACAGATACATAGGAATATATACATACCGATATGTCTACGGAGGTATACAGAAAAAGCGCACTGTCCACGAAGGATAGTGCGCTTTTATGAAAGATCAGGAAAGTATTATTATGAGTTTAACTTTCTGGTGTTTTAAGAGGACACAATAAACCTCGGCGGTAGTCGCGTATTCCAGAAAGGACAACGCGGAGTGCACGCTGTGCGTCAGCTTTTGAGAGGGGCGGTATTCCATCTAAGCGATAGGAAATGCCAAGACTTTCATATTTATTAACCCCCATGACGTGGTAAGGTAAGCAATCTACGGCTTTCAAATGTTTGAAGGAACCTAGAAAGAAACCAAGCCGATACCAGCGATCGCGATTATCTGTGATGGTTGGGACTACCACGTGGCGCACCCAAAAATCTGTTCCATGAGCGTCTACAAATTGAGCGAACTCTAGGACCGCATCATTAGGTTTGCCGGTTAGTGTTTCGTGTATAGAGGAATCGATCTCTTTCACATCAAGAATGACTAAATCCGTTACGTCAAGAAGCAGTTTGTACTCTCTAGCCTGTTCCTGTGTGTAGCAAATCCCGCTTGTATCTAGACAAGTATGAATTCCCTTTCCGTGAAAGAAAGTAAAGAGTTCGATAATAAAAGGGAGTTGCAACAATGCTTCGCCACCAGTGACAGTAATGCCTCCAGTGATATAAAAGTCTCGATTCCTTTCAAATTGTGTCCACACATCTGCCACCGTCATTTCTTGGGCATACGTAGAGGGATCCCAAGTATCTGGGTTATGGCAATAGGCACATCGCAATGGGCAACCTTGAAGGAAGAGGACAAATCGCATGCCCGGACCATCCACAGTTCCCATAGTCTCAATGGAATGAATACGACCTACCATAGTGTATTACATGGATTGATGGAATGTACGAGCAATCACTTCGTCTTGTTGAGCTTTTGTCAACTTATTGAAATGAACTGCATAACCAGATACACGGATAGTCAATTGTGGATACAATTCAGGATGTTTTTGAGCATCTAATAATGTTTCACGATTGAATACATTCACGTTTAAATGGTGGCCGCCTTTTTTGCTGTACCCATCTAATAACTGTACTAAATTATCAACTTGTTGTTCGTTTGTCATAGTTACTCCTTTTCTTCAGGGAATGTAACATTTGGCTCACGGCAAGCTAGATTTTCACAACCATCGGCTAATGCATGTTCAATATTGCCTAGGTCTATATCTAGGTCCAAGTCGCCTAATGTAACCATAGACTCTCCGGATTTACCAAGAGAATCTGGAATAATAGAGAATGTATTAGAAATACCATCGCAACAATCACGCCATGGCATTTTAGCAACAGATGCTAGGGAAGAGATAGCCCCGTGTTCGTCACGACCATGCATAGGGTTGGCACCAGGAGCAAATGGAATACCTGCTTTACGTCCGTCAGGAGTAGCACCAGTGGCATTACCGTATACCACATTCGATGTAATGGTTAATAGTGACATAGTAGGTACGGATTGACGATAGGTTGGATGTTTACGAATTTTATTCATAAACCCAGATACCACCGTAGCAGCTAAATCATCTACACGATCATCATCATTACCATATTTAGGGAATTCGCCTTCAATTTCAAAATCAATAGCAATACCATTTTCATCACGTATAGGTTTTACTTTCGCATATTTAATAGCGGATAAAGAATCAGCTACTACGGAAAGTCCAGCAATACCTGTAGCAAACCAACGTGTTACCTTACGGTCATGCAATGCCATTTCCAATTTTTCATAGGCGTATTTGTCATGCATGTAATGAATGATATTTAAAGCATTCACATATACACCTGCTAACCATTCCGTCATATCTTCAAAGCGTTCCATGACTTCGTCGAAGTCAAGGTATTCTGAAGTAATAGGGCGGAATTTTGGACCTACTTGTTTTTTCAGCTTTTCATCTACGCCACCATTGATTGCGTATAGTAAGGCTTTCGCTAAGTTACAGCGAGCGCCAAAGAATTGCATTTCTTTACCAATACGCATAGGGGATACGCAGCAAGCGATGGCGTAATCATCGCCAGAATTTGGACGCATGATTTCGTCGTTCTCATATTGAATGGAAGATGTTGCAATAGAGAGCTTCGCACAGAACTTTTTGAAACCTTCAGGAAGGGAAGGAGACCAAAGTACTGTTAAGTTTGGTTCAGGAGCAGGACCAAGGTTTTGCAATGTATGTAGGACACGGAATGCCGTTTTAGACACTAGTGTACGTCCATCAGTGCCCATACCACCGATAGACTCAGTTGTCCATACAGGATCACCAGTAAATAAATTGTTGTATTCATGGATACGTGCGAAACGAACCATGCGCAATTTCATAATGAAGTGATCCACCATTTCTTGGATTTGTTCTTCTGTATATTTACCAGATTTCAAATCACGTTCTGCATAGATGTCCAAGAAAGTGGAGTTACGTCCGATAGACATAGCTGCACCGTTTTGTTCTTTGATAGCACCCAAATAGCCAAAGTATAGCCATTGGATAGCTTCTTTTACATCGGTAGCAGGTTTGGAGATATCAAATCCGTAGGACGCAGCCATCTCTTTTAACTCTTTCAAAGAACGGATTTGATCTCGAATTTCTTCGCGGTCACGAATGACATCTGGCATCATATCGCCCATGGTGATATTGAATTGATCTTCTTTATCCTTGATCAAATAATCTACACCATATAAGGCTACACGGCGATAATCACCGATAATTCGGCCGCGGCTATACGCGTCAGGTAGGCCCGTAATAATGTGAGCAGAGCGAGCAGCTCGCATCTCAGGTGTATATACATCAAATACACCATCATTATGTGTCTTACGATGAGTTTTAAAGAATGCTTCAAGAGTTGGATCCATTTTGTAACCATACTCTTCGATAGCACTTTTAGCAGTTCGTAAACCACCATAAGGGAACATGGCACGTTTCAAAGGATAATCAGTTTGAAGACCTACAATTTGTTCATCTTCTTGAATAATATATCCAGGGGCATGCGCCGTAATATGAGTTGCTACATCAGTGTCTGCATCGATGACAGAACCTTTTTGTCGTTCTTCCTCATATAAATCTAATACCCGTTGCCAAAGTCTAGTAGTTCGTTCTGTAGGACCTACTAGAAAAGAATCATCGCCTACATAAGGCACATAGTTTCGTTGGATAAAATCGCGTACGTCCACGGACTTATCCCATACACCTGTATTGAAGTCTTTCCATGCTTGTTGCATAATATACCTCCAAATACACATTAAAACGCAACCCATAGGGTTAACTTTATTGTAATCTATAATAATTATCATTACAATATAAAAGTTTTTATGGGTTATATTATTTTTGAAAGAGATGTATGAGTAAATAGTCAAACAATAAATAACGCTATATACAGGATGTAAGATATCTAATAAGGTATATTACAAAGTTGTATATAGCGTTACTATAGTATAGATTTATATTTTAAAAATTAAGAAATATACTCACTTTTTGGTGTGGTGATATAGAACTCTCTCTTTAATGATATGGTAAGTACGTGAGAAATACGGTTTTAATTGACTTTCACTTAGGTCACTACCAAAGGCACGTTCACTGACAAGGAACAGTGGCGGAGATTGGATGCGTTTTGCCACCGCTAAGCCGTTGAATGATTTCCACCAGCGTTCAAGGTCGTTGATAAACTGTTCTGTGGATGTGAAATAGTGAGAAATTGGGTTTGGCAATCCTAATAGGTGTTCCAATGTACCGTTCTCGTAGGTGCACAAGATATCCTCAGGAGGCAAACGCTGATGAGGCAGTGTATGTGGTGTACCCTCTACGAAGGCACGGAACAAGCAATCATGGTATTCGTATTGCAATGGGTCACCTAGTCCTTGCGTTACATCCTGTGCATCGGAAAGCTCCGCACTAGGGACCACATCGATGGATCCTTGAGGGATTAATTCATGCTTAAAAATGTGCTCATTCATGTAGCTAGCCAAAGCATACACATCTGTTTTCCACACATCTCCCGTTACAGCGAGGAAACCTGCCAAATCACCGTACATCGTAGCATAACCGATGGTGAACTCTGTTTTATTGCCATTGCACGTGAAAGCCCCGTTCACAGCGGATGCTATACCAGCTAGGATACGAGATGAACGATCACGAGCTTGGATGTTTTCTTTGGCAAGGGTAGATAGCTGTAAGAATATGGTAGTATCTAAGTCGGTATCCACATGAGTTTGCTCAATATGATTTGTAGTAATTTGCTGCGATTCACATATAATATCTGTAGTAGAATTGGAGATAGTAGCATCATCTGCTGGTATATGCTTATGTACATGACCAGAGGCCTTTAGAGGGGATTTTGTAAAAGTCTGACCTTCTAGTTGTGCAATAGTGGCGTTCACACCTTCCTCGATAGGGAATACGCCATAATGGCAACCGATGTTCTGTGCTAATTGGTAGGCCAAATCTTTCGTCATATCTGAGTTGTAACGGCTTGGCATATTGACTAAGTATAAATTTTCTGGTGCTAATACAGTGCTGTACAAAGCAGCATTAAGGGCAGAGTCAATGCCACCAGAAGCACCGATGACAATTTTTTTAATCCCAGTTTGTGCTAAAAATTGACGAATGCCGTATTGAAGGGCTTTGAATAGGGTAGGGATGTAGTTAGGTACTGTCCCATATGTATTATCTGAATCGTTTGAGGCATGTGAAAGTGGCTGCCATAAGGTATCTTTCAATAAGGTAGGTCGTACAGTGTTTTCAAAAGCAGGTACTTCCTCCACAACAGAACCGTTCACGTCATATAGCGTGGAGCAACCGTCATAGATGCAGATATTTTTTCCATTGTTTTGAATTCCCACGTGGTTTGTATAGGCAATAGGAGTATTGTATTGTTTGGCTTGTGCACTAAATAGGGCGCGGCGTTGTTTTTGCTTATGAATTGTGTAAGGCGAAGAGGAACAATTCACAATCAGATCAATGTGCTGACCTTTCGCTTTTGCAGATTCTACCATAAGACTGGTCGGACAATCTGGATAGTGCGTGTCCCAGCTATCTTCACAGATAACAGGAGCAATAGTGAAAGCTCCTTGACGAGTGGAAATCGTGAGAGGCTGATTGATATTCGATAAAGAAAGATTGCGCTCTTTCATGACTACATTGGCGCTAGTGAAATGCCGAGGTTCATTAAAGTACCGATAACATGGCAATAAGGTTTTAATTGTAAATGGATAAGGCTGGGATGGATTGGATACCAGTTGTCCTTTGGATGCTACATATAGAGCATTGTATTTGCGAAGGCTGCCGTCCAAGTTACGTAGATGTTCATCGATTCCTACATTACCAAAAATAATGGTGAGATTTGTGTTAGCGGTGGCTTTAACAATTTCGTCACCATAATAGAGACAATCGTTTATAAAAGGCACTTGGTCCCACAAGTCGCCTACCATGTATCCGCTGAGACACAATTCCGGAAAGATAAGGATGTCCGTGCTCACCGCCTTGGCGTAGTCGATGGCATGCATCATAGATTGAAAGTTTGTAGCAGGATCACCGGGGTGCACCTGAATTTGTCCAAAAGCAATACGAATCATGGAGAACTCCTTTATAGAATAGATTACAGTGTTGATAGTTGGTGTGTATATTATAGCATTTTATGGATGATTTGTAGTGAGGAAGAAAATGGTAAAAAATTTATAACTGCTAATAATGATAGTCTATTTCCACAAAACTGTCCTTTTCATGCTATAATAAAATCATACAGATATTTTTCTATCTTTCACAAGGAGGAACGATATGTCATCCATTGCTATTATTGGTGGTACCGGTGTGTACGATCCAAATATGTTTGAAACTATGACGGAATCTTCGCTTATGACACCCTATGGTGAGATTCACTATGTGTGTGGTACGTATGAAGGCAAGACGGTATATTTCTTAGCTCGTCATGGTCGAGATCATTCTATTCCACCGCATAAGATTAACTATCGTGCTAATATTTGGGGGCTTAAAAAATTAGGCGTGAAATACATTGTTTCTACCACAGCAGTAGGTTCTTTGGATCAAAACTTTGGACCTGGTCATTTTGTGTTGACGGACCAATTCCTAGACTTTACGAAAAACCGTGTGAATACCTTCTATGAAGGAGGCGATCGTCCGGTGGCGCATGTGGATGTGACAGAACCATATAGCCCTGAGTTGCGAGGTATTGTAGAAAGCGCAGCTAAATCCTTAGGCTTAACGGTTCACAATGGTGGCACGTACGTATGTACAGAGGGGCCTCGTTTTGAATCTCCTGCTGAAATCCGCATGTATGCTATGTTAGGGGGCCAAACAGTGGGTATGACAAACGTACCGGAAGTGACCTTAGCGAATGAAGCGGAAATGGCATATATGACAATTTCCATGGTCACAAACTACGCCGCAGGTATTTCTGAATCTGCATTGACCCATGGCGAAGTGGTGGACATGATGCAACAAATGGCAGAGCAATTACAATTGCTTGTGAAAGAAGTCATCAAAGGCATCGATGTGAATGCTGATTATCCTGCTCATCACCGTATGGCTGAGTATGGTGGCTTTCAATTATAATCTATGGTGAAGAATCTAAAAGGAGAACGCCAATGCAATCTTTAATTCGAGATATTTCATTAGCCGCTGAAGGTCGTAAAAAAATCGACTGGGTAGCTAATTTCATGCCTACTTTGAACACATTAGGGGACCGTTTTGAAAAAGAGCAAACTTTCAAAGGTCAAACTATCGTTGTGTCCGTCCATTTAGAGGCGAAAACTGCGTACTTATCTACGGTGTTGCAACGTGGTGGTGCGGATGTGATCGTCACAGGTTCCAACCCATTGTCTACGCAAGATGATGTGGCGGCAGGACTGGTAGATATGGGCTTAACTGTATATGCTTGGTACAACTGTACAGATGAAGAATATACGATGTTCTTGAATAAAGCACTGGATCATAAACCTCATATCATCATCGATGACGGTGGAGATTTAGTAAGCTTGTTACATACAATACGAACTGATGCAAAAGAACGTTTGTTGGGCGGTAGTGAAGAAACCACAACAGGTGTACACCGTTTGAAAGCCTTGGCTGAAGCGGAACAGTTGACATTCCCAATGATCGCTGTGAACGATTCTAACTGTAAATACTTATTCGACAATCGTTATGGTACAGGCCAATCTGTTTGGGATGGTATTATGCGTACTACGAACTTGACGGTAACAGGCAAAAATGTAGTGGTTGCTGGTTACGGTTGGTGCGGTAAAGGTGTGGCACTTCGTGCCAAAGGTCTAGGCGCTCACGTGTATGTAACAGAAGTAGACCCAATTAAAGCCATCGAGGCTGTATTTGATGGTTTCAAAGTATTACCAATGGTGGAAGCTGCTAAAATCGGTGATATTTTCTGTACTGTCACAGGTTGTAAAGACGTTATTACAGAAGAGCACTATGCCGTGATGAAAGACCGTGCTGTGCTTTGTAATGCAGGGCATTTCGATTGCGAAGTAAATGTGAAAGATTTAGAAGCCATGGCTGTATCTCATGAACGAGTTCGTCAGAATATCGAATCCTACCATATGCAAGACGGTCGTCAATTGTATGTACTAGCAGAAGGTCGCCTTGTGAACTTAGCAGCAGGGGATGGACATCCAGCAGAAATTATGGACTTGTCCTTTGCTATGCAGGCATTAGCAGCGGAGTACATCTTACATCATGGCGCAGATATGGCAGATGATGTGCATGTATTACCATATGAAGTAGACGCGGAAATTGCGAAACTGAAATTGCAATCCATGGGCTATGACTTAGATACATTGACACAAGAACAGTACGATTATTTGTATACTGTGAATTAATAGTGGTGAAAATTTGTTGATACAAAGTAAATAAAAGTTCAATTGTGTTAAACTGGCGATGAAAATGCTAACTTTCGTCGCCAGTTTTAATATGGCAAAGTAGTAGATTGGATCATATTTCTAAAAGGATATAATTGTTATCAGAACCTATCTATTCCTATATTTACTATTCAAAAAAGATGTTTGTCCGCCTGATGAATACAAAAATAAGAAAAATATACGCTATGGGTTTACTAAATAAACTCATAACTAAATTCTTATATTTATATTTGACAAACTACTCATGTTACATTCATAATAGGAAAGCATAGATTTTCTATAGAGTTATCACTTGTTCTTTAAGCTGATAAAGTGAAAAAGGTAAAGATGACTTTCACAGTTAGAAAATCCAAAAGAGGAATTTTAAGAAGGAAGGGTGTAACATGAAAAAATCCATGTTCAAACGTGCACTAGCATTGGGTGCTACAGCTATTTTAGCCGCGGCAATCGCTGGTTGCGGTGGCAATAGTTCATCAACAAACAATGCAAATGAAGCAAAAGTAGCTTTACTGACAACTACGTCTGGCGCGGCAGCTGCCTATGGCGAATCTATTAAGAATGGTGCAGAGTTAGCGGTAGCACAAATTAACGCAGATGCTAACAATGTAAAAATTAATTTGTTAGTGGAAGATACAAAAGGTGACAAAAACGAAGCCATCAATGCGATGAACAAAGTGATTGCTAAAGATAAAGTCGTAGCTGTCATCGGACCTATGTTATCTGGTGAAATGATGGCGGCAGGACCGATTGCTAACAAAAATAAAGTCGTAGCATTGGGTACTTCTACAACTGCAGAAGGCATCACTGATATCGGAGATTATATTTTCCGTAATGCTGTACCAGAATCTTTGGCAGTAGATGCAGCGATTCGTCAATCTCATAAAGTATTAGGTTTCAAAACAGCAGCGATTATGTATTCCAACAACAATGACCAAATGGTTTCTGTAAACAATACAGCGAAAAAAGCATTGGAATCTGAAGGGGTTCAAATTGTAGCGACAGAAACATTTGCTGATAAAGATACAGATTTCTCTGCACAGTTGACTAAAATTCAACAAGCAAAACCTGACATTATCATCGTTGCCTCCTTGTACCAAGAAGGGGCATTGATTATGAAAAAAATGCGTGAACTTGGTATGAACCAACCAGTAGTAGGTTCTAATGGCTTCAACAGTCCAGCATTTATTAAAAATGCAGGCGCTGCTGCTGATGGTGCTATCGTTGGTACACCTTGGTTCCCTAACAAAGATGACCAAAAAGTTCGCGACTTCCGCAAAGCTTATGTAGAAAAATATGGTCATGAACCAGATCAATTTGCAGCACAAGCATATGATGCTGTATTCTTGTACGAAGCAGCTTTAAAAGCAGCAGGTTCTACAACAGATCGGGAAAAATTCCGTAATGCCTTAAAAGGTATTAAAGACTTCGTAGGGGTAACTGGTAAATTCCAATTCAACGAAAAGCGTGACCCATCTATGGAAGTTCAAGTTTTACAAATTAAAAACGGTCAGTTCGACGCATTACAAAAATAGGAGTTACACGATGTTTTTACAGCAATTAGTGAATGGCCTTACTTTAGGCAGTCTCTATGCAGTATTAGCGATCGGATTGACACTGGTTTTTGGTGTGTTGAACATCATCAACATGGCTCACGGAGGCATCTTTATGATAGGTGCCTTCGTGGGTTTATTTATGGTGACAGTCTTTGAAGCTAATATCTTCGTAGCCATCCTTGTGGCTATGCTCGTAGGGGCAATTCTTGGATATTTGTTAGAGTTTGTGGCACTTCGTCCACTTCGTAAGAAAAATGTATCCCATTTGGCGCCATTGATTTCCACAATTGGCGTATCTATTTTTATTGAAAGTATAGCCTTGCTTGTATGGGGCCCACAAACACGTTCTTTCCCACCAGATTTTATTGGTGGACTTATCGATTTTGGTATGTTCAAAATCTCTATGGTTCAAATCATTGGTCTTGGCGTATCTATTGTGTTAATGTTGATTTTAAATGTACTCATTAAAAAAACTAAAATCGGTAAAGCCATTCGTGCTGTATCCTTGAGTACGGAAACTGCATCTCTATTGGGTATTAACCCTACTTTGGTTATTTCTGTAACAGTGATGCTCGCTTCTGCGTTAGGTTCTGCAGCTGGTGTATTAGTTGGCTTATCTTTCGATGCCGTAGAGCCTATGATGGGTGTTGTCATCGGATTTAAAGGATTAGCTGTATTAATCTTGGGTGGTCTTGGAAATATTACCGGTGCCATGGTAGGTGGATTCATCTTAGGTGTATCAGAAGTATTCTCTGTTGCTTATGGAGCATCTTCTTACCGTGATGCTGTAGCCTTTGGGTTAATCATTCTCTTATTGTTCTGGAGACCACAAGGGTTATTCGGATCCAAAGATAAGGGGGGACGACCATGAGTGAAATTTTAAATCCATATTATCTACAAATTGTAATGTTCTTCATTATTAATGCCATTATGGGTATTTCCATTTTCTTCACCCTTTCTACAGGGCAGTTGACATTGGGAGCGGCTGGTTTCATGAGCGTAGGTGCCTACGTAGGTGCTTTACTTACTCTGAAAGTTGAAATGCCGATTCCGATTGCTATCTTCATTGGTGGTATCGTAGCGGCCTTAGTAGCTATTGTGATTGGTTTACCTACGACACGTTTGAAAGGCTTATACTTGGCGATTGCAACGTTAGGCTTTGGTGAAGTAGTGCGTGTTATCTTCTTGAACTTAGAAGTGACACATGGTGCACTAGGACTTTCGGGGATTCCAGCTATTGCGCAAGAATTGACAAATTATGTGTATGAATTTGATATGGACGGTTTGTTAGATATCGATGCATTAACATGGGGTAACTTGTTGACCATCATCATTTTGCTAGTTATTTTAGCATTGATTATTCTGTTCTGCTTACGCATCCACAATAGTCGTGTAGGTCGTGCATTCCAAGCGATTAAAGCAGATGACCATGCAGCAGAATTAATGGGAATCAATGTAGTGTATTACAAAATGTTAGCCTTTGTCATCGGTGCTTTTATTGCCGGTGTTGGCGGTGGTTTGTATGCGCATATTACAAACTTTATTAACCCTACAGATTTTAGCTATCACAAAGTAGTACAAATTTTATTGTTCCCAGTCTTTGGTGGCTCTAATGTAGTATGGGGATCTGTACTAGGCTCTTTCATTTTGACATTGCTACCAGAAGTATTACGTTTCTTAGCAGACTATCGTGATATTATTTATGGTGCCTTGTTGGTGATCTTGATGGCTGTTCGCCCAGATGGTATTTTGACAGAAGAATTAATGGACAAAATCTATCGTAAAGTAGGTGTAAATAAGAAACCATACATTCCAGAATCACAAGTATTAACAGAACGCTTTGAAGCTTATAAAACACAGAGCAAGTCTGGTCAAGAATAGGAGGTAACCATGCTATTACAATTAGATGATGTAAGTAAAAGCTTTGGCGGTGTGGCTGCCTTGACAGGGGTTACCTTCCAAGTGAATCAAGGGGAAGTCTTTGGTGTTATTGGACCTAATGGTGCTGGTAAAACTACGTTATTCAACTTAATTACTGGAGTGTTCCCTGTAAGTACTGGTAATATTGTCTTTGACGGTATGAATGTAGTGGGCATAAAACCACATCGTACGGTGGAAATGGGCATTGCTAGAACGTTCCAAAATATTCGCCTTTTTGGTAATATGACGGCCTTGGAGACAGTGCTGACAGGTATGCATTGTCGTACAGGTTCTGGAGTATTGTCTAGTTTCTTCCATACAAAACGCCAACGCATTGAAGAAGAGCGTTGCCGTGGTATTGCCTACGAGTTTTTAAAATTGGTTGGGTTAGAGGAAGATGCTGAAGAAGTAGCTACATCCTTACCATATGGTAAGCAACGTCGTTTAGAAATTGCTCGTGCTTTAGCAACGCATCCACAATTGATTTTATTGGATGAGCCTGCGGCAGGTATGAACGATAGTGAGACAGAGGTGTTGCGCCAATTGATCGGAAAAATCCGTGATTTAGGTATTACTGTGGTGGTCATCGAGCATGATATGGCGTTGATGATGAATATTTGTGACCGCTTAGCAGTGTTGAACTTCGGCAAAAAGATTGCAGAAGGAACTCCACAAGAAATTCAAAACAATCCAGATGTAATCGAAGCGTACTTAGGAAAGGAGGAATAATATGTTAAAAATTGAAAATGTAGTAGCTGGTTATGGTCATATAACAGCCTTAAAATCTATTAACTTAGAAGTTCCTCAAGGTTCTATTGTATCTTTGATTGGTGCCAATGGTGCTGGTAAATCGACAACCATGCGTTCTATCATGGGTTTAGTAAAACCTACAGAAGGTCGCATTACCTTTGAAGGTAAAGATATTACATCTATGAAAACCCATGATATTGTGAAATCTGGTATTTCCCTCGTCCCAGAAGGTCGTCAAATATTACAAGATATGAGTGTTTACGAAAATCTAGAAATGGGAGCCTATATTCGTAAGGATGCTGAAATCAACGATGATATTAAAAAAGTGTTCAAACGATTCCCTATTCTTGACGAACGTAGTTACCAATTAGGTGGTACCTTATCTGGTGGACAACAGCAGATGCTTGCCATTGGTCGTGCTTTAATGGCTCGTCCGAAACTGTTGTTACTAGATGAACCATCCATGGGTTTGGCGCCTTTGGTAGTGAATGAAATCTTTGAAGTTATCAAAGAGATTAGCGCCGAAGGAACGACAGTATTGTTAGTAGAGCAAAACGTACGTCAAGCTTTGAAAATCGCTGACTATGCATATGTATTAGAAACAGGTAAAATCGTTCTTTCAGGACCAGCCGAAGAAATTCGTCACGACCCTAGAGTGATGGAAGCATACTTAGGCGGTAAAGTAGAATAGAATACTCTAAAATAATTAGCAGATATACAATCCATTATGGTTGTGTATCTGCTTTTTAGTTTAAGTGTTTTCGATTTGTGGTTGCTGCCGATAGAAAGTGACTATATGTATACTATCATAAGAGTGTGCAGAATCTATTCTTTACAATATAAAGAAAATTGAATGGTGATAAAAACTATTGTGTATACATGAGCTACATGTCTTGTAGGAGAATGATTTTTCTTGTAAACTAGTATTATAAATATAAAATATATAACTAATATAGGAAGGTGTTTACTATGAGTATGGCAGCAAAACAAGCGCGTGGGAAAAAAGCAAATGATGTTATCTTTGCGACAAATTCACAAGCTCAAGAGGCAGCGAAACAATATGGCAAAGAAAATGTATTAATTGGAACTGTCGGATCTATCCTAGATGAAAATGGCGATATTGTTTTCTTGAAGGTGGTAGAAGATGAGTTTCGTAATTTGCCACGTAATGAATATGTTGCATATGCACCGATTGAAGGGTTAAAAGAGTTTGTGGAAGCATGTAAACAAGAATGTTTTGGACAATCTCGGCCAGATGCCTATATTGAAGGGATAGCCACAGCGGGTGGTACAGGTGGTATTCATCACTTGGTTCACAATTATACAGAACTAGGTGATAAGGTAATCACCGCTGATTGGTACTGGGGGGCATACAAGCAAATATGCCAAGATAATGGACGAGAATTAGTTACATACCCACTATTTGATGAGAACTATAAGTTCAATTTTGAAGCTTTGCAATCTTTAGTGCTAGATATTGCTGAGAAACAAGAAAATGTGGTAGTTATTTTTAACACACCTGGCAATAATCCAACAGGGTTTTCCTTGTGCGACAGCGATTGGGATAATGTATTAGACTTAGTGAAAGGTATAGTGAATACAGGTAAAAATAAAGTTATTATTGGTGTAGATGCTGCGTATATTGATTTCTCCGGACCTAAAGAAGATGTACGTCGATTCTTTAAAAAGTTTGAGCATTTGTCAAAAGATATTTTAACAGTTGTATGCTATAGTATTTCAAAAGGATTCACCATGTATGGTCAACGTGTTGGTTGTATGTTAGGTATTACTTCTGATAAAGAAGTGGCACAGGAGTTTTTTGATATTAACCAAATGACATCTCGTGGTACTTGGTCTAACATTAATAGACCTGCTATGCGTACGGTTGCTAATATCGTGCTTGATCCTGAAAAATTAAAGCGTTATGAAGAGGAACGTAATTGCTACTCTCGTCTCGTAGAAGAACGGGCAGGTATCTTGGAATGTGAAGGAAAAGCGATTGGCTTACCAATGTTGCCATACATGGGTGGCTTCTTTGCAACAATTCCAAGCGATAATCCAAAGGCCTTGGCAGATGAATTGAAAAAAGAAAATGTATTTTTAATTCCTGTAGCAGGTGGTGTTCGCATTGCTGTATGTTCCATTCCTAAAAGACAAATTACTGGATTGGCACAGCGAATTTACGATGCTATGAAACGAGTGGGGCAATTATAAACTAAGAGAAAAATAGAGACAATAGAATAGTTACTATAGAAGTGATAAAAAGATAGTTGAATCAATGATTTGGCTATCTTTTTTTGTTTTAAAATTAGTAAGTATAAGGATTAGGGATGCACTGTTTAATTGGATATCATTTTATATAAATATTGGCAAAATATGTAAAATTACTCCCACTTTTTACCACCTTTTTTAAATAATAAAATGTTCGATATTAAAGTGAAATATACGAACATATTAATAAATATTAGCAATAATGTTCGGTAGTAATGAGTATGAGAAAATAATATGTATAAATATCTATTAAATTAGTATTTGTTTGTTGTTAAAAGTGGGGAATTGTGGTAAAATTTACCATATAGTGGTAATAAGGGCGAGAAGGTGTAGGAAAAGGAGGTGTCCTTGCTATGTTTAAAGGTGAATTTTCACATACAATTGATAGTAAAGGACGTATGATAGTTCCTGCCAAAATGCGTGAACAACTAGGTGATACCTGTGTTGTTACTAGATATTTTGATAACACCTTAGCCATTTACACACAAGAAAAGTTTGATGAAATTGCAAAAAAATTAAGTTCTCAAAGCTCTAATAAAGCCAACCAACGTGGATTAGTGCGTTTTTTTGTAGGTGGTGCTGCTGACCTTGAGTTTGATAAACAAGGTCGTGTACTAATACCTAGTAATCTTCGTGCTCATGGGGAATTAAAAAAAGATGTAGTTGTAGTTGGTAATGGTGAACGCATCGAGATTTGGAGTAAAACTCGTTGGGAAGCGTATAACAACGAAATTTATGGTAATATTGAGGCGATGGCAGAAGAACTTGATTTGGACGATATTGGATTTTAAGTGAGGCATTATGGACTTTCATCATGTGAGTGTATTACTCAGTGAAACGCTAGACGGATTGGCAATTAAACCAGATGGAACCTATGTGGATTGTACATTAGGTGGTGGTGGACATTCCCACGCTATTGGAGAACGGTTATCCTCAAAAGGTATGATTGTTGGTTTAGATCAAGACGTAGCGGCATTAGAGGCAGCCTCTCAGAGATTATCTGATTTGTCTTGCCAGGTGAAAGTGATTCAAACAAATTTTTCTAACTTAAAACAAGCTTTACAAGAGTCAGGTATTTATGAAGTAGATGGATTTGTATTCGATTTAGGGGTTTCTAGTCATCAATTAGATACAGCGGATCGAGGGTTTTCTTATATGCAAGATGGACCTTTGGATATGCGTATGAATCAAAGTGGATCCTTAACGGCAGAAAGAATAGTAAATACCTATTCGAATGATGACTTGTATCGTATTATCTGGGACTATGGGGAAGAGCGTTGGGCGAAACGAATTGTTCAATTTATTGTGGAAGCTAGAGAAGAATCGCCTATAGTGACTACATTTCAGCTGGTGGATATCATTAAACGTGCCATACCTGCAAAGGCTAGACAAGATGGTCCGCATCCAGCAAAACGAACCTTTCAAGCACTTCGTATCGAAGTGAATCAGGAGCTTCAAATTTTGCATGATGCTTTTGTAGATGCTACATCCATGCTAAAGCCTGATGGAAGAATAGCTGTGATTACATTTCACTCTCTAGAGGATAGAATCACCAAACAAACTTTTAAAGAATTATCTCAAGGTTGCACATGTCCACCTAATTTACCAGTCTGTGTATGTCATCATGTGCCAACAGTGAAAGCTAAGAATAAGGCTGTAGAGCCAAGCAAAGAAGAAGTAGGAGTAAATCCACGGTCCCGTAGTGCCAAGTTAAGGGTAGCCGTAAAATTATAGTTAGGAGGAATATTTATGTTAGTGCGAAAGGCCGCGTATTGGGAACAATCAGCGCCCTATGTTGAACCAGTCAGAAGAAAGAAATCCAATACCCCTGACTTTATTATGGATCTTACGCCAGATATGCGACACTGTTTGGCTACAGTTCTTATGGGAATTGTATTCGGTATGATTTGTTTGTTATTAACTGGTGTCACAGAAAATACAAGAAAAGAAACTGTCAATCTACAAGATCAAATAGTTTTAGAAAATCGCACTAATTATGAGTATAATCTAGTATTAGCAGAGTTAAAATCTCCTACACGCATTCAAAAGATTGCGCAACAAAAACTTGGCATGGTATTACCAGATAATTTCGTTTACACTAGCAAGAATACAGTGGAAGAACGTAATGTTACGATGAAAAAGGATATTAGAGAATAATGAAGGCAGTCCTTTTGGGCTGCTTTCACTTTGATTGGAGGAATGCAGATGAAACGAGTGGAAGAAATAGTAAAAATTGTATCTCCTAAGAAGGTAGAAGGTCCTGTAACATCTGTAGTAAGTCATATTACTGCGGATTCCAGAACAGTGCAAGAAGGAAGTTTATTTATATGTTTAGTAGGTGCTACTGTCGATGGTCATAGCTTTGTGAATAAGGCTATAGAGGATGGGGCTGTGGCGATTATTGCATCAAAACCAGTCATAGTACCAGATAATGTAACCGTTCTATACGTAGACGATACGCGTCAAGCTTTGCAAGATGCTGTTCCATTCTTCTATGATTATCCAGCTTCTAAAATGCGGATGATTGGTGTAACCGGAACAAATGGTAAAACTACAACTACACATATTATTGGACATATGCTACGATCCCAAGGTTATACAGTGGGGATTATTGGTACAGTTCATATTTTGATTGATGATCAATCTTATCCAATTCATAATACAACTCCAGATGTAGCGGATTTACAGCAAATTTTACAGCAAATGGTGGATGCTGGTGTGACACATTGTATTATGGAAGTATCTTCTCATGCGCTAGCATTAGGTCGTACGGCGGGGGTAGAGTACGATACAGCTGTATTTACTAATTTAACTCAAGATCATTTGGATTTTCATAAGACATTCGATAATTATTTAGCAGCAAAATCTAAGCTATTTAAACAAGTAAGTGCATCCTATCAGATGAAAGAAGGTAAAGGCGCTGTTATAAATGTAGATGATGATTACGGTCAAGCTATTGTAGATGTGACTACAGCACCTATGATTACGTATAGTACAGAAGGTAAAGGTACTATGAATGCCTCTGAGTTAGCTATTACTGCTAAATCTTCTAAGTTCAACTTGTCCTATGATGGAAAAAGCTATTCAATTTCCACGAAAATTGCGGGTATGTTCAATGTGTATAATACCTTGGCTGCGGTAGGAGCGGCTTTATATGAAGGATTGACGATGGAGGAGATTGTAAGTGCTTTAACTACTTTTACGGCCGTGCCAGGACGTTTTGAGCTCATTGAAGAAGGACAAGATTTTGCAGTGGTTGTTGATTATGCACATACACCAGATGGACTAGAAAACATTTTACAAACAGCGAAGAAAATTATTGATAACCGTATTTTAGTTGTTTTTGGTTGCGGTGGTGATCGAGATGCTACGAAACGTCCAATCATGGGGCGTATTGCAGCACAGTTTGGAGATCGAGTGTTTGTGACTTCCGATAACCCACGTACAGAAGATCCTATACAAATTGTAAAAGATGTAGAAGTAGGGGTGAAAGAAGGATTACATGATGCTGTGACTTATGAAGTGATTGTAGACCGCCGTGAAGCTATTCATAAAGCAATCGGAGAGGCGACTACTGGAGATGTAGTTATTATTGCTGGTAAAGGTCATGAAGATTATCAAATTTTAAAAGATGAAACGATTCATTTTGATGATCGTGAAGTGGCAAGAGAAGCCTTGAAGGAGAAATAATATGGCACAATTTACAGTGCAAGAAGTTCTAGAGGCAACACAAGGGTTCTATGCAGGAACAAGTACTTGTTCCTTTGCTGATGTATCAACTGATACCCGTACAATTGGAAAAAATGGATTATTTGTTGCTTTGGAAGGAATGACATTTGATGGTCATGACTTCTTAACAGTTGCCAAAGAACGTGGTGCTACAGGTGCTGTAGTAAAACGAGGAAAAACGATAGAGGGCTTAGTCTGTATTGAAGTAGAAGATACACTGCAGGCGTATCAGCAGTTAGCAACCTATCATCGTAGACGCTTTCCTATCCCTATTATTGGAATCACTGGTTCCTCTGGGAAAACAACAACAAAAGAAATGATTAGTGCTGTATTGGAAAAAGCTTTTACAGTATTAAAAACAGAGAAAAATTATAATAATGAAATTGGTGTTCCAAAGATGTTATTGCAATTGACGGAAGATCATGATGTATGCGTTCTTGAAATGGGGATGCGTGGGCTTGGTCAAATTGCTGAATTAGCGGAGATTGCAGAACCTACAATAGGAGTTATTACTAATGTAGGTACTAGCCATATTGAACTATTAGGGTCTCAAGAAAATATTGGAAAAGCTAAGCAAGAATTGATAGAAGCATTACCGAGTACGGGGGCAGCTGTGTTGAATCATGATGATTCTTTTGTATTGCCTATGGAACAGGTAACGGATGCAAAGGTTATGACCTATGGTATGCAAGAGGGTTCTCACGTACAAGGGACTCAATTAGAATATACATCAAAAGGCATTAATTTTACTGTTCGGGATACTTCTGGTGAATGGAAAGTATTTTTGCCAATGATTGGTATTCACAATGTATATGATGCTTTATCCGCTATTGCAGTTGGCACGATTTTGGGTGTACCAAAAGCTGAAATTGTGGAAGCTTTTAAAGAATTTCCAGGAATTCCAATGCGTCAAGAAATTGTAGCATTTCCAACCTTTACAGTTCTGAATGATGCGTATAATGCGAACCCAAATAGTATGGCAGAATCCATTCGTGCCATGAGTCAATTACAAGGAGCTCGTAAAATAGCTATGCTAGGAGATATGTTAGAATTGGGAGACCATTCTAAACTAGCTCATGAAGAGATTGGTAAACTTCTTGGAGAAGAGCACTATGATATGGTATTTACTTTTGGTGATATGATGAAAACCACTGCTTCTATAGCTAAACAAGTGGGTGTTCCTTATGTGTATGTAGGGAAAAGTCATCTTGATATTGCCAATGCCTATTATGATGTAAAACGAGATGGCGATGTGATTCTAGTAAAAGGATCTCGTGGTCTTAAAATGGAACGTATTATAGAAGATTTTAAAGAACGACATGAATAAGTAAGGAGACATGTGACATGAATATGGACTATGCATTAGCCTTTGGCTTAGCCCTAGTAAGTACATTAGTATTCGGTAAAATAGGGATTCCTCTATTGCAGCGATTGAAAGCACAACAGTCGATTCGTGAAGATGGACCTCAGGCACATTTAGCTAAAGCTGGGACACCAACAATGGGCGGATTATTTATGATGCTAGCTTTAGTCATTACAGTTTGCATAGTACCACCCTATTCTGTAACATTGTGGATGCTATTATTTTTAACCTTAGGCCATGGTGCATTAGGATTTAGTGATGATTTTATCAAAGCTGTCAAACGTCGTAACTTAGGATTAACGGCAAAACAAAAATTACTAGGTCAAGCGGTATTGGCTGTCATATTTTGTTATATCTCAATCGCCTATGCAGCCTTGCCAACTACTTTGTGGATTCCTTTAGTGGATATCACTGTAGATCTTGGGTATGCCTATTATGCGCTAGCTTTTATTATTATATTGGGAACCACTAATGCTGTTAATTTAACAGATGGCTTAGATGGATTAGCAACTGGTATTTCTGCTATTGCAGGGGCTGCCTTTGCAGTGGTAGGATTATTAGTAGGTTCTTTAAGTGTTACCTTCTTTGGTATTGTCGTAAGCGCAGTTTGCTTAGGATTCTTATATTTCAATGCGAATCCAGCTAAAGTGTTTATGGGTGATACAGGCTCCTTAGCATTAGGTGGTGCTTTTGCAGGGATGGCTATTGCCACAAAAACAGAACTTCTATTAATTGTGATAGGCTTTGTATTTGTAGTAGAAGCATTATCTGTTATTTTACAGGTAGCATCTTTTAAAACTAGAGGGGTTCGTATTTTCCGTATGAGTCCGATTCACCATCACTTTGAATTAGGTGGTTGGAGTGAGCGAAAAGTAGTATATGTATTCTGGGCTGTCTCTTTAGTAATGGCTTTCTTAGGTATAGTACTGTTAAGCATGAAATAATATAGATTACGGCTCTACTAGTAAGGGCCGTTATTCTTGCATATAGGGTTAGGTGGTTAGAATGGATTATTCAGGTTCTCATGTATTGGTATTAGGTGCGGGACTTAGTGGTATTGGTGTAGCCCATACATTGGCTAAATTAGGCGCTACTGTAACGCTTAATGATTATAAAAAAATTGATTTTGATCAGACTGAAAGTCAGCGTTTGGCAGAGAGTCATATAGAAGTGATTACAGGGCAACAAGATTTTGTGTTGCTAGATACCGCTACAAGAGTGGTTGTATCACCTGGTATTTCTTTAGAGATACCTATTATTCAAGAGGCGAAAAAAAGAAATATTCCCGTAGTAGGGGAAGTAGAAATTGCTTATGAAGTATCAAAAGCTCCAATTTTAGGCGTCACAGGTACGAATGGTAAAACGACAACGACTTCTTTGTTGGCAGAAGTATTGAAAGAAGCAAAATGGGATGTTTATGTAGGTGGTAATATTGGTTACTCTTTGAGTGAACAAGCCTTGGCAGTACCTGAAACAGGTGTATTAGTAGCAGAGCTTTCATCTTACCAATTAGAGAGTATAGATAAGTTTCGCACTAAAGGGGCTATCTTGCTAAATGTGACACCAGACCATTTGTTACGCCATAAAACCATGGAACGATACCAAGAGGCAAAAGAAAATATTTTCCGTAACCAAGAATTAGGGGACTGGACAGTATTAAACTTTGATTCTCCGATTGTGGCAGATATGGCAAAACGAGTAAAAGGACATGTGTTAGGAATTAGCCAAGAAAGACCTGTCACAGATGGAGCTTATTTTGACAATAATACATGTTATGCAGTGATGCAAGGGAAAGCAGTCCCAATTATCACTACAAAAGATATTCATATCCCAGGATCTCACAATATTGAAAATATTCTGAGTGTTATTGCCTTAACATATGCATTGGGTGTAGCTGTAGAAGATATCCATCAGGCTATTGCAAAATTTCATGGTGTAGCTCATCGTTTGGAACGCATTCGTACCTTGCATGGAGTTACCTATTATAACGATTCTAAAGCAACTAATACGGATTCCACTATTAAAGCCTTAGAATCCTTTACCTCACCTCTTGTGTTGATTGCAGGTGGTAAAGATAAAATGACAGATCTGGAAGAAATGATGGAGTTAGTGAAAACTAATGTAAAAGAGCTAATTCTTATTGGTGAAGCAGCACAACGTTTTGCAGAAGCTGCTGTCAAAGTGGGAGTGCCACACATTCATCGTTGTGAATCTATGGAAGAGGCAGTATCCCTAAGTGCTCGTATTGCGGAAGATGGGGATGTAGTATTATTATCTCCGGCTTGTGCAAGTTTCGATTGGTATGCACGATTTGAAGATAGAGGAGATCACTTCCGAAGATTGGTAGAACGATTGTAAGGGGATATACATGAATATCATGATTTCAGGTGGCGGTACTGGAGGACACATTTATCCAGCCCTCACGATTTATAAAACATTAGAAACAATGGTAGATGCTAACTTTCTCTATGTAGGAACTGAAAGAGGCCTAGAGTCCCGTATTGTTCCTAAAGAAGGAATTCCATTTACCACATTGCCGGTACAAGGTTTACAGCGTACATTATCTTTAGATACATTGGTTACTGTAGGAAAAACGATATCATCTTTATGGAAAGCGAATCGCTTAATTTCTAAGTTTCAACCAGATATTGTGATTGGTACTGGTGGCTATGTATGTGGTCCTTTATTATTAGCAGCTGCTTTGCGTGGAATTCCTACATTAATCCAAGAACAAAATGTAGTGCCAGGTATAACGAATAAAATTTTAAGTCGCTTTGTAGATGTGGTAGCGGTAGGATATGAAGAAGCGACTCCACATTTTCCGAATGCAAAGCAAGTAGTGTATACAGGGAACCCTGTGCGCCCCAATGTGGTGACTGCGAATCGAGAAGAAGCTAGGGCGTATTTCGGCTTACAAGAAACACAAACAGCTATTTTAGTAGCTGGTGGATCCCGTGGTGCACGGAGTATTAATAAGGCTATGCTAGCTGTCCATGAACATTATAAAGGTAGAGAGGATATTAAAATTATTCATGCTACAGGAACTGATGAATACAGTCATGTTTGTGAAAGCTTAGGTATACAAGAGGGGGGGGGTTACAGCCCAACATCATATATTGTCCCTTACTTAGATAATATGGATATGGCCATGGCTGCATCAGATATGGCTATTTTCCGATCAGGAGCAATTGGCTTGGCAGAATTGGCTGTACGTGGTATACCATCTATTTTAATTCCTTACCCTTATGCAGCTGCTGACCATCAAACTTTCAATGCAAAAGCATTTGTAGAGGCAGGTGCTTCTACGATGATAGTAGATAAAGAGTTAGATGGTACAAGATTATTACAATCGGTAGATGCTATGTTAGAGGATCAAGAATGTCGCCAACGCATGGCCCAAGCTACATTACAATTAGGAAAGCCTAAGGCAGCTATAGAAATTGCTACATTGGCTCTATCCATTAAGAGATTATAGGAAGGAGTATCTCTATGTTAGATACCTATCAACGTATACATTTAATCGGAATTGTAGGCTCTGGCATGCGTGCTATTGCGCATGTATTGATTGAAAAAGGGTTTATTGTATCTGGTTCCGATATTCAAGAATCGGCTGTTACAGAAAAATTTAGACAAGCAGGGGCTACTATTTTTATGGGGCATGATGCTGCACATGTAGAAGGAGTAGATGTGGTCATCCGCTCTACTGCTATCAATGATGATAATCCTGAAATTCTAGGGGCTAGAGAACGAAATATTCCAATTTTACACCGTTCTGATGTGGTGAAAGCAGTGTTAGATGAAACCTATGGCATTGCTGTTGCTGGTGCGCATGGTAAGACTACAACTACGTCTATGATTGGGCAAATTTTTATGGAAGCAAACCAAGATCCAACCATCATCATTGGTGGAGAAGTTGATTATTTAAATGGTAGTAGCCATGTAGGTACAGGTAAATATAGTATCGCTGAAGCTGATGAAAGTGATGGGTCTTTCTTGCATTTAAATCCTAAACGCATTGTGATCACGAACATTGAAAATGACCATATGGACCATTATCGAACGGTAGAAAACTTATTACGAGCTTTCACAGAGTTTTCTATGAAGTTACCAGAAGATGGTATTGCTGTGGTATGTGGTGATAATCCTTCGATTCGACGGATTATGCCAGATATTAAACGTCAATGTATTACTTATGGTTTAGGAGCAGGCAACGATTATCGCATTGACAACTTACGTATTGAACAAGGGATTACGACCTTCGAAGTAGTCCATAAAGATGCCGTGTTAGGCACGTTACGATTAGCAGTACCAGGTCAACATAATGCGTTGAATGCACTAGGAGCACTTGTAGTAGCTTTGGGAGAAGGAATCTCCTTTGAAGTAGCTGCTCAAGCCTTGCGTAAATTTATTGGAGCTAAGCGTCGCTTTGAGACAAAAGGGCATGTAAAAGATGTTTGGGTTGTAGATGATTATGCACATCATCCTACAGAAATTGCAGCCACAATTAAAGCGGCAAAATCTTTGGAAGATCATCGTGTTGTGATTTTATTCCAACCGCATCGGTATAGTCGTACAAAGCTGTTGCTGCGTGAATTTGGGACCGCCTTTAAAGAAGCTGACTTAGTTTTCATTACAGATATTTATAGTGCTGGTGAAAAACCTGAGGCGGGGATTGATGGTATGTCCATCCCATTGATGATTAAAGAATTGACAGGTAAAGAGATTCATTATGTGGCAGATGTAAATGACTTGCCACAAACTGTGTTAGAGTATGTTCAAGCCAATGATTTAGTCATCACTATGGGGGCAGGTAATATTAATCAATTTGGACCTAAATTATTAGCTTTATTGGAGGAAAAATAAAGTGAAGGATAAACGTATTATTGTCCTCATGGGAGGACCATCAAAAGAAGCTGATGTATCTAGAAGGACGGCTACGGCTATTGCAGAAGCATTACAAAGCAAAGGGTATGCAGCTACAACATTAGAATGCAATCCTAGTACAGTAGTACAAGATTTACAAAATTTAAATTGTGATGTTGTATTTAATGCGATTCATGGCAAATATGGTGAAGATGGAGCCTTGCAAGGGGCCCTTGAAATGGCAGGTATTCCTTATACAGGCTCCGGTGTTATGGCTCATGCTGTAGGTATGAATAAAAAAATGAGCAAGCATGTATTTTTGGGGGCTCAGATTCCCACAGCAAATTCAAAATCCTATGATAATCAATTAGAATCTGTGGATGCAATCATAGAAGATATTCACGCTAACTTTAAAGTGCCATTTGTGGTCAAAGCAGCTAGTCAAGGTTCTAGTATTGGTGTAGCGATTATTAAAGATGAAGCCACTGTTGATGCAGAAGTAAAACAAGTATTAGACATAGACCATGTCATCGTAGTAGAAGAATTTGTAGATGGTAGAGAATTTACTGTATCTGTATTAGATGGTAAAGCTTTACCAGTGATTGAAATTCGACCACATTCTGGTGAATATGATTATGCTTCTAAATACACAACTGGTGCTACGGATTATTTAGTGCCAGCACCAATTACAAAAGAACAAGCTGCTACTATGCAACGCATTGGCGAAGCTGTATATCAACAAATGCAATGCGCCGGTGTCATTCGTGTGGACATTATGATGAACAGCACAGATGACATGTTTGTACTGGAATATAATACAGTACCGGGTATGACGGCTACATCTTTAGTACCTAAAGCAGCAAAAGCTATAGGAATTGAATTTCCTGAATTGTGCGAACAAATTCTTCATTCAGCTGGATTGCATAAATTTTAGGAGTAGCTATGAATGTAAATGGATTTCAAGAACAGAGGGGACAAAGAGTGCCTCCATATAGGGAACATCCAACTAGTGAAAGACCAATCCATCCTATAGAAGAGGAAGATAATCCTTGGGAAGTTGTCACTATAGATACACCTGAAGGGCCTAAACGTGTACGACGTAGACGAAAACAAAAACCGACACGAAGATCCAAACCAGCAATTTGGAAAATTGTAGTAGGAGCATTCATTTTAATTGGTATTTTTACATTACCATTACCTATTGGGCAAATTCAGGTTAATGGAACAGAACAATTAACTTCGGAAGATGTGGTAGCTATTGGTGATTTAGGATATCCAGTCAATATTTTGCGCGTACGAACAGGTGCGTTAGAAGAACGATTGCAAAAAGATATGCGGGTAGATACTGCGCATGTGTCCTATGCCTTACCGTTGACATTGCAAGTCGATATAAAAGCTCGTAAAGCCGTAGTTGTAGTGCCATCACAATTTGGATTTGTAGCGTTGGATAGACAGGGGATGGTTATTGCTAGTAGCCCTACTATTCCAGATACCACAGTTCCTATTATTTCAGGCGTTCGTTTAGGAAATGCATTATTAGGTGATACTATAGAAGCAGCGGGTATTCGAGTAGCTATTGCATATATGGAAGCATTCACTGAGGATAAGCGCAAACAAATTGGTGAAATTAATGTAGGTGATGCTGAAAAAATCATTGCCTATACAGTTGATGGGTTGCCAATTCATATTGGTGATCAAAACAATTTAGAAGAAAAAGCAAAAATAACGACAGATATGCTAGTAGATATTGCACAGCGCCATGTCAATGCTGAATATATTGATGTTAATATTAAAACCCCTTTTATTAAAACACAATAAAGGAGCATAAAGTTGAAACAAGGGCGAATAGCCATAGCTGCAGTGAGTATGATTGTAGGAGTTATGCTTGTTACGCAGTACAAAATGACACAAACCATTGCGGAAGGCAATGTAAACTTGCAAAGAAGTGGAGAATTAGCCTTAAAGATTAATTCTCTTCAAGAAGAACGAGCAGGTCTAAGAAAGCAAATTGCTACTATGAAAGAAGAAGGAAGTTTAGAGGGAATTAAAGAAGAAAATAGAGTATTATCTCTTAGGGCTTCCTTAGTCGATGTAGAAGGACCCGGAGTTGTCTTAACAATAACGGATAGTAAGACTCCCGTAAAAGATGGAGAAAACCCAAATTTATATTTAATTCATGATGAAGATATGTTGCGTATTGTAAATGAACTAAGAGCAGCTGGTGCAGAGGCAATCTCTATTAATGATCAACGGCTAATAGGAACATCAGAAATACGTTGTTCTGGTCCTACGATTACCGTGAATGGAAAGATTTTTGCTCCTCCTTTTATTATAAAAGCTATTGGTGATACTAAAACATTACACTCCTCTTTGACCATGCGCGGTGGGGTGGTGGAGTCTCTCAAATATTGGGGGATTGAAGTAAAAATTCAAGATGAAGCTCATATAACAGTCCCTGCTTATGATGGAACAATGAAACAAAATTACATCAAAGTGAAGGGGGGACAATAATGGTATATGTATGGATTCTAGGGGGCTTAGTCTTAGGGGTTGCTATCGGAATCATAAGCCCTTTTGATGTGCCTGTATCGTATGCAAAATATACTTCTGTCGCCCTATTAGCAGCATTAGACTCTGTTTTTGGCGGCACTAGAGCAGCTATTGAAAGAACTTTTCAATTATCTATTTTTATTACGGGATTCTTTTCTAATTCCTTACTAGCTGCGGTCTTAGTATTCTTAGGAAATGCAGTGGGTATAGACTTATACTATGTAGCATTGATTTCATTTGGGTTGCGACTGTTTCAAAATACGGCAGCTATACGTAGATTATTATTAACAAAACGACTACATACATAGAAAAAAATAAAGTCATTTCTTGACTTTCATTGAAAAAATATAAAATATATTGTAAAATAAAAGCAAATTATAATGATAAGATAGACTAGTAATATAATGTCATAGTAACAATATATGAAATATATCTCTAGTAAAGAGGAGGATCATTCGATGTCAGAGTTCGCAAAAATTAAAGTAATTGGTGTTGGTGGCGGCGGTGGAAATGCCGTATCTCGCATGATCGGTAGCGACTTGGAAAATGTTGATTTCTTAGTAGCTAATACTGAAACACAAGCCTTAGATGGTACAAATGTACCTGTTCGCATTCAAATTGGTGAAAAAGCTACTAAAGGTCTTGGTGCGGGCGCTAACCCAGAAGTAGGCCGTGAAGCTGCAGAAGAAAGTCGTGAAGATATTTTAAAAGCATTGCAAGGTGCTGATATGGTATTCGTAACTGCTGGTATGGGTGGTGGCACTGGTACTGGTGCAGCTCCAGTAGTAGCAGAATGTGCACGTGAAGCTGGCGCATTGACAGTAGGTGTTGTAACAAAACCATTTGGCTTTGAAGGTAAAAAACGTAAAGAACAAGCTGAACGTGGTATTGAAGCATTAACTGGTAAAGTTGATACAATTATTACAATTCCAAATGACCGTTTATTGGGTATTATTGACCGTAAAACTTCCTTAAAAGATGCTTTCTTAACAGCTGATGAAGTATTGCGTCAAGGTATCAAAGGTATTTCTGACTTAATTACAAAACCAGGTTTAATCAACCTTGACTTTGCTGACGTAAAAACTATCATGACAAACCAAGGTGAAGCATTGATGGGTATCGGTGTAGGTGAAGGTGAAAACCGTGCTGTAGATGCTGCTAAACAAGCAATCAATAGCCCATTATTGGAAACTTCCATTGACGGTGCAAAAGGAATCTTGTTAAATATTACTGGTAGTGAAGAGTTAAGCTTATTTGAAATCAATGAGGCAGCAGAAATTATTTCTGAAGCAGCGGACCCAGAAGCAAATATTATCTTCGGTTCTGTTATTGATGAAAACGTAGGGGACAAAGTGTTTATCACTGTTGTTGCTACAGGTTTTGGTGACCAAGGTTCTACTAATGGATTTGCTCGTAAAAGCCCATTTGGAGCTACAGGTAACTCTCCAGAAGTACCAGCTTTCATGAAACGATAAAATTCTCATATAAGGAGGATATTATGAAAAAAGTTTTAGTAGCCACAGCGGTATTAGCCGCATTTAGTGCCTCTGCATTTGCAGCTGCTGTGCCTGTAACTACTATTAATGTAGGCGAAACAAAAGTAGCCGCAGAGTATTCTTTGTCTAAAAAAACAGCACAAGATACAAAACGTAAAGATGGTTTTGGTGTGTCAGCACAACAAGGGCTATCTGATACATTAGCTGCACAATATTCTTTTAATAAAGTTCGTCGTACAGGTGCAGATATCAAAGATCATCAATTAGCAGGTGCCTATGCAGTACATCCTAATGTGAACGTCTACGGTGCTGGTACATACGTAGATATGGGACCTAAACAAAGTGGTTTTGGATACCAAGCAGGTGTAATTGGACATACTCAATTAGCTGATAAAATTGAAGGTTTTGCTAAAATCGGTTTCGGAAATGATATCAAAGGAACCTATCAATTAGGCGCTTCTTATGGATTGCGTCCAGATGTTGATTTAAATGTATATTATCAATATGATAAATACAGTATGAATCAAAACAAAACAGATGTAAAAGGCTTGCATGCAGGTGTAGGTTATTCTTTCTAATTTGAAAAGAGTGATATCTGTTGAAAGATAATAGATAATATATTAGGGCTGTAATACATGGTAGCTTACTTTGTATTGCAGTCCTTTTGATTTATTTATGTGATAAATATGAACAGTTAATCAGCATATGTTAACAAATAATTTGAAAAATAGGTTGACTATATTGAACTTGATTAATTATAATAAAGGTGTAACAGAATGTAAGAATCATGTAAGCTTGTAAGATCCAGTATACCCATATCATGGGGAGGAGGCACTATGCATACACTATGTAAGGGCTTGACAAGTGTAAGGGAAATTCCTAATACCGTGATTGTACGTAATGTACAATATAAACGAACTACAAGATCACCACAGTTACAAATTAACTATACCCCAAGAAAGCAAGAACATATAGTGACTGTTTGTAATTCAAA
This sequence comes from Veillonella sp. 3627, assembly GCF_003992195.1. Lineage (NCBI taxonomy): Bacteria > Bacillati > Bacillota > Negativicutes > Veillonellales > Veillonellaceae > Veillonella > Veillonella sp. 3627. The sequence goes on along the minus strand of NZ_RQVG01000008.1, from coordinate 33,113 downwards.
AGGCACTTTAGTGTCCACGATGTTAGAACGGTTTGACTCCGAAAGGAGCCACCATGATGAAGTTTCATTGGGGGAAATGCCAAAGGTTTGGCCAGGTGAATTAAAAGATAGAACAAGAACAAAATTCGTGTTTACACCTGAATCTATATTTGAGTTTGTTGAGGCTATTCAAGATGATAATTCCATCTATCGGGAAGAGGTACCAGTAGTACCTGAATTAATGGTTTTATCACATATGGCACATCATGTGTTAGATGAAGCAATGTTACTTCAATTAGATATTACGTTTTCTGCACCATTTTATGGTGGAGATGTTATTTCTGTAGAAAAGCTTATAATCCATTCAGAGAAGCATACGCAAATTGGTGAGTGCGAACTAGTTGGAACTCATGGTGGGCGTGCACACTGCAAATGGATTTATGAAGAGGAGTTAGTAAATGTTACAGACTAGAGATTTGACAAAAATGGCTTTGTTAGTGGCATTAGCCTGTGTAATGGCACAATTATCGGTTCCGAACCCCATGGGTGTGGGAATGATTTCCTTAATTACCATTGCATTATGTTTGATTGGCTTGATATTGCCACCAAAGCAGGCATTTTTGACTTTATTAGTCTATGTATTATTAGGAGCAGTTGGATTACCTGTATTTACTGGATTTACTGGTGGTATGGGAAAAATACTAGGTCCTACAGGTGGGTTTATTTTGATTTGGCCTATTGCCTATACTGCAGTTAGTTGCTTAAAGGGAACAGAAAAAAGTTTTCTTAGATATGCTGTAGTAGCTACAGTAGTAAGTATTGTGATTACTTATGTAGCGGCAGTGCCGTACTTCATGTCTGTTGCAAATATACCATTCACTGCTGATGGATTACAAAAAGCCTTAGGAATTTTGTTCTATCCATTTATCATTGGTGATATTGTAAAAGCAATTCTATCTGCCTGGATTGCTACGAAAATTAAATTCTAGTTATCTAAGTAGAATAGCGATCAAATCCTTTTGGATTTGGTCGCTTTTGTTGTGTAAGGATGTCAACTGACCTCCCATATCAATTACTCATTATTTAAAAGTCTTTTACCTAGGCAATTCAAGTAAAAAAATATGAATACATATGTGTAAAAGTAGAGGATTCTCCTATTTTTACAAGTTTACTATATCTAATTGGTATACATGATATAGTGGTTTTTGTTGAAATAAACTACAATATGTTGTAAACTGAATCTAGTGATATCCATAAAGGGTACAAAATAGTGGTAATCTACAAAGTTATATATTTGATTGTTACACAGGTTACTAAGCATTTGAAAAAAAGATTAATTGTTTCAGTGCTTATGAAATGACTAGACACTAATAAAGCAGTACGAATTTTCTACATGTGTAGATACAGAATGGATAGAGCAGAAATTGCTCTTTTTATATGTCCATATTTTGATTTAAATGTGCACCGCATATGTTAATTTTTTTGCTTATGCATTGTTTGTATGATTCATACTAAATCTAATACACCGTATAGTTTGTTATGTGCGGTGTAATTAGTATATAGGAGGCTGTATTATGATACATGTGATAAAAAGAGATGGTACTATTGCTGATTTTGATAAAGAAAAAATTATCATTGCTATAGAAAAAGCTATGCATAGTAGTACAGGTGTATATACGCCTGGATTGGCTTTGCAAATTGCTAATGAAATTGAGTCTTATGCAGAAAAAATGGGACGCAATATTACAATCTATGCTATTGAAGATCAAGTGTATTATAAACTCCTGGAAAATAATAATCCTGCAACGGCTCGAGCCTATGAAAATTATAAAGCAGTACAAGCTTTCAAGCGTGTAGAGAATACCACAGATAAAGATGTATTTGGTTTGTTGAATAAATCAAATGTAGCAGTTCTTGATGAAAACTCCAATAAAGATGCTTCTATTGTATCCACACAACGTGATTTAATTGCTGGAGAAGTGAGTAAAGACATTGCTCGTAGAAAATTGATTCCCACGGATATTGTGCAAGCTCATGACAGTGGTGCCATCCATTTCCATGATATGGACTATATCATTCAACCTATGTTTAATTGCTGTTTAGTAAATTTAGAAGATATGTTGACGAATGGCACAGTTATCAATGGAAAACGCATTGATACGCCTAAATCCTTTCAGGTAGCATGTACGGTAACTACACAAATTATTGCACAGGTTGCATCTGGCCAATATGGAGGTCAAAGCATTAATGGGATTGATCGTATTTTGGCGCCTTATGTAAGAAAATCCTATGATAAATATTTAGAGTTAACATTACAAGAGCAGGTCGAAGTGTATGGTATGGCTCCAGATGTAGCAAAGGCAGAGGAAATTGCTTGGCAACGGACGAAAAAAGAGGTAAAAGATGGGATTCAAACTATCCAATATCAAATTAACACCTTAATGACTACGAATGGACAGGCGCCTTTTGTAACATTGTTTATGCACTTCGATCCGAATAGTGAACTAGCAAAAGAAGCTGCTTTAATTGATGAAGAAATTCTAAAACAACGTATACAAGGCATCAAAAATGAGGCAGATGTATATATTACACCAGCCTTCCCTAAGTTGATTTATGTATTGGATGAACATAATGTACATCCTAATAGTGAATATTATTATTTGACGGAACTGGCTGCTCAATGCACGGCGAAACGCATGTATCCTGACTATATTTCTGCGAAAAAGATGAAAGAAATCTATGAAGGTAATGTATTTGCTCCTATGGGATGTCGTTCCTTCTTATCTCCTTGGAAAAATGAGCAAGGTGAGTATGTATTTAATGGTCGTTTTAATATAGGTGTGGTAAGTCTTAACTTACCTCAAATTGGTATTTTAGCACAAGGTAAGGAAGATGCTTTTTTTGAGATTTTGGAAAAACGCTTAGAATTAGCTGAAAAAGCATTGTTGTTCCGCTATGAACTATTGAAAGATGTGACCAGTGATGTATCTCCTATTCACTGGCAATATGGAGCCATTGCACGCCTTCCTAAAGGGGCTCCGATTCGACCATTATTAGAAGGTGGATATGCGACGATTTCTTTGGGATATATCGGTTTATATGAGGCGACCAAGCTAATTGTAGGAGATTCCAATACATCGGAAAAGGGCCATGAGTTTGCTAGAAAAGTGATGGAACGTTTGCACAATGCTACAGAAACATGGCGCAGTAAACACAACATTGGGTTTGCCCTCTATGGCACACCAGCTGAAAGTTTAACCAACCGATTCTCCTCCATTGATAGAGCTCGGTTTGGTGAGATTCCGGATATTACAGATAAAGGATACTACACCAATAGTTATCATGTGAATGTACGTGAAGAAATCAATGTGTTTGATAAATTTGCCTTTGAGTCGGAGTTTCAACGGTTATCCACTGGGGGATGCATTTCCTATGCAGAAATTCCTAATATGAATAATAATATCCCAGCTTTGTTGACAATGATGCAGTATATTTACGACACTATTTCCTATGCGGAATTTAATACAAAATCAGACTATTGCCATGAATGTGGCTTTGATGGTGAGATTATCGTTAATGATCAAGTGCAATGGGAATGTCCTCGTTGTCACAATACGAATCGTGATACTTTGACTGTAATTCGTAGAACTTGCGGTTATTTAGGGGAAAATTTTTGGAATGAAGGCCGTACGAAGGAAATTAAAGATCGAGTAATGCATATTTAATAAGATGATGAAAGAAGGATGTACAATGCGCTATGGACAGCTTAGACAATATGATATTGCTAATGGTGAAGGTATTCGTACATCCTTATTCGTTACTGGCTGCACTCATGGTTGTTATAATTGCTTTAACGAAGAGTATCAAGACTTTTCTGCTGGCCAAGAATGGACAGAATCAGATACAGAGAGATTACTTTCCTATGTCAGTGCGCCTGCATGCAGTGGATTGACCTTACTAGGGGGAGAACCGTTTCAAAATATTGACGGATTGGTACCCTTAGTGGATAGAGTATTAGAGGTGGCACCGCAGAAACCAATTTGGGTCTATTCGGGATATACCTATGAAGAAATATTGGATTGCCCTAATAAACGACAATTGTTAGATCGGTGCCATATCTTAGTGGATGGGAAATTCGTGGATGATTTACGAGATCCAGGATTAGCATTTAGGGGTAGTAGTAATCAACGGATTATTGATATACAAAAGTCTTTGCAATGTGGAGAAGTAGTTTTGTATATGGAATAATATGTAATATTACGATGACAGTGTATAAGGCTCTTCATTAGAGATTGGTGCTAAGCATATTATAGTATGAATAGAATTACTGATACAATTAAGTGTAAAATAGAATAAGATAAAAACGGATATTTGACTGGGTTAGTTAAATATCCGTTTTATTTATAATATATTTATAGTTAATATAGCTACGAAAAAGATAAGTATACTATATTTACACGATGGTTTGGCTAGGATCCCACACTTCACCATCAGCATCTGGTAAAAATCCATATTCTTTAGTCCACAGTGTTTTGTATTTCACAGCTTGGTTGTGGATTTTTGTAATCATTGTTTCGTCTGTACGAATGACCTTAGCAGGGCTACCTACAACTAGGGAGTAGGGTGGAATTTCTGTACCTTCTAGCACGAGAGCGCCCGCACCGATGATGGAGCCACGGCCGATGTGACAACGGCTAAGAACGATAGCTCCCATACCCACTAATACGTGGTCCTCTAGGGTAGAGGCGTGGATGATAGCACTATGACCAATGGTTACAAAGTCACCAAGGATACAAGCGTGGTCATCGTCTACGTGAAGTACAGAATTGTCTTGTACATTGGAGTAGCGGCCTACTATAATTTTATTGACATCTCCGCGAGCAGATACATTTTGCCATACAGAGGCATATTCTTTTAGTTCTACATCGCCAGCAAGCTCAGCACCTGGCATAGCGTGACTTTTTGGATCTAATTTTGGATATTTTCCTTTAAATGGTAGCATAGTAACCTCCTATATATTGCTATGTATACGGTAGTATTATTACTTGAATCCCCTTGGTTAAGAAACAAACCAAGGGGGACATTGTGAGTAGAAAGTATATATTTAATTAGATGAATTGTTGTGCCTTCTTGATGGCTTCTTTTGCTTCTGCTACAACGGATTCTACGATGGTTTTCGCAGGCTCTACTTGTGTTAAGCGGTTCAGACCTTGACCAACTTGAACAACGCCGTTTACAGTATCTCCATCAACGGCAGCTTTTTTATTTGTACCGATTGCCATAGCTGTCAATTCACTTTTAGGGGCACAACTGTACTCAGCTTCTAAATAACGAGCTGTAAACTCACTTTTAAGACCACGTACTCCGTGATTGAAAGTAAGACCTGTTACAGTGGAGTCAGTATCTGTAGCGTTGATAATAGCTTCTTTACAGTTTTGATGCATTTTACATTCTTCCGCTAAGATGAAACGAGAGCCCATTTGAACGCCAGCTGCACCCATAGTAAGACCAGCAGCGAGTCCACGACCATCTACAATACCGCCAGCGATAATCACAGGGATATCAACTTCTGGCACAACGTTTTCTAGTAAGGCCATCGTTGTTTGTGTACCAATATGACCGCCTGCTTCTTGACCTTCGATGATGATGGCATCGGCCCCTGCAGCTGCAACACGTTTAGCAAGTTTTACATTCGGAACTACGGGAATTACTTTGATACCTGCTGTGTGTAATGGTTCGATGAAAGGAACAGGATTGCCCGCACCTAAGGTAACGAAAGCAGGTTTCTCTTCTACGATAACGGCTAAGATATCATCTAAGTTAGGTGCCATTAACATTAAGTTTACACCGAATGGTTTGTCAGTTAAGGATTTGCATTGACGGATTTCTTGGCGAACCCATTCTGTGTCACGACCGCCTGTAGCGATAACACCAGTAGCGCCAGCATTGGCTACTGCGGCCGCAAGGGTGTGCTCAGATGTCCAAGCCATAGCACCTTGAATAATAGGATATTGAATGCCTAATAATTCTGTTAAACTAGTTTTCATAATTCCTCCTATATAGAATAGTGATTCCTTTATTTAAATCACTGGAGCTTTCAACATGCTTTCATTATAGCCTAATGGAATGAAAAAATATAGTTGCTGTAAAAGATGATAAAAACAATGTATAATATAACTAAGCTTATCACTAAGAGATATGTGGCACATGGTGCATATATGATATTAAAATGATCCCAATACATATGTGTATTTTAATGAATGTAAAATAGTGATATGCTTGTATATGAGTTTATTAGGCTTAAAAAAGTTATCTATAAAGCTCATGTATATTATGGCAAATTAGGTATATAAGAATTATAGTGTAAAGGAGGACTTATGAAAAAGTCATGGTTAATTGGTTTAGGTATTGTAGGTGTACTTCTGATTTGGATATTTAGTTCCTACAATGGATTAGTACAAACGGAAGAACAAGTCAATGGGCAATGGGCACAAGTGCAAACGCAGTTGCAACGTCGATCTGATTTAATTCCGAATTTAGTGAATACTGTAAAAGGTTATGCGACCCATGAGAAAGAAACAATTCAAGCAGTAGCAGATGCACGGGCAAAATTAGGTGGTGCCAAAACAGTAGAAGAAACGGCGAAAGCGAACCAAGAATTAAGTAGTGCCCTAAGTCGTTTGTTAGTGGTAGTAGAAAACTATCCGAACTTAAAAGCAGATGCTAATTTCAGAGCTTTACAAGATGAATTAGCAGGTACAGAAAATCGTATTGCAGTAGCACGTAAGGATTATAATGGCAGTGTACAAGCCTATAATATGAAGATTCGTACCTTACCTACATCCATCATCGCTAGTCCTATGGGATTTCAGGTGAAACCATATTTTGAAGCAGATCAAGGGGCACAAAGTGCGCCGAAAGTGCAATTTTAATCCTTTTAACATATGTACTTACAATGACTATGTATCGTTGGAAGGAATTGAGCTATAGTGCGATATAAAAGGGTATCTTTCATGAGGAGGTAGGATGAGAAAAAAATATACATGGACTACTATTCTCAGTGCTTTATTTGTAACAATAGTTTTATTTTGGGGTAACCTATCTGCTTTTGCCTTAGATGTACCGAGTCCACCAAAAAATGGGTATATTTTGGATCAAACACGGACCTTGACTAAAGAAGATGTTCAGAAGATGAATCGTATGGGGTTTGAGTTACAGCAAAAGACAAAGGCTCAAATCGCGGTTCTGATCATCCCTACTTTAGATGGTGAGGATGTAACAGAGTATGCAAACAAGGTGTTTCGTTCTTGGGGCATCGGTGAAAAGGATAAAAATAATGGTATTCTTTTCTTGATAGCCCTTAAAGATAAACAAATGCGTATTGAAGTTGGCTATGGTTTAGAAGGTGCAATCAATGATGCCAAAGCGGGACAAATTTTAGATGACTATGCCATACCGTATTTTAAACAAGGTCAAATAGGTAAAGGAGTAGTAAATACCTATGCGACCTTAGTAGGTGAAGCGGCTAAAGAGTACGGTATCACCATTGACGGAAGTCGTACCTATGAAACACAAAATGTAGAGGAATTAACGCCTTTTCAAATGTTGCTTATAGGTGGAGGTATTCTCTTGTTACTCATTTTGGACTTCACTGTATTTGGTGGCGCTATTACACAATCTTTATTATGGGTATTAGCTTCTAGTCGAGGTGGTGGCTCTGGCCGTTCAGGCGGTGGAGGTTTTGGTGGATTCGGCGGTGGATCTTCCGGTGGTGGCGGTGCGAGCCGTCGATGGTAATAGATATAGATTTGCTAAATGTAGATATCATGATGTAATATGTCCCTATTATGCGTAGTTTGCAAATAGGTATCTAAAAATAACATAGAAAATGGTTGAGAATATATTGAAAGTTTTCGATTGTGGTGGTATACTGATTATAGATGAAGTATCTGAGACAAATCTTTTAGTACGAAAGGTGGTGCACATAATGGATAAAAAATACGTTTGCGTAGTATGCGGTTGGGTTTACGACGAAGCTGTTGAAGGCGTTAAATTCGAAGATCAACCAGCTGATTACCTTTGCCCAGTTTGTGGGGTTGGTAAAGACCAATTCGAAGAAATGTAATTAATTTTTCGATAAATTAATCCACATACATAAGGGCTCTCCAATAGGAGAGCTCTTTTTAACATGATAAGTTAGTGCTGTGTCTTGTATGGGTTTTATGAAAACTTAACAACATATAGTGGCTAGCATTTGACAAAGATAGTATAGGTAGCTATAATAGTATAGTCGAGGTAAAATTATGAAACTGCAAGTAGAGCAAGCAAAAGAACAGATTGGACGAGTAGTCCCTTTTCTATGTACGACATCAGGTGATGATCTTGGTGACGTATCTGCTTTTCCTTGGAGCCGTCATGATATAACCATTAGTGGTGAGCTTCGTTATGATGGTCAACATTATGTGGTGAATGGTACCATAACAACAAATGGACAATATGAGTGCTCAAGATGCTTAACCGATACTAATTATACCCATACTGTTCCATTTGAAGAGACTTTTGGTGTTACACATTCCAACTATGGAGACGATGATATAATTTCTTTCGATGGGGAAGAAATTGATCTAACGGAGACCATTCGGGAAACATTAATCATCAATGAGCCCTCTCAAGTGTTATGTCAGGATGATTGCAAAGGATTGTGTGTTCAGTGTGGAGCTAATCAAAATGTTTCACCATGCTCTTGTGAATCCTTTGTGGTAGATCCTCGATTAGCAGTGCTAAGAACATTGCTGAAGGAAGAAAATGATGATTAATACCTAGTGATTATGTTAAGGAGGTGCAGATAATGGCAGTACCAAAGCGTAGACTTTCCAAATGCCGTCGCGATCGTCGTCGTGCTAACTGGAAATTAGAAGTACCTGGTTATGTAGCTTGTCCACAATGTCACGAACCAATGATGCCGCATCGTGTTTGCCCAACATGTGGTTCTTACAAAGGAGAACAAGTAGTTTCTAAAAATGCGTAATAGGAACGAATGAGAAGGCCTTGTAAACTATTGTTTACGAGGTCTTTTTTGTATGCATTTTACAGCTAATTATGATATAATAAAGAAACATTAATATATAACTCAAGTGATGATTATACGAGGTGACATTATGTTAAGAGATACAATTTTGGTAACAGGACATAAGAGTCCAGATACTGATTCAATTTGTTCTGCCATTTCTTATGCAAACTTAAAAAATCAAATGGGATTTGCAGCACAACCGATTTGTGCAGGTCAAGCGAACAAAGAAACAACTTTCGCATTAAATTATTTTGGATTTGAACATCCAGAAATCGTAACTTCTTTTGCAGTTACAGTGGAAGATGTAGTAGAATCTATTCCCGCTGTAGATGCTAAAGCATCTTTGCAAGATGTATTATCATGGCGCAAACAATATGAAATGAATCGCATTCCAGTTGTGGAGAATGGTAATTCCTATGTAGGTACGATTACAGCACAACGTTTGATTGATGCTTTAGAAGCTGCTATGAGCGGTAATTCTGGTGTAACAGCGGGTGAAATTTGCACAAAAACTTCTTGCCAAGTGATTAGCAAAGAAACTAAATTACGTGATTTCAAAGCTAACTCTCACATCGGTGGATATCCAGTAGTAGATAATGGTACATACTTAGGTATCATTCGTTCTAATGTAGAAGCGCCAAAGCAAAAAACTAAAGTAGTTTTGGTAGATCACAATGAAAAAGTTCAAATTATTGATGATATTGAGGAAGCAGAATTAATCGAAAATATCGATCATCATCGTATTGGTGGTTTGGTAACAGACAATCCTATTTTCATTCATTATGAAACTGTAGGATGTACTTGTACAATTCTTGCTAATTTATACTGGCAATATGGTCAAGAGATTCCTAAAAATATTGCAGGTTTAATGTTATCTGCTATCATTTCTGACACAGTATTATTCCGTTCTCCTACTTGCACTGAAAAAGATAAAGAAACGGCTAAAAAATTAGCAACTATTGCTGGTGTTAACTTAGAAGAATATGGTATGGAATTATTGAAAGCTGGTTCTGATGTATCTGATTATTCCGATGAAAAAATCGTGCGTACAGATTTAAAAGAATTTGAAGCAAATGGCAAAATCATCAGTATTGGCCAAATTCAAGTAATGGATACTACAGATATTTTGGGTCGTAAAGCATGCTTGTTAAAAGCTATGGAAACATTGCGTAGTGCCAATAATTACAGCGCTTCTTACTTGATGATTACAAATATCTTAACAGAAGCAACAAACTTAATCTTTGTTGGAGATGCGAATGATGTGGTAGCAGCCGCATTTAATGCACAACCTGTGGACAATGAAGTATATTTAGAACATACATTATCCCGTAAAAAACAAGTAGTACCACCAATTGTGGGTGCTATGAAAGGCTAATCTATAATAGGGGGTGCGTTGTAGTGAAACACAGCGCACCCTTGTTATATGCAAGAGAGGTATTATGATATTTGACGGTTTAAATAAAGAGCAACAAGAGGCAGTATACGCAACTGAAGGGCCTCTTCTTATATTGGCTGGTGCTGGATCAGGTAAAACACGAGTGTTAACATATCGTATCGCCTATTTGTTGACACAAGGGGTAAGCCCCTATGAAATTTTAGCCATCACATTTACCAATAAAGCAGCAAAAGAAATGAAAGAACGTGTGGAGACCTTAGTAGGGGATACAGCACACCGTATTTGGCTTAGTACATTCCATTCCTTTTGTGCTAAATTTTTGCGCTTTGAACTAGATTCCTTCATGGGATATAGTAAAAACTTTTCCATCTACGATTCTAGTGATTCTCAAGCAGTTATTAAACAAGCAATTAAAGCACTAAATTTAGATGATAAATATTACCCTGTAGGGGCTATGCAATCACAGATTAGCGATGCAAAAAATAGAATGAAATTAGCTAAGGATTTTCGCAGTGAAGCTCGTGATTTTTATTCACAACAAGTGTCTAAGGTGTACGATTATTATGAAGCAGAATTGCGAAAAAATAATGCTTTAGACTTTGATGATTTATTGCTAGTAGCTGTTAAATTATTACAAGAAAATCCAGCCGTACTAGAAAAGTACAGTCATCGTTTCCGTTATATTATGATCGATGAGTATCAAGATACAAACCATGCACAGTATACATTGGCATCTTTATTAGCATCTAAATGGAATAATTTATGCGTGGTAGGTGATGTGGATCAAAGTATTTATGCTTGGCGTGGTGCAGATATTCAAAATATCTTGGAATTTGAAAAAGATTATCCTAAGACAAAGCTTATTAAATTAGAGCAAAACTATCGGTCTACGAAAACAATTTTAGAGGCGGCTAATGCGGTTATTGATTACAATGAGGGGCGCCCTGAAAAAGTATTGTGGACAGATAAAGGAGAAGGTGCCAAAATTCGTCATTTTGAAGCTCAATCTGAACAAGAAGAAGGAGCTTTCATAGGAGATACCATCAAAAAACAAAAGGAAATTCATAATCGTAGTTATGGAGAGATGGCTATTTTATATCGCACGAATGCCCAATCGCGTGTACTTGAGGAATCTATGATCAAACGCGGTATTCCTTACACTATGGTGGGGGGTACTAAGTTCTACGATCGTAAAGAAATCAAAGATATTTTGGCGTACTTGCGTATTTTAATCAATCCCTTTGATGATATCTGCTTGCAACGCATTATTAATGTGCCAAAACGTAGTATTGGATTAACTACAGTCGGTAAATTACAGGATTTTGCAAGAGAAACGAATAATTCACTATTTATGACATTGAGTCAATTGGACCAAATTCCTACTATAAAAGGTAAAACGAAAGAAAAGTTAGAAGATTTTATGGGTTTAATTTTTACCTTAGTCAACGAGGCTACAGAGCTTTCCGTACAAGGTATTATTGAGGCCGTATTAGATCGGACTGGATATGTAGTGGAACTAGAGAATAGTACAGACCCACAAGACCAAGCTCGGTTAGAAAATATTGGTGAGTTGGTATCGGTAGCCAAAGAGTTTATGGATACAAATCCAGAAGGTACTTTACAAGACTTTCTTGAGCAAGTAGCATTGGTGAATGATGTAGATTCCTTTGAACAAGAAGAGTCCAAAGTGACGTTAATGACTTTGCATGCTGCAAAGGGACTAGAGTTCCCCGTGGTATTCTTAGCTGGTTTAGAAGAAGGATTATTTCCGCATAGTCGTACCTTGATGAATCCTGAGGAAGTAGAAGAAGAACGCCGTATTGCCTACGTAGGGATTACGAGAGCCGAAGAAGAGCTATATGTATCTAATGCCACTACACGGACTGTATTTGGTAAAACTACAGGGTATTTACCATCTCGTTTTTTGAAAGAAATTCCTAGCGAACTCATGGAAGAAGTACGGCCAAAACGAACTGTGAAGGAAGAATTACAACGAAATGTACCATTCCATCAATCAGTAGCGAATCGACCTGTTACAAAACCTATGATTCGAAATCCACAAGTAGTAGATTGGACTGTGGGAGATACTGCTATCCATGCTAAATGGGGTGAAGGAACTGTAGTGGATGTAGTTGGTGAAGGGGCCAATGTAAAATTAAAAATTGAGTTCCCTACACAGGGATTGCGACAAATTATGGCTAAGTTCGCTCCTATACGAAAAAAATAAGGAAATCATACAATGAGTATTCAAGAAGACATTCAACAATTACAAAAAGAATTAGCCCATCATGCGTATTTATATTATGTGAAAGATGCTCCCATTATTTCTGACTATGACTATGATGTATTATATCGAAAATTAGTAGAGTTAGAAACAGCACATCCAGAGTATATTGTGCCGACCTCTCCTACACAACGTGTGGGAGCCAAGGTGGAAGGAAGCTTTGAAAAAGTAGTACATGGACAACGAATGCTCAGCTTGAGCAATGTGTTTGATGATGCTGAAGTAGAACAATTTGGGGTGCGCTGTGAAAAAGAGTTGGGCCATGCGCCGCAATATGTAGTGGAATTGAAGATTGATGGCTTAGCGGTTAACTTACATTATGAAAATGGTCTCTTTGTACGTGCGGTCACACGTGGTGACGGTCGTGTAGGGGAAGATGTAACAGCGAATGTAAAAACCATTCAGTCTATTCCACTAATCATTGATAATGCGCCTCCTTTCATTGAAATTCGTGGAGAAGCCTATATGCCGCATAAGGAGTTCAAACGAATCAATGAAGAACGAGAAGAAGCAGGTTTGCAAACGTTTGTAAATCCTCGTAATGCGGCAGCAGGATCGTTGCGCCAACAAGATCCAGCCATTACGGCGAGTCGAAATTTAGACTTTTTTGCCTATGCGATTGGTTCATCAGAAGGATCTAACATACATACACAACAGGAATTATTAGAGCAACTCGAAGCTTTTAAATTTCATGTCAATCCTCACTATAAAGTGTGTCAATCCATAGCAGAGGTTGTGGAGCATATTCATTACTGGGATGTCGAACGTCACAATTTGCCTTATGATACAGATGGTATGGTGATAAAAGTAAATGACTTTGAAGACCAAGAGACATTGGGGACCACAGCGAAGGATCCCAAATGGGCGACGGCCTTCAAGTATCCACCAGAAGAAGTGGAGACCATCGTCAAAGATATTACAATCAATGTAGGGCGTACAGGGGTGTTGACGCCGACTGCAGAATTAGAATCTGTGTTTGTGTCCGGAACGAATGTATCACGGGCAACTTTACACAATGAAGACTTTATTAAAGAAAAAGATATTCGTATTGGTGATACGGTACGTATTCATAAAGCTGCAGAAATCATTCCAGAGGTAATTTCTGTGGTGGTAGATAAACGAAAATCGGATTCTGTGCCTTATGAAATGCCCAATGCTTGCCCGGTGTGTGAATCTCCTACGGTGCGCCGTGAAGGAGAAGTGGCTATTTATTGTAGTAATGAACATTGCCCAGCGGTAGAGAAGGAAGGTATCATTCACTTTGCATCCCGTGATGCCATGAACATTGATGGATTAGGTCCTAGTATTGTAGAAGCGCTAGTGACAAATCATCGTATTGAAACGGTAGTGGACTTGTATCATTTGAAGGAAGAGGATATTACATCCTTAGAGCGAATGGGCAAAAAGTCGGCGCAAAATTTACTAAAAGCGATTGACGATTCTAAACAACGCGGCTTAGGTCGAGTTTTATTTGGACTGGGTATACGTTTAATTGGTGCAAAAGCAGGGCAAACCATTGCGAAATACTTTACTTCCATTGATAGCTTAATGAATGCCACCATAGATGAGTTGACTAATATTGATGAAATAGGACCTACCATGGCGAAAAGTTTGGTAGAATATTTTGGAAATGAACGAAATCGCCAATTGATTGAAGGGTTACGTCATGCGGGAGTACGGTTAGAAGAGGAAGTGCAAGAAGCCGTTGGCAATGAACTGGAAGGACAGATCATTGTATTGACTGGTAAGCTTACTTCCATGGGACGTTCTGAAGCAGGGGCAATCCTAGAAGCTCATGGAGCGAAGGTAACAGGTTCTGTCAGTAAAAAAACTACTTTGGTCATTGCCGGTGATGATGCAGGTAGTAAACTAACGAAAGCAGAACAATTGGGTATCCCTGTGATGGATGAACAAGGATTATTAGATTTAATCAAGGATTTCTAAGCTATCTATTGATAATGAGGTAGACTTTCCTCTATAATAAAAAGATAAGCTTAGAAAGGTTAGCTATATGGAACATAGAACATTATTAGAATACTTTCAAGAGCATACAAGTTCACATCCTTTTGAGGTGTTACATCACGTAACACTTAAGAATATGTCACCAGGACATGTGGAACTAGACTTTCACAGTGAAGAACAATTGCACAGTAATCCGCGAGGCGATGTGTATGGTGGGGTACATTTGAGTTTATCAGATTATCTTATGGGATTGGCTTGTATTACACTAGGAAAGCAAGTGACAACGGCACAAATTAATGGTAATTTTGTGAAATCACTGCCGAAAAATGCAAGAATCCGCGGTGTATCCAATGTGGAACACAAAGGTCAAAGTACAATGGTTACATCCTGTCGTTTGTATAATGATATGGGAGAACTTGTCTATATGGGAAGTGGAACGTTTATGGTTCTTGACGATTTGGTATTACCAGAATTGCCATGGTCGTTGTTAGATGAAGAATAGTTGGAGGATAGGAATCAATGAAAGAACAATTGCAAGCATTGCAAGAGAAAGCAATCGCCCAAATTCAAGGGGCTGCGAACTTGCAGGAATTACAAGATATTCGTGTTACCTATTTAGGTAAAAAGGGAGAAGTTACCTCCTTATTAAAAGGATTGGGCAAACTATCTCCAGAAGAGCGTCCTGCTATGGGGGCCTTGGTAAATACAGTGCGTGTAGCGTTGGAAGAAGCCTTAGATGAAGTACAACAACAAATGGAATCTGCTGTATTGGCAGCTAAATTAGAACAAGAAACTATTGATATTACATTACCAGGTCGTCCTGTTCGTAAAGGCCATTTACATCCATTAACAAAAATCAACGAAGAAATTGAACAGTTTTTTGTGTCTATGGGCTATGCTGTAGAAGAAGGTCCTGAAATTGAGTCAGACTATTTTAACTTTGAATGCTTGAATTTAGCTGCAGATCATCCAGCTCGTGATATGCAAGATTCTTTCTATATTACTGATTCCGTATTACTTCGTACCCATACATCTCCAGTGCAAGCGAGAACATTGCAAGGTAGCGAAAAAAATGCACCTATCCGTATGATCGCACCGGGAAAAGTATATCGTTGGGACTATGATGCCACACATTCTCCAGTATTCCATCAAGTGGAAGGTCTTGTTATCGATAAGAAGATTACCTTCTCTGACTTGAAAGGAACATTGGAGTTGTTCTTGAAACACATGTTTGGTGAAGATACAGCTGTACGTTTCCGTACAAGTTTCTTCCCTTTCACAGAACCAAGTGCAGAAGTAGATATTTCTTGTTGCATGTGCCACGGTGAAGGATGCCGTGTATGCTCTCATACAGGGTGGTTAGAAATTCTTGGTTGCGGTATGGTCCATCCTAATGTATTGAAATTGAATGGTTATGATCCAAATGAAGTACAAGGATTTGCCTTCGGTATGGGCGTAGAACGTATTGCAATGTTGAAATATGGTATTAATGATTTACGTTTATTCTATGAAAATGATAAACGTTTCTTAACGCAATTCTAGGAGGTTACCGTGAAAGCTAGTTTACAATGGATGAAAGACTATGTATCTGTGAATCTTGGCGAGAACCCTCAAGAATTTGCAGATGCCTTAACACAAGCTGGGATTCCAGTAGAAGAAGTGATCAACTGTGATACAGGTATTAAAAAAATCTATACAGGAAAAATTGTAGAAATTACAAAACATCCTGATGCAGATAAATTACAAGTGTGCCAAGTAGAATGCTTAACAGAAGAAGGTGAGCCGGTTACGAAACAAATCGTAACAGCAGCTACTAATGTGGCAGTGGGACAAATCGTTCCTGTAGCGTACCATAAATCTCGTTTAGCAGATGGTACAGAAATTAAAAAAGGCAAACTTCGTGGACAAACATCAGAAGGCATGTTCTGTTCTGTAGCAGAATTTGGCTTATCTACAGATGTAGTGTTACCAGAAGAAGCTACTGGTATTTATATCTTCCCTGAAGGTACAGCTATTGGACAAGATGTAAAAGAAGTACTAGGCCTTAATGATGTAGTCTATGAATTTGAGTTGACGCCAAACCGTGCAGATTGTTTCTCCATGGTTGGTTTAAGCCGTGAATTTGCCGTATTAGATAAAACAGAAGCTACATTCCCAGAGGTAACAGTGCAAGAAGAGGGACCATCTATTGAAGGTCGTTTGAATATTTCTATTGCTGATACAGAGTTATGCTCTCGTTTCATGGGACGTTTGATTGAAAATGTAACAGTTCAAAAATCTCCATTATGGTTACAAAATCGTTTGCGTAATTGCGGTATTCGTCCTATCAATAATGTGGTGGACGTAACAAATTATGTAATGTTAGAATTAGGTCAACCAATGCATGCTTACGACTATGATCATCTTCATGGACATAGTTTAGTGGCTCGTAAAGCTACAGAGGGAGAAGTGATTCAAACCTTGGATAGCAATGATCATACATTAGCAAACACTATGCTAGTTATCGCTGATACTGACCGTCCTGTAGGGGTGGCTGGTGTCATGGGTGGTGCTGATAGTGAAGTATCCAATGAAACAACAACGGTTGTATTGGAAGCTGCTGTATTTAATGGAGCTTCTATTCGCCGTACCTCTCGTGCATTAGGCTTGCGCTCTGAAGCATCTGGTCGTTTTGAACGTGGTGTGAATAGCGAAGTGACACCACTAGCTTTAGATCGGGCAGCACAATTGTTGTTGGATATTACACCAGGTGCTGTAGTAGCAAAAGGTGTGATTGATGTATATGCAGCGCCAAAAGAAGTGCGTACAGTATCTTTCACGAGTGAAGCTGTGAATTCGTATTTAGGTACTAATATTGCAGAAGAAGAGATGATTACTATCCTAACAACTTTATCCTTCGACGTGAAAGTTGATGGTGAGGCATTAGTGGCTACTATTCCATCTTGGCGTGATGATGTAACAGGCATGCCAGATATTGCAGAAGAAGTAGCACGCATTCACAACTATGATAATATTGCACCTACTACGCCATTGGCACGAATCCAAACGGGAACAGTATCTCCTATGCATGCGTTAGTACATGATGTAAAACATGCTTTGGCTGAAGCTGGTTTAGATGAAATTATTACTTTTAGTTTCATGCATAAAGATAGTTTGCAAGATTTGTTAATTCCTGAAACAGATAGCAGACATCAAGCGATTCCTATTCTAAACCCAATTTCCGAAGAGTTTCCTGTGATGCGTACTACTTTAGTACCTAGCGTCTTAGAAACAGCAAAACGCAATGTAGCTCAAAAGAATTTAGATTTAGCCGTTTTTGAAGTGGCTGCTGTGTACGAACCTAAGGCATTGCCGCTTACAGAATTACCAAACGAACGCATGATGGCAGCAGGGGTTATCCTAGGCAAATGGGATCGCCAAGAATGGAATGTACCGGCTAGAAATGTAGACTTCTATGATCTAAAAGGTATCATTGAATCTGTACTCGCTAATCTTGGTATTGAAAATTATGCAATTAGTAGAAGTAAAGAGTATTATTTACATCCAGGTGTAAGTGCTAGTATCTCCGTAGAGGGTGTTGAAATAGTACGCTTTGGTGAATTACATCCACAAGTAGCAAGTCATTATGACATTAGTGGTAAAGCATATTTATTTGAAATGGATTTAGAAGCATTGTTACAAGTGAACCGCAAAGGAATTTCTTTCACAGCAATTTCTAAATTCCCTGGTACTAGTCGTGACTTAGCGATTGTAGCACCAAAAGATGTTCAAGCTATTGATGTGTTAGAAGTGATGAAACAAGAAGGCGGCGAATATCTTGAGAGTGTTCGTATCTTTGACGTATACGAAGGGGAACATATCCAAGAAGGATATCGTAGCTTAGCGTATACCTTGTCGTTCCGTTCTCATGAAGGTACATTAGTAGATGCTGATATTGAAGATAGAATCCAAGCGATGTTAGCAAAATTAGCAGACAAAGGTTGCACTTTACGATAATACGTAAATCCTACGGGATGTAACAATCGGTCATCTCTCTTATGGGATGACCGATTTATTATAAGGAGTTGTGATGGAATTATTAGCCCCAGCAGGGACAATGGAAAACTTTATGGCCGCCCTTGAAGCAGGGGCTGATGCCATTTATTTAGGCGGTAAGGTCTTTAATGCGCGATCTCATGCGGGAAATTTTGACTATGATGAGTTGCGAGAGGCTTTGCGATTAGCTCATATATTACAGGTGGGTATCTATGTAACGGTGAATATCTTGGTAGGTGACCGTGAAAGTAAAGCCTTAGCAGAGCATCTACGGGAACTAGAACGCATTGGTGTAGACGGCATTATTGTGCAAGATCTTGGTGTTGCAAGAATAGCGCGTCAAGTAGCGCCTACCTTAGAGCTACATGGTAGTACACAAATGACGGCTACTAATTTGGAGACTGTACAATTTCTAGAACGCTTAGGATTTACACGAGTGGTTCTATCTAGGGAGCTGAGCCTAGATGAAATTCGCCATATCTGTGAACATGCGAAGGCTGAAATTGAAGTGTTTATTCATGGAGCGCTTTGTATCTCCTACTCTGGACAATGTTTGATGAGTAGTTTCATTGGTGGACGTAGTGGCAACCGTGGGTCTTGTGCCCAACCATGTCGCTTGCCATACCAATTGGTTACTTTAGATGGTGAACAAATTACTCATGATAAAGAGACCTATATCATGAGCCCTAAGGACTTAAACTATAGTGCGTATATGAAAGAGCTCATCGAAGCAGGCGTAGCTTCATTCAAAGTAGAAGGACGCATGAAAAAGGTATCCTATGTGCATGAAGTCATCGGTACGTATCGGACAATCATCGATAGATCTGGACAAGCCACAGAGGAAGATTTTACTCGCTTAGAAGAAGGGTTTAATCGTGGGTTCTCTACGGCTTATTTAGAAAATAATGGTTCCAAGTCTATGATGACCATCAGTGCGCCTAACCATTTAGGGAAATACTTGGGAGAAGGACAGGTTAAAGGCCGTACGTTATCCTTGCGCACTAAGGAGGCTGTGGCGGAAGGTGACTTGCTGAAAGTCATTGCCCATACGGGAGATGTGCATTACATTACAGTGACGGCGGATATGACTTTTGATCGTAATATATATCGCATTCCACTTACGGAAACCATTAGTGCAGGCAAGGTCTATCGTGCCAGCCAAGGTGGATATACCAAACAACGGGGGTTAAAAGATTTTACCCGTAAATACAAATCCTATATGTTCTTACATGGTGAAGAAGGTAGTACTGTGTCATTGACGATGATGTTAGATTCTGGTCAAACGGTAACAGTCACAGATGAATATGTATTACAAATGGCTAATCATAAACCTACTTCTGTGGAGAAAATTACGGAACAATTAGGTCGTTTAGGGAATACTCTATTTGAGTTAGATCATGTGACGGTTCCAGAAGGTTCTTTCATGTGGCCTAGCAGTGTCTTAAATAGTCTTCGTAGACATGCTGTGGAGGCTATGGAAGAATTGCTAATAGAACAATACGTGGCATCATGGGAAGCACGTAAAGCGAACTTGCCGACAGGGATGGAATTATTAGGAGATATGACAAAAACAGTAGGACAGGTGTTAGGATTTACACAGGTGCATACCCTAGAATCTAATACAAAACAATTAGAAATCTTAGTGGATTCCTTAGAAGGTCTGCAGCAGGCAATTATGACGCCAGTAGACCGTATTGTGTTTGGCGATCCATTACAAAGAATCCCAGTAGCATATCCTGTATATGAAGAAGCTGTACAAATGTGCCGTGAGGCTAACAAAGAAATTATATTTAGTACCCCAAGGGTGATTAAGGATAATGAAAGTATAGCCTTTAGGGATATGCTAACCCATATGGTAGAAGCCAATCCAGATGGGATTCGAGTGCATTTCTTGGGGGCTTTGGAGGTATTACATCAACTGGGATATACAGGTGTGGTGGAAGGTGATACAGGATTGCAAACCTTTAACTCTCACACCTTAGGCATACTTAATGACTTAGGATTTAGTACTGTCAATGTGTCCTTAGAGGCTACCTTGCATCAAATGAATACGATGGCAAGTAAAAATATTATGCCTATTGGAGCTATTGTGCAAGGCCGTGTAGAATTGATGATTTCTGAGTATTGTCCTATCAGCAGTTTTGCCGGTACAGGTTATAAACGAGGTTGTCCTGTGGTGTGTACGAAACAAGACTATGCTTTGCAAGATAGAAAGGGTGAACTATTTCCAATTTATACAGATCCATTCTGTCGTACCCATATTATGAATAGCCGTGAGTTAGATATGAAAAGCTATATAGATGACTTACGACGTTCTGGGTTACAACGATTGGTTATTGATGGAAGACAACGAAGTCTTAAATGGATTGCTAACGAGGTGAGTATGTATCATCAATTACTAGAGGGGACTGTGAAAGCACCGAGCAAAGAAGGAGCTACTCATATCACACGAGGACACTTTTTTAAAGGAATATTAGGGGAATCATAATGAATAGTGAACAAGTCTTAGACTTTCAACATATACGGCAAAAGCTGGCAGATGTGTGTTCCTCTGCCATAGCTAAAGAATATGCACTGAATTTGCAACCTATGCACAACCGTCAAAAAATTGAAGATGCCCTAGATGAAACCGTGGAAGCTATGCGCTCCTTAGAGCAAGAAGTGGAGCAACCCATCAGTGGCACGAAAGATATTCGTACAACTTGTACGAAAAGTCGTAAAGAAATTATTTTGACTCGTGAAGAGCTTTGGGACTTGCATACCACTATCTTGGCATATAATCGGATGCATCGTTTTTTTAAAGAAAAGTATCTGCTCTACCCATTATTATCTTTGTGGGTACAGGATTTGCCAAGTCATGATAAGCTGACCAAGCGCTTTGAACGAACTTTTGATGCCTATGGTGTGTTACTGGATGGCGCTACACCTAAACTACAACAGTTGCGAATGACCATGAGTCGTACAAAGAATGCTATTAAAAATGATTTACAGCGAATATTACAGGATAAGGATAATCAAAAATACTTTCAAGAAGCTATCGTTACTATGCGTAATAATCGTTACGTCATTCCTGTAAAACAAGAATATCGAGGAGCATTTCCTGGTCTTATTCATGATAGATCTGCTACAGGTGCCACTTTATATATTGAGCCTATGCGATTGGTAGACTTAAATAATGAATTACAAGAAGCTACCTTGGCAGAAGAACAAGAAGTACTTCGTATTTACAAAGAATTAACAGAGTTGGTACGAGCTCATGCAGATACATTATTAGATGCATGTAAACGTGTATCCCATGTAGAATTTGTCTATGGAAAAGCAGAATTAGCCATACGGATGAAAGCCGTCCGTGCCATCATTAGTCAAGGTCGAGAAGTGAACTTACTACAAGCGCGTCATCCTATGCTAGCTCCAAATGTGGTAGTTCCTACTACCATCACTTTAGGGACGAAGTATCGTATTTTGTTGATTACGGGTTCTAATACAGGTGGTAAAACAGTGTCTCTAAAAACATTGGGATTGTTGGCGTTAATGAACCAAAGTGGATTATGTATTCCAGCTGATAGCGGATCTACTTTACCAATCTTTCACCATATCTATGCAGATATTGGAGATGAACAAAGCATTGAAGCCAGCTTGAGTACATTCTCTGCCCATATGTCGCAGGTAATTCGGATACTGAAAAAGGTAGGACCAAATGATTTAGTATTACTAGATGAATTAGGTTCTGGTACGGATCCAGAAGAAGGAAGTGCCTTAGGGATTGCAATCATTGAATACTTCCGTAAAAAAGGAGCGCTCATGATGGTGAGCACGCATTATAATGAGTTGAAAACCTATGCGTATCAAACGGAAGGTGTCGAAAATGGTCATGTGGAGTTTGATGAAAGAACCTTACGCCCAACGTACCGTTTACATATTGGTGTAGCAGGTAGTTCACATGCACTTAGCATTGCAGCACGCTTAGGATTACCGCAAGATGTGGTGGACTTAGCTCGCAAACAATGGGAACTGAATGGACGTAGTGCTATGGAAGATATGCTTCGTGATTTAAATCAAGAGCTTAGAAAAACGCAAGAACGGGAACGAGCTTTGAAAAAAGAACAAGAAGAAGTGCGCCGTATGCGTACCCAAGTGATGCGTGATAAAAAAGCATTACAAGATAAGAAAAAGGTCATCTTAGAAAAAGCTCGAGAAGAAGCGCAAAATATGAAACGATCTGTTCGTATTGAGAGTGAACAAATCATTAAAGAGTTAAAAGGTTCTTTTAATGAAACGGACAAGCAAAAACGTCAGGATGCTATATCTAAAGCTAGAAAAGGTGTATCCAATGTAGCTGTTCCAACAGGGACTATTGAAAAACGAGATCCTTTAGATGTGACTAAGGTAAAAGTGGGCGATGTTGTATTCCTAGATAATTTACAATCATTGGGCACTATATTGGCTATTCAAGGAAAACGGATTCAAGTAGATATGAATGGACTGACAGTGACTGTGAAAGAAAAGGATTTATTAGCAGCCACTCGTGAGGAAGCCAGTGCCTTATTGCGTAAAGAAAATCCTGCACCTATGTCCAATCGTCAGCGGAAGCGATCTGGTATGGCGGTCATTCGTCAACAACAAGCCTCTACTGAGTTAAATATTATTGGTAGAACTGTGGATGAAGCTATTGTAGAAGTAGGAAGATTCATTGACCAAGCTATACTAGCTGGATTAAATTCGGTGCGTATTGTTCATGGTAAAGGAACGGGAGCTTTACGGTCTGGAGTTCATGATTATTTAAGGACCTTGCCAGGTATTAAAAGTTATGACCTAGCTAGTTTAGATGAAGGTGGTGCAGGAGCGACGACTGTAATCCTATAAATGAATCCTTTATGGAATTCTAATTTGTGCAAAAATCTGCAATAGAGTATAATTAAGGGAGTTCTATAGGAAATAATGAGCTTTAGAGAGGTGACATATGAATCCTAGTTCATCAAGACCCATTCCTCCTAGGAGACGGGTAGTGCAAAAGAAACCGATAAAGAAAAAATCATCTTGGAAACGTTCTTTTTGGATTTTCTTTATCTTATTTATATTGATTGTAGCAGGTGCAGGTTGTGGATTTTTAGGTGCCACTATGTCTTCTTTACCGGACGTGGCTAATGTAAAACCAGCAGCATCTTCACAAATATATGATGCGAATGGTGAT
The DNA here is from genome assembly GCF_003992195.1 of Veillonella sp. 3627. Lineage (NCBI taxonomy): Bacteria > Bacillati > Bacillota > Negativicutes > Veillonellales > Veillonellaceae > Veillonella > Veillonella sp. 3627. The sequence goes on along the minus strand of NZ_RQVG01000008.1, from coordinate 9,196 downwards.
TTAATTACTACAGTCCATTCAGAAGAAAATCGATTACCTGTGAAGTTGTCAGAAGTTCCAAAAAACCTTCAGAATGCTTTTATTGCTACAGAAGATAATCGTTTCTATAGCCATCATGGTATCGATCCTATTGGTATCTTACGCGCTGTATGGGTAAATATTATTCATGACGGTGTTGCAGAAGGTGGATCTACGATTACACAACAGTTAGCACGAAATGCTTTCTTAACACAGGATCGTACCTTTAAACGTAAGATTATGGAAGCTTTATTGGCATTGCGTATTGAACAACACTATACAAAACAAGAAATTTTAGAAATGTACATGAACCAAATTTATTTTGGTCAAGGTGCATATGGCGTACAAACAGCGTCTCATGTATACTTTGATAAAGATGTGCAGGACCTGTCATTAGCGCAGATGGCAATTTTAGCGGGCTTACCGCAAAGTCCAAATTATTATTCTCCATTTAATAATCTAAAAGCAGCTAAAGCGCGTCAGGCTGTTGTATTGGGACAGATGGTGAAATATGATTATCTATCAGCTGATCAAGCAGAAGAAGCCAAAAATGCGGACTTACACTTGTTAGATAAACCAAAATCTTCTAATGGATATGGCAGAATGAGTTACTTTGTAGATTATGTTATTAATGAAGTATCAGAACGATATGGTGATAATGCAATTTATAAAGAAGGTATGAAAATTTATACTACCATTGATATGAAGGCACAAAGGGCTGCTGAACAGGCTATGGAAAACTTACCAAATTATTATACGGATGAAAATGGCTTACAGCAGCCACAAGGGGCATTGATTTCTATTAATCCTCATAATGGTCATATCGTAGCTATGGTGGGTGGCCGTGGTACAGATTCCTTTAATCGTACTACTATGGCGGTACGTCAACCGGGCTCAGCCTTTAAGCCATTTGTATATTTGGCAGCTTTGAAAAATGGAGATACTCCAGGTACAGTATATGTAGATAAACCATCTGAATTTAATGGCTGGAAGCCTCAAAACTATTCTCGTAGACATTCAGGCGCTATGACAATGCGTAATGCAGTAGCTCACTCTAATAACGTAGTAGCTGTATTAGCAGCAGATAAGGTGGGTATGTCAAATGTGTTGGACCTAGCTGAGAAAATGGGGATTTCTACATTAGATAAACATGGTGATGATAACTTAGCTGTTGCATTAGGTGGTTTGACAAAAGGTGTGACACCTATGGATATGGCGGTAGCCTACGGGGTGCTTGCCAATAACGGTGTGAAAGTTAAGCCTGTAGCTATTACGAAAATTATAGATCGTAATGGTAATATTGTAGAGGAAGGTTCTGTTGAGGAAACTCGTGTTGTAGAGCCAAAATATGCATATATGATGACAAATATGCTTGAATCTGTAATTAAATTTGGTACAGGTGGTAATGCTTATTTTGGTCGTCCAGTAGCAGGTAAAACTGGTACTACCGATGAAGAAAAAGATGCTTGGTTTGCAGGTTATACGCCTGATTTAGTGACAGTGGTTTGGATGGGTGATGATAGTGGATCTGAAACTTTACATGGTACCACAGGTGGTCAAACACCAGCTATCATCTGGAGACAATACATGCAAGCAGCTTTAGCAGATACTCCAGCATCTAACTTTACAGTGCCAGAGGGGGTAGGTCCTGAGGCTTATGCAGGCAATACAAACCCAGCTACAGATAAGAAAAAAGATGAGAAAGACAAAAAAGATAAAAAAGATGGAGATGTAGAGGAGGATACTAGTACAACATCCAATGATGAAAGCCCCTCTAAATCAAAAAGTAATAAAGGGAAAGATCCCATTATTGCCCCTAAATCCTCTAAAAGTTCACAGTAATATAGGAGATAATCATGATTAGTGCAGCAGAACAGTTTCGCCTCATTTCCCATGGGGTAGCTGATCTTTTACCAGAAGATGAATTTAAGAAGAAACTTGAAAAATCCGTAGCAACCAATACGCCATTGATTGTTAAATTAGGTTTGGATCCTACAGCTCCAGATATCCACTTGGGTCATACTGTAGTCTTGCGTAAGTTAAAATTGTTTCAAGACTTTGGGCATAAAGTCATCATTCTAATTGGTGACTTTACAGCTCGTATCGGTGACCCTACTGGTAAAAGTGTAACACGCCCTCCATTGACTGAAGAACAAGTTATCACCAATGCAAAAACATACCAAGAGCAAATCTTTAAAGTCTTAGATCCTGAAAAAACAGAAGTGCGCTTTAATAGCGAATGGTTGAGCAAATTAGACTTTGCTGATGTGTTGAAACTAGCATCTAAGTACACCGTAGCTCGTATGTTAGAACGTGATGATTTTCATAAACGCTACACAGAAGGTCGTCCTATCAGTATTCATGAGTTCATGTATCCATTGATGCAAGGTTACGATTCTATTGCTTTGAAAGCTGATGTGGAATTTGGTGGTACTGACCAAACATTCAACCTGTTAATGGGACGCCATTTACAAGGCGAAGAGGGGATGCCCGAGCAAACCATTATTACAATGCCAATTTTAGAAGGCCTTGATGGGGTTCAGAAAATGAGTAAGTCTCTTGGCAACTACATTGGTATTAGTGAAGCTCCATCTGAAATGTATGGTAAAGCGATGTCTATCCCAGATGAGTTGATGATGCGTTACTTTATGTTGGTGACAGACATGAGTATTGAAGAACAAGAACAACTTAGTAAGGATTTAGAGTCTGGTGCAGCCCATCCTAGAGATGTAAAAATGAAATTGGCTCATACTATCGTTCGTCTATATCATGGAGAAGAAGCAGCCAATTTTGGTCAAGATGAGTTTGTGCGTGTGTTCCAAAAACATGCGATGCCAACAGATATTCCAGAATATAAAGTGGCAATCACAGAAGAACCTGTGTTTGTACCACAGTTACTATCTGATGCAGGTTTGACAGCAAGTAATGGGGAAGCAAGACGATCTATTAAAGCTGGAGCCTTTAAAATTGATGGTGAAAAGTGCAATGAAGAACATATTGTATTGAAAGATGGTATGGTGTTGCAAGTTGGAAAGCGGAAATTCATCAAAATCGTCTCTTGTTAGTTTATGTAGCCTGTGGCGTTCTTAACTAAATAAGATAAAGGGAAGACCGTAACACACCCCTTCTCAAACTATACAGTGGTTATGTTTGTTCAGGGGTATGTTACGGTCTTCTTGTGTTTGTGTGATTTAGGTAGTAAGAGATGCCACAAGGCTACTACATCTAACTGCGTTCCTCTGAGTTTTTAGAGCACGGCATATTCCTTCGCAAGCTATACAGTAGTTATGCTTGCTCAGGAACAGGCCGTGCTCTTCTTGTGTTTGTGTGATTTAGGTAGTAAGGGACGCCACAAGGCTACTACGTCTAATTGCGTTCCTCTAAGGACGGAAAGATCACAACAATGAGGGTAAAAGTGATAGTTTGAATTTTTGTGGATACATTTACGTTTTGTTGATTTTGTTTTGAAAAAAGAGAAAAAAGTGACTTCTAATTCATAATAGTTATCATAGAAAGATAATGTTAAAATTCGTAATATATGTGGTATTTTGTGTATTAAAATTATATATTTTGAATAAAAATGCGGGGGGGGTAAGAAGATATTAAAAATGATATAAGTTATGACACTTAAAATGCGAGAAGAATAAAAATTCATAAAATTGTTTCAAGTAACCATATAATGAATAAAAATAAATAAATATTAATCTATAATCCAAAAAAGAAAGTAAAATTGAGCATAAAAACATATCAATCAAGTATTACAAAATTAATGTATGTGAATATTTTTTCAAAAGAATACTTGCTAGTGTATAGAAATTTATATATAATAATATCGAGATTAATTGAACTAGATTTATACAATATATTTAGCGATAGAGATTATCTGCGAATTGTAGAATAATCAAATAGTTCATGGATCATGGATATATTGTTTTATCTCTAAAGCCTATGGGAAACTGAGGGTGTATTTGTAGTTTTATTACAGTATGCTACATCGTGAATATAAGTGAAGCTAATGAAGATATTTTCCTAATATTAGAGGGTTAGAGTTTAAAAGGTGTATAGCTAGTATAGAAGGAGGAAGGATTTATGGGTTTGAACCGCATATATAAAGTCATTTGGAGTAAGACAAAAGGCTGCTATGTAGTCGTATCAGAGATGGCAAAACGTGTAGGCCGCAACAAGGCAAAAGCGATTGTTATGTCTACGGCGGCGATGGCCATGGCTGTGACACCGGCGGTTATGAATGTAGATCGAGTAGAGGCGTCGGTGTTGATTGGTAATGCTGATGGTACTACTATATCAGCAAATGGGTCGACAGTATCTTCTGATGGGATTACTATTGGTAGTGCTATTACCAAAGCTGGTGGCGAATCTGTTCATATTGGTGATAACAGTGGTAGTGTGGGTAGTAGAAATGTAGTTATCGGTACAAATGCCTCGGCTGGTTACGATGAAAAGGATTCTGCTGGTAATCCACCGAAAGATGGTGCCTTTAATCAATCTGTAGCGATTGGGTCAGGGCGTAAGGCTGGTGAAGGCGCTCGTGCGTATGGAGATCAGTCTATCGCCATTGGTTCAAACACGATTGCAAGAGGTAACTCTTCTATTGCTATTGGTAATGATGATGTGGATAAAACAGACGCAATCATGACTACCTATACAGACTTGGAGGGAAAGCGGTCGACGGCCACGATTGGTACTGCATATAATAAATTAACCGGTAAAAATTTAAAGTGGGATGGAGGACAATATACCGATACTTCTGCAGGGGAAGCTTCTGTAGCAATAGGTGTAAAAGCTGAGGCGGGTGATATTTCATTAGCTTTGGGTACTGGCGCTAAAGCAAAAGTTGTCAATGGTGTGGCTATCGGTTCAGGTGCCACAGCAAATCGAGATAATGCCGTAGCTATCGGTGGCGGTGCCACTACGGATAAAGCAGGCACAAAAGAAGTAGATGTAACAGTAAATGGTCTTCGCTATACATGGAAAGGTGGGGAAAATACCTTGGCTGGTGACGTGGTGTCTTTCGGTAAGGAAGGATATGAACGTCAATTGAAACACGTTGCAGCAGGCCGTGTTGCAGAAGATTCTACAGATGCCATCAATGGTTCCCAGTTCTTTGGTGTATTAAAGCATTTGACAACCGATCCTGTGTATTTTTATGGGGCTGATAACTCTTCTGATGATAAGGTTGTTGGAGATAATGCTGATCTGAAGGCTGCCGATGCGAAAACTAAAAAAGTTGTTGCTAGAAGTATGTCAGATAGCCGTTTAGATTTTAAAGGTGGCGCTACCGGAGAATTAACAGATAATAATATTGGCGTTGTCTATAGCGATGAAAAAACGATTAAATTCAAATTAGCAAAACAACTAACAGGCCTAACAAGTGCCGAATTTAAAGATGCTAACAATAATGTGGTGAATATTACACCAACAGGAGTTTCCTTTAAAAAGCCTAATGCTACTGGTACAAACACGGTTACATTAAATCAAAATGGCTTAAATAATGGTGGCAATGCTATTACGAATGTTGAGGGCAACTTACAAGGCTCCAAATCAAACAGTGCAGCACCAACGACTAGCGCAATAGCACCAACATTGGGAACAGGAAGTGACCAAGTAAATAAAAATAATGCAGCCACAGTAGGCGATGTATTACAAGCTGGCTGGAACTTACAAAATAACGGCGCAGAAAAAGATTTCGTAAAACCATATGACACTGTGAATTTCATCGATGGTGATGGAACTTCAGTGGCTGTAGACACTACAAATGGTACAACATCTACTGTGAAATACAATGTTAACTTAGGTAATGGATTAGAAAAAAATAGTGCTAACAAAATTACCATAAAACCAGCAGACAAATCTTTAGAAGTAAACAAAGATGGTGTAAAAGTTAAAACAGATGGTACTACGATTACAACTGACGAAAATAAAGGATTAAAAGTTGTCACTGGTGAAATCGAACCTGTTATAACTGGTGATAATCCTGGTACAGTGAAAGTAACAGATGGAGACGATGACAAAATTGCTACCGTAGATTCTGTAGTAAAGGCTGTGAATAATGCTGCTTTCACATTGAAAGCAAGTGCTGATGGTGGTACAAGAAATGGAAATAGTACTGTAAAAGCAAAGGGCGAACTCATTAAAGCAGGCAGCACTATAGACATGATCGCTGGTAAAAACCTAGAGGTAACACATAATCAAAAGGGTAAAATCACATTTGCTACGGTAGAGAATCCTTCTTTCAACACTGTGCAAATAGGTGACAACGAGGGGCCAAAATTCTCTGCCACATCTGATGGAAATATTAAGGTATCTGACAAAGATGATACAAAACCGGTAAAAATTACAAATGTAAAAGACGGTGAGATCTCTAAAACATCCAAAGATGCTATTAATGGTAGTCAATTCCATAAACTAGCGAATAATACAATTAAATTAGCTGGTCAAAATGGAGAGGAAGAAGCTACTGAAACAGATCCACAAAATCTAAATCAAAAAGATGGTATCAAGTTTACTGTTAAATCTAGTGATGGAACCTTGTTACATGTAACGGCAGTAAATGATACAATTACATTAGCTCCAAAAACTGGTACAATTACAACAACAGAAGGTGTACCAACTGCAGTTACTAAAAATGGTAAATTAGTGACTGTTGATGAAGTAGTAAAGGCTTTAAAAGACCTGGGTTGGAAAGCGACAGCAGGCACAGATGGCACGGGTACTATGATTGGTGCTGGAGCTACTGAAGAGTTAATCAAATCTGGTAATACAGTGACTTTCAAAGCTGGTGATAATTTAGCTGTTAAACAAGATGGTAAAAACTTTATCTACTCCTTGAAAACAGATTTAAAAGACTTAACAAGTGCTGAATTCAAAGATGCTAATAATGCGGTGAAGATTACACCAAATGGAGTTTCCTTTAAAAAGCCTAATGCTACTGATGCAGACACTGTTACATTAAATCAAAATGGTTTAAACAATGGTGGTAATCCAATTACAAATGTAGCAGGCAACTTACAAGGTGCTAAACCGAACAGTACAGAACCAACGACTAGCGCAATAGCCCCATCATTGGGAAACGGAACTGATCAAGTAAACAAAAACAATGCAGCCACAGTAGGCGATGTATTGAACGCTGGTTGGAACTTACAAGAAAAAGGTGTAGCGAAAGACTTCGTGAAACCATATGACACTGTGAATTTCATCGATGGTGATGGAACTTCAGTGGCTGTAGCAACTGCAAATGATGGTACAACATCTACTGTGAAATACAGCGTAAACCTTGGCGATGGCTTAGAAAAAACTACAGATAACAAAATTACTGTAAAACCAGGAGATAAGTCTTTAGAAGTAACAACGGCTGGTTTAAAGGCAAAAACTGATAACACAACGATTACTACAGGAGATAGTGGATTAAAAGTTGTTACTGGTGGTATCGAAGCTGGTACTACCCCTGGCACTATGAAAGTAACAAATGGAGACACTGGCAAAATTGCTACCGTAGATTCTGTAGTAGATGCTGTAAATAATGCTGCTTTCACATTGAAAGCAAGTGCTACTACAGATGGTACAAGAAATACAGGAAGTACAGTAGATGCAAATGGTGAATCCATTAAAGCAGGCAATACTATAGAAATGATTGCTGGTAAAAACCTAAATGTAACACATAACACAAATGGTAAAATTATATTTGCTACGGTAGAGAATCCTTCTTTCAACACTGTGCAAATAGGTAATAGTAAAGGTCCAAGATTCTCTGCCACATCTGATGGAAATATTAAGGTATCCGATAAAGATGATACAAAACCGGTAAAAATTACAAATGTAGCAGATGGAACTATCTCCGACACCTCTAAAGATGCTATCAACGGTAGCCAAATCCATAAACTAGTGAATAAAGCAATTAAATTAGCTGGTCAAAATGGAAGCGAGACAGCTGGCGAAACAGATCCACAAAATCTAACTCAACAAGATCCTATCAAGTTTACTGTTAAATCTAGCGATGGAACCTTGTTACATGTAGCAGCAGCAGGCGATACGATTACATTAACTCCAAAAACTGGTACTATTACAACAGGTGAAGATGGAATACCAACAGCGAATACAACTGGTGGCAAATTAGTGACTGCTGATAATTTAGTAAAAGCCTTAACAGAAATGGGCTGGAAAGCGACAGCAGGCACAGATGGCACGGGTACTATGATTGGTGCTGGAGCTACTGAAGAGTTAATCAAATCTGGTAATACAGTGACCTTCAAAGCAGGCAATAATTTAGCGATTAAACAAGATGGTAAAAACTTTATCTACTCCTTGAAAACAGATTTAAAAGACTTAACAAGTGCTGAATTCAAAGATGCTAATAATAATGCGGTGAAGATTACACCAAATGGAGTTTCCTTTAAAAAGCCTAATGCTACTGATGCAGACACAGTTACATTAAATCAAAATGGTTTAAACAATGGTGGTAATCCAATTACAAATGTGATCAGCAAGCTTGAAAACTATAATGACCCTACAGTAAATGGTAAAGCACCAGTTCGAAATGAATTGCGTAAATTCGATAACAATGCGGTACCTGATACAAATGCAGCTACAGTAGGTGATTTGCGTAACATGGGTTGGGTAGTATCTTCTAATAAAACAACTGGTGATTTGGGCAATTCATATTCTGAAACGGTAAAAAATGCTGATGAAGTGAAATTTGTTGGTACAGGTCTAGCTACAGTATCTGGTAAAACAGAAAATGGAGTACGTATAATCACTGTTGATGTGGAATCTAAGACAGCTATCAATGCAGTAACGTATACAAAAGCAGATGGTACGAAAGTATATCCTGTAGAAGGTCCGAATGGTACTACTTACCACACAACTCCAGAAGGAAAAGGTCCAAACGATGAAATAGTGGATGGAAGCAATGTAATTACATCTGTGAATGGACCAAAAGGCACAAAAACTCCGTCTACATTAACTAATGTAGAAGGCAACTTAGAAGGTGCTAAAACAGGTACTAATGCTCCAACGACTAGCGCAACAGCCCCAACATTGGGAACTGGAACTGATCAAGTGAACAAAAACAATGCAGCCACTGTGGGTGATGTATTGAATGCAGGTTGGAACTTACAAGGTAATGGTACAGCCGTAGATTTTGTGAAACCATATGATACAGTTA